>DAOORK010000001.1:0-443064 GCA_035389185.1 Candidatus Woesebacteria bacterium
TTAAGTTCACTTACCACGGCTGAAGGACTGAAACTACCTGAGACGATGAGTGGAGGGTTATATCTATATATGTTATCGAGAGAAGAAAAAAGTATGTTGTCCAAAAAGTACCCTCGAATACAAATATTTTAGCTGATGAGTTTTTTGAAAACTTTGGAGAGTTTTTGGGGGTCGTGACGGAGACGATTAAGATGGGGGGTGATAGAGAGAATATCAGAAGTTACTACTTTAATATCTTTACTGGAATGTTTTTTTAGTTCGGTTGTTGTCCATCCCAAAAAATGAGAGTGTTCAAGGGCGTAGGACTTGGCGATCTTGGGGTATTTTTTTTCAAAGGCTTTTTGGGAGATATTGGGACAAACAAAAGTATCAATTGGTTTTTTGAGACGGGTGTATTTTTGGAATACTTTTTGGTACTTCTCGGGACTGTAGTGATGAGTTTGATTACGGTTGCTGACGAGATTGGTAACAAGAATTTTTTGAGCTTTTGACTCGGCCAGGGCTTCAGTAATGCCTATGGGGAGGAAGTTGCTAATAATTGAGCCGTAGAGACTGCCTGGAGAGTAGATGATGTAGTCTGCAGAGGTGATGGCCTCGATAGCTTGAGGTGTGGCTGGAACGTCTGGGTCGAGCCAGATGTCGGCGATGGTGTTTTTGGACATAGACTGCTTGTCTAGTTCGTGTTCACCATGGAAAACAGAGCCATTTTTAGTTTCGAAACAGATATTACTGGAGTCGGTAGTGACGGGGATAACAGTACCATCAAACTTGATGCCTAAAAGTTTTTCCATGTGCTCCTGAACTTTAATAAAGTCATCTTGATATTTTTCGAGAAGGGCATAGTAGATGGTGTAGCCTAGGTTACGGCCACGACCATCGGTAAAGGAGACGAGTTCCTGGAAGGCCTTGATATTTTTTTGGTGATTGGTGGAGCTAATGAGGGAGATGAGAGTGCGGAGAAGATCGGAAATGGCAATGACCTGATCACGTTCGTCGGATCGGATAATGCCTGTTTTGCCGCCTGAGTCCATGGATGAGGCAATACAGGAAAGATTTTTGAATCCAGCTGAGAGCAGTGCTTGGATAATTATGGGGGCACCGGTGCCGCCGCCTATGGTGACGATCTTTGGCATTGCTTAGATATTAGCAGATTGAGATTATATTTGGAATTGGTGAACGAGGTAAAATAGGCTATGGAAGTAATTAGTTTGGGGGAAACAAACAGAGAAGAGTTGATTGGCAGGATAGTTGAAGTGCTGAAACAGGGAGGTTTGATTGTATATCCGACAGAAACAGTATATGGATTAGGAGTAGATGCAACATCTGATGTTGCTTTGGAAAAATTGTGGGCATTTAAGGGTGAACGAGGAGACAAGCCGGTGTTGGTGGCAGTCGCCGATTTAGCCATGGCAGAAAAATATACAAAATTAAGTGAATTGGGTAGGAAAGTAGCTCAAAAATACTGGCCTGGGGCGGTGGCTATAGTAGCTTTGAGTAAGAATTTGGTGGCCAAAAAAGCGCAGGGACAAACAGAAACACTGGGTTTGCGGAATCCGGATAACAAAATGATGATGGAAGTGATTTCCCGATTAGAAAAACCAATTACGTCGACGTCTGCCAATATATCTGGGACGCCAACGGCGAGAAGCCTAGCTGAGTTTCAGGTAACTGTGCCTAAAGAGAGACAAGCACTAATTGATTTGTTTATCGACGCCGGAGAACTGCCGGAAAATCTGCCGTCAACAATCGTGGATACAACGGGGGAGAATATAAAGATTTTAAGGCAGGGAGGAACTGAGGTGGAGATCTAAAAAACCCTCCATATGGAGGGCAATTGCTTAGGTGGGTGACACAAGAAAAAGAAAAATAGTGGCCATGTCGAAGATAAAGGCCAGGATAGCAACGATTGTAAAAAAGATGTTGCGTATTTTTACTTTCAGTTTAGTGCTTTTAGTTGGATTTGGGCTATGGGCGGACATAGAAATAGCCGTCACTGTAAAAATAAAACCAAGGATCAGAGAAATAAAGAACATTAAACCAACAGTTTCCATACAATCTCCTTTAAAGAACAGATTTGAGGGTATTCTAGCACAAAAATGCCCCGATTATGGTCGGGGCTTGGCGGTGCGAGGGCGTTTTTGGCATACGTTGTACTCATTATCTTCGGGGAGATATGCTGTCGTTAGAGACGGCGTATGTCTTTGAGTTTTTATCGCTGTAGGGAATGATGAGCTGACTTTCTTTGGTGGTGTCATTGGGGACAAAGGTTGTAGAAATACAGAATCGAACCAGAGCATGTTCGTAGTCCTCGATTTTGATTGTCAGGTCATCGACAACTTTGGCAATGATTTCCTCCCAGTGCTTCAGTTCAAGGTCGTTCCAGATTTTGAGGAAATATACATAACAACCTTCCTTGGAGATATATCCTGTCCGACATTCCGGTCCATCGTAAACAAAAAACAAAACAGCATCTACCTTGAGGCCAGTGCCGTCATCTTTGGTGATAGATTCTTTTTTTTGGGTTGCAAGAAAACCAAGATCCGATTCATTTTCATCATCAATGGGCGTTGGGGGAGAAAAGGAAAGGCCGATTGAGGGCAGATCAATTAGACCATCGATGTATTTTTTGGTATCAATGTCGATGAAATAAAGGCCTTGTCGATGAAGAGAGTCAAGGACGCGAAAACAGGTGTCGTCGCGGGTGATGGTAATGTTTGGCGTTTCAAACGATACTCTCTTGGATAAAAGACGATTGACGAGGCGTTGAAAAATGGTATTTCTTTTCGGTTTCATGCCACCTCCTTTTTAGGGTGCGTTTGGGATGAATCATAACATAAGACAAAGAGAACCCCCACTGTTTTGGGTATTGTCATTGGGAGAGGAGTTTTGATATGCTTTTTAAATGAATGTTGAAAACATGAGTTGTGAAGATAGGATTGATATTTATGAGTATGACTACCAAAGTCTTTCGCTGAATTCTTTAAAAAGTTTATTGGCGACGATTTCTGCTTGTACGGCCTGCGATGGATGCCAAGGAGAAAAGAGAGTACTTGAAGAGCTGATTGCTAAAAAGGAAGGCGGAGAATAGAATTGTCCTATATAGTTGACAAAATAGGTATTTTACGGTATGATATGGGCGTACGTTAAACCTTTTTTGTTGGAGGAAAAATGTCTATTTCTGTGTTGAAAGGCCAACCGAAAAAGCTTTGGACTATTGACGAAGCCAAAGAAAGGTTGGCAAAAACAAAGATTTTGATCGAAGAGTACCCAGAAGACAGATTCGATTCTGTCAGAGCGGTATTGAGGAAAAAAGTGGCACAATTGGAGGTTAAGGCATCCGAAGAGGGTGTCAACCCCGTTGCCATTGTAAAAGCCTGCGATGACATTCGTTGGACCTTTACCAGCGAAAGATATAACAATGTTTGGAAAAAACTCCAAACAATTGATGTCAGCTGGCGAAGACGGGCGTATGCAGACAGTTACGCTCGCTTGAAGATCGCTGGTGAGGCGGCTGGGTGGCTGGCAAATCGGCCAAGCGGCTCTTCAATGAGGACAGGCATCAAAGAGATCCTGGCCATGATCGAAAGGGGTCAAGGATTGACTCTCCAACTCCAGACTCCCTGGGGAAGGTGCGATGGCAACGACTGCAAAGAGATTCTTGTACCGGTATTGGGAAAAGATGGAGCATTCCATACTTTTTCGAAGTGCCGAAGATGTTTCATCGAAAGCAGAAAATCTCAAGCCGTCAAGGAATTAATTCCGGCCTAAGGAAGGTAGTGAATTGTCCCCATATCGAAAGGTATGGGGATTTTTTGTGGTCAAGCGCTGGAAAGCTCTTCGTTGGAGAATTTTTTGTGTTGGATAGGACGCCAGGCATCAATTGTGGGGTCCGGATTCCAAGGGCAAACAGAGCGCATCCAGTTGAATTTCTCGGTAATTTCTCCGGTAAAAGGATCGATACGTGTGTACTGAAAGATTTGACAGTTATTGATTTTGTCTTTGGGATCGTGTGCTTTTTTGAGGGCAAGATAGTCGTCTGGAAGAAGACCTTCCATAATGATGCGAATAGGCCACATCATGTTGCCATGGCTAACAACAATACCCCTCTTATCTGGGACATCACGGTAAAGAGCATCCATGATACCTACACGGGCACGGACTAGGACATCAGCCAAAGACTCACCGCCAGGAGCCGAGAAGTAGTAAGGATTGATTTGGTGGCCTTTCATAATGTCTGGGTATTTGAAGTGACGTTCTTCGTCGGTCATGACGTCTAAGTTTCCCCAGTCGTGCTCACGTAGATAATCGCGAAGTTTCCATTCAGCGTGGGGGAGTCCGAGGAGACCGGCGGTGCGTTTGGCCCGGCGATATGTGGAAGCGTAATAGGAGTCAAAAATGCCTCCATTGATATTTTTTTTGATCCATTCCCCAGCACTTTTGGCCTGCTCTTCACCTTTGGGAGTGAGATTCCAAGTGGAGCTATGACGGGCGCGAAATTCTTTGGTGAAAAAACTGTCATCACCATTTTCGGCAGCTTTGGTGGCGACATTGCCTTCGGATTCACCGTGTCTAACGAACACTAACTCCAGAGGGCGAGGATTTTTCTTGGTTTGTTTTTGGGGGGACATGAGTTGATTGTACAAAAAAAGAGCTTGCAAAAGCAAGCTCTAGGGTTAGTTATATTTTGTTTTTTTGGAAACGGAGTTTCCAGTACAGTTTGGGGTTGGTGAAGAGGATTTCTGCCCAGTCAAGGCGATTTTTGAAAAAACGGGCGATGAGATGGGGCCAAAAAGCAACCTGATGGAGAAACCAGAAAGGTGAGACGGCGGTTTTTCTGATTTTGATCAGATACTCGACACATTTTTCCCTATTCCAGGCGTGAATAAGTTCTTTTTCTTTGGTGACATCTTCACGGCGAAAGAGGGCTTCCAGCCTGATTCTTTTTTGGTCCTTCATCTCAATGCTGATGACGTGTTTCCGCCTGCCAATAGTGAAGTTAAGGCTGTCGGCAGTGACCTGGTACCATGGAGCACAGAAAAGACAGTCTCCACCGTGATATTGATTGGAGATCTGGGTCATGATTACGTTTCGGAACCCGGCACTAATGAAAATGCGTTTGAAGTATTCGTGCTGCAGTTTGGCCTGGCGAGAGCGGTAACACTTTTCGTGGCGGTAGGTGACCAGATGGACGAAGAGATGGTCGCCCGGTTCGATGATATGGTCATCGTCGGTTTCGATCCAACCAAGTTCATTCACTTGATGTTTATCTTCGGCTTTCCAGATCTTGTTCACGAGGATAGTACGATCGATATATTTTTTGTTCTTCAGATTAGTTTCCCCTCGTAGAAACCAGTTGACTTCGTGATTGTCACGGTTCCACTTGGCCTTAAAGTTTGCCACAGTCTGGCCGATGAAATCCTTGGTATCGACGACTATATCTTTATGTTCAACGACAAAATCGTAGCAGTTGGGGATGGTCCAGCCCTTTTTGCAGACGGGACAGATTTGGTCACCTTCGGGAAGCCAGGAGACACAGCATGAAGTACCGAAAGGCTCTCCCAGTTTGAGATGTCTGTCAACGAAGGTGTGAAACTCATCACGGGTCAGGACTTTAGGAATGTCGGGGAAGCGGACAATCGGAATGTCGTCGCCCTGATGGCCATCGTATTTATTGAATTGGCCATAACTATCGAGATAGAAGCGACCCAAGAGTATCCACTCTTCCAGCCTTTCACCGCGTTGGTAACCAGCTTCGTGACGGGCAGTAATGAGATCGACAAGATTTTCCAGCGATTGCACGGCGGCGGCCATGGCAAAATGACTATCATAATCATTTCCAAAATTCATTTTTCCTCCTTTTTAGGGTGCGAGATAGCCCGTATTATACGACACACTGGTATTTTGGTGATAAATGGGATATAAAATTAAGCTATGTCTGCACCAATAATGCACGTTGTTTTGACAGAAAAGATTTGGGATAAGTGTTTTGCGAATAAGGACAAAGAAGCCTTTTTGGTTGGTACAAGTTTCCCGGATATCAGGCGGTTGGCGGGGGTAGATAGGTCAGTGACTCATTTTGATGATGTAGATTTTGGTAGTTTGATTGGATTTGACTCGTTTACAGCCGGGTTTATGTTTCATTCGTGGGTGGATCAGGCGACACATAAATATCGAATGGAGTCGGCGATTTTTGAACTGTTTCCGGAGTCGAAGTTTATTCATGAAGGTGTCAAAATTTTCGAAGATAACTATCTTTACGATAAAGTAAACGATTGGGATAGAATGATAAGGTCTTTTGAGAGCGTAAGAGAGGAGGAGCTCAGATATGGAGCGAGCAAAGAAGTGGTTGCAAAGTGGCACGGTAAATTAAGACAGTATTTTTCGAGGAAACCGGATAGTGTAGAAGTGATTGATTCACTCATCAAGGAGCCTATTGAAGTGGCTGAAGAAATAATGAGGGTGGCTAAGGGAGTCAAAGATGAAGCAAAGGCGATCAAGATAATTGAAGAGTATTACCAAGGGTTTGGGGAGGAATTATTTTAATTTAACCCCATAATGTTGACAGAGTTAAAGGTATGTGTGATAATCTCGGGGCACAATAAAATATGATTTAGGAGGAGAGGAATGGCAAATTCTTGTAAGATGCCCGGATGTGGCGGAGTAATTGATATGGATAAAGATATTGTCTTGCAGACCGGATGTGATTCGTATACGACCTTTTATGCCTGCGATAAATGCGGACGCGTCCACTCGTACGAAGGTGAATTGATTTTTAATCGTCCCGGTGCGGCTGCATATCGACGAGAGGACGGTAGCCTCGAGCTGGTTGAACCGATTTCTTTTGAAGTCGACAAAGCATTTGTCCCTGGAAAGAAATACAGAACGACTGCGCATGTGGATGTTTGTCTCGAAGGAACCGATGGAGAGTGTGTGGCTGCCGATCTGGTTGAGCCGGTAAACGGCACCATTTTGATCTTCGACAGCATTGATGGTGATAAGTATCGCTTCCATGTGGAAGACGGCACTGAGTACCATCTGCACGCCAATGATCTAGACAAGATCGAAGAATTAAATTAGTTTGAATATGCGAGGGGTAAAACCCTCGCTTTTTTGTGGTTTGCAGGAGTGGAAGGAATCGCCAATCAGTAAAATTCTGCTGAATTTTCTTCTTGGCACACCTCAGCGCCGGTCGTGCTTCCGGTTTTCCGATTTCTCCATTACTCTATAAACAAAAAGTTCCCCGTAAAGGGGAATCTTTTATTTATGCAGGAGTGGAAGGAATCGGACCTTCATCACAGGTTTTGGAGACCCGGATTCTACCGTTGAACTACACTCCTAAGTACTCTCGTATTTTAGCAGAAATGGAGGCGAAACGTGTGTAAAAAACCCTCCCGAAGGGGAGGGTGCAATCTATTTTGGTGAAGGGTACTCGAGAACCTTGTTGGACATGAAGACAAGTTCGATACCAACTTGGCGAAACATCTCTTCAGACTCAGCACCAGCATGGTATTTTTGTTCGCAGACAACTCGTCTAATACCGACACCGATGATAAGCATGGCACAGACCCGACAAGGAGTCATGCGGCAGTAAAGAGTGGTGTCTTTGATGGAGACGCCAATACGAGCGGCTTGAACAATAGCGTTCTGTTCGGCGTGAATGGTGCGAACGCAGTGTTGGGTGACGTCGCCGTTCTCGTGAATGGTTTCTTTTATCTGGTGGCCAACGTCATGGCAGTGCGGCAGACCCGGCGGTGAGCCGACATAGCCGGTGACCACAATGTGATTTTCGTGGACGATAACACAACCGACCATGCCGCGGTCACAAGTGGCTCTTTCGGCAACGGTATTGGCTATTTTGATGAAATACTCATCCCAGGAAACACGCGGGGGTGTTACGGGCTGATCTGTCAAAATTCCTCCTTTTGTTATTAGAGTACAGTTGGCAAAAATTGTAGCAGAAAAGAATACAAAATACGTATTAAGTATCATGTATCAAGTATTAGGTATGGGAGGGAGAGGGAAATTATTTAAGCTTAGACACCTCTTTGCCCAACGAGTACCTTGGACTGGAAGTAATTACCTACTTTATTTTAATTTGGAGACTTCCTTGTCCTTGGAGTACCGAGGATATCGGTGTCTTACTTTAACTTAGACACCTCTTTATGCTCGGTATGCTCGCGGCAAGTGCGGCAGTATTTACTCAAAACGAGTTTCTCGGGAGTGTTGGTTTTGTTTCTTTCGGAGATGTAATTGAAATGCCCGCATTTGGAGCATTTTAACCCTAGGTGTTGTCTTGGACCTTTTTTTGCCATGTTTAATCGATATAGTTTTATAAGAAGCAACTGATATTTTAACACAAAAATGTTATTCTTAATCTAGCTATATGGAGACTGCCCTCAATAATATTGCGATGGATTGGAAGGACTTCTTCGAAAAGATGTCGATTGGCTTTGCTGTACGAAAAATCATCTTTAACAAAAAAGGAGAAGCTGTAGATATGAAATATCTGAGTATCAACTCGGTATTTGCGAAGATAACGGGGTTTGGCAAGGAAGAAATACTGACAAAGACAGCAAAGAGACTTGTTCCAGATCTTGAAATTGAGTGGTATGAAAGATACGGCAGACTACTAAAAACAGGGAAATCAATGCTGTTTGACCAAAAGGTTGAGAAATTGGGAAAACTTTTCCGAGTGTATGCCGTAAAGATCGACAAGGATAAGGTGGGAACATTTTTTAGCGATATAACCACATTTGAGAAGGCAAAGGAGTTGATTCAAGAGAGTGAGTCAAAATACCAGGCAATTGTTAAAAGTAGTCAGGATGCAATTGTAATGATGGATGACAAAGGAAAGATTACGGCATGGAACCCAGCGGCAGAGAGAATGTTTGATTATCGACAAGCTGAGGTTTTGGGAAAGGATTTGCACAGTTTGATTCCCATGGAAAAGTCGCACCGAGAGGAAAAAGGCCGTCTTGGAGTGTTTTTTCGTTCCGGGAAAAGTCAGATACTGGGTAAAACCCTAACACTACCGGTGAGAAACAAAAAAGGCGAGACTTTTTTAATTGAACTAACGGTATCGTCAACAAAAATAGAAGGGAAATGGTTTGCTGTAGGGGTGATGAGGGATATTACCGAAAGAAAAAAAACAGAAGAGGAGTTGAAGGAAAGGGTTAGGGCTTCGGAGATTTTAAATCAAGTAATGGTGGATAGAGAATTGAAAATGATCGAGTTAAAAAAGGAGATCGCCTTACTCAGAAAAAATGGTAAATAACAGTCAAAAAAAAGGCATGAGATTGGCAACCAAGATGGTGATTTTGGCATCTATTTTTGCGGTTTTTTTGAGTGTCTCTTTGTTTTTTATTCTCCGAGTATGGGTGATTCCCGATGTAGAGTCTGAGATAAAAAAGCGAGTCTTGTCGTACAGCAAGATGGCGGCAGGTTTGATTGATGGGGATAGTTTGCAAAAGATAATGCCTGAAGGTCTCTCTACAAGTTCTGCCGAGTACAAGCAGATACTAAAGGTCGAGAGGGAGATGATGGCTTCCGATGGCCAGATAGATGATGTTTACACTATGGTGGCGACCGATGATCCCAATATGGTTCGTTTTGTGGTTGACGGTTTTGAAACCAGAGACTGGAATGCAGATGGGGAGGTTTCTCCTGAAGAAACAACGGCCGTTATTGGTGAAGAGTATGATGTTACTGATATTCCTGTTTTGAGGAAGGCCTTTTTGGCAACATCAATTACGGACGAGTATTATTCCGACAAATGGGGGACATTTATGACCTCTGCATCTCCGGTAAAAAATAGTCGAGGAGTAGTGGTGGGTATTGTGGGAGTGGATATTCGATTTAGTGAGGTACTGGCACAGGAGCGGCAAATGCTGATACGGTTTGGATTGTATGCAGGGGCATTTTTGGTAATTACTCTAGTACTGGTGATATTACTTTCTTGGCTGATTGAACGAGGTGTGGGTGATTTTAATAGGTCAATTATGGAAATTAGCGGTGAGGGAGCTACAGGTCTTCTAAATGACTCCGGAGGAGATGAGTTGTCGGAACTTTCAAGATCAATTAACAACCTAGTAGTTGGATTGAGAGAGTCAAGAGATCAATCAAACAAAAAAGTCGTGGAGAAAACGAGAAGTTTGGAAGAAAAGGTAGAGCAACTGGAAAAACTGAATAAATTAATGGTGGGGAGAGAAGTAATAATGTATGAGTTAAAAAAGGAACTGAAGGAGGCAAAAAATGAGCGGAAATAGAATCAAACTTTCGGTACAGGTTAAGATAATACTTTCTTTGTTGATTGTGGTATTCTTTTTGGCCAGTGTTACGGTGGTAGTGGTGAAAAATAGGGTCGAGGATTCCATGTTAAACACAAAAAAAGAGACAATAGACTTGGCTGTACAGCAGCAAGCGGAGCAGATCGACATTGTTTTGAATGAAAGCAAGAGGGTCGCTGAGCAGGTACCTGGGATTCCCGGTATCTCCGATTATCTGAATAATGACAATAGGCAAAATCAAGACACGAAAACACTGCGTATTTTGACCGATTTTATTGAAGGCCGACAGGTGGAGAGTATTAGTTTGCTCGATACTCAGGGAGTGGTGGTGCTTTCAACCGATGATTTGTTTTTGGAGAAAGAACTTGGTCACCGAAGCTACTTTCTATCTGCACTGTCTGGAGTGCCAGCGACAGAGATGTTGATTGATATTGTGTCTAAGGAACCTGGAATTGTTTTTTCTGCCCCGGTGAAAGACAAAATGGGGAAAGTGATTGGAGTATCAATTGTAAAGGCGGATATCCAGCCAGTTTATGAAACTTTAATTGACAGTTACATCGATCGGTTGGGTAAGTTTATGTTGGTAAATGACGATGGAGTGGTCGTTTTTGCAAATAAAGAAAACGCTCTATACAAGAGTTTGGGTGTAATGGGAGAGGAAATAAAGAAAATGATACAAAATGAAGATCGCTATTCGGGAAAGGAGATTGAGTCTTTAGATTATGATGAAGCGCAAAGATCGGTGGAAAGTGGGGCTGAGAGTGCGCCGATATACGAGTTTTTTGATGAGGATGATGGTGTGTCCGAATACATAAAAATGGTAAGAGTCGGCGATTCGCCCCTTTATTTGATCTCCGAGGTGGAGTCTGGAACAGTAACCGATGTGGTTAATTCTTTGGTTACTTCGGTAATCGTAACGATTTTGTCAATTTTATTTGTTGGAGTGGTAGTGCAGATATTCCTTTTGAGGAGGGTCTTAAAACCTTTGTTTACTTTGAATAAATATGCTTTAAGTGTGAGTGGGGGAAACTTTAATGAGACTTTGACGGTGAAAACGAGTGATGAGCTGGAAACACTTGCCGAAAGCATAAAAAAGATGGTGTCAACGATTAAGGATTTTTACTCCGGACTTGAAGAAAAAGTGAAAGAGAAAACAGCTGAGTTAGAAAAGACCTTGGAGCAGATAGAAGCCAAAAATATCGATTTGGAAAATACTAAGAAAGCTGTTTTGAACGTAATGGAAGATTTAAACGAAGAAAAAGACAGGATTTTTTACGAAAAGAATAGGATTGAAACAATTTTGAAATCTATTGGCGATGGTGTTTTTGTGACAGATGGTGAGGGCAAAATTACAATTATCAATAAGGCGGCAGAGGAAATTACCGGACATCGCTTGGTAGACAGTGTGGGGAAGTATTACTCAACGATCTTTAAATTTGGAATTGAGGGTCATCCAGAAATTAAATATCGAGATTTTGTGAAAGAAGTTTTGGAGACGGGAAGTCAAATTACTCTGGATAAGCATTCCGTGATACTGGACAAAAAAGGTAACGAGATACCGATTTTGGATAGTGCCGCTCCTGTAAAAGACGTTGATGGCAAAACATATGGCTGTGTAACGGTTTTTAGAGATAACACTCGAGAAAGAGAACTAGAGAGAAGTAAAGACGACTTTTTGTCGGTAACGTCACATCAACTCAGAACTCCTTTGGGAAGTATGCGTTGGAATGTGGAGATGCTATTGGCCGGAGACTCCGGAAAATTGCCCGATGAGGCTTTGGAGTTGGCGACTCAGATTCACGAAGGAAACTTAAGAATGATTAACTTGGTTAATGACCTTCTGAACGTGAACCGTATTGACCAAGGAAGAGTGATGGATGAACCGGTGAAGACGGATTTGGCAGTGATAATTAAAGAGGCGGTAAAAGAGCTTAATTACGAGGCAGATCGACGAAAGATAAAGATAAACATGGACTTGGAAAAGATAGACGGGATAGTGATTGATCCGAAACGTTTCCGCGAAGTGATAACGAATTTGATTTCCAATGCCGTTAAATACAATCGAGTCGGTGGCTGGGTTAAGATAACTCTTAATCAAGAAAAAAAATGGATCCAGATGATAATTGAAGACAATGGGGTGGGTATTCCCAAAAAAGATGCTGCCAGTATTTTTAGAAAGTTTTTCCGAGCTAGTAATGCGGTTCAATCGGAAACTGAAGGCTCCGGTCTGGGACTATATGTAGTCAAAAAGTTTGTTGAGGGATGGGGTGGTAAGATTGAGTTGTCGAGTAAAGAAGGAAAGGGGAGCAAGTTTACGATTTACTTACCATTAAAAATAAATAAAACAAATACAGATGAATAAACCGGTTATTTTGGTGGCGGAAGATGATTCTTTGTACGCCAAGGTTTATCAAAACAAACTGTCTAAAGAGGGCTATGAAGTGGTGATTGCCGGAAATGGCAAGGAGGCGGTGGAAAAGGCAGAACAGCTAAAACCAAAGTTAATTTTAATGGATCTAATTATGCCGGTGATGGATGGTTTTAGTGCTCTGAAGAAGCTAAAAGAAAATCAGAAAACAAAAGGTATTAAGGTCGTAGTGATGTCTAATTTAGGCCAGGACTCGGATATTCAGAAAGCGAAAGATTTGGGTGCTGAGGAGTATTTTGTAAAGGCAAATATCTCAATACAGGAACTGGTAGAGAAGGTGAAAGTATATTTAGTGTAATAAAGAATACAATTTCCTATTTGACAGAGGCTCGGATTTAGTTTACAGTGGTTTTAGTGGTTTGTAATAATCTTTACAATTTTTACAAATGAAGAAAAATATTTCGGTAAAAGAAGCAGCAAAGAGACTGGGCTATTCGAGAAATAGTATTTATACATTTCTAAGGCAAGGATTGATTCGATCGGTACGTATTAGAAATGGTAAGTTTCGAATTCCTGAAGAGGAAATCGATCAGTTTCAAAAGGTGAAAAGTAGCCAGTCCGGAGGACTTGGCCAAGAAAGAAATAAAAGATTTGGTGGAGAAGATAGGTAAGTTGGTAATATTACCAGCAGACGAAGAGCCGGTCTTGGCGACGGTTACGGATAAGGAGAAGCTCAAAGACCAACCTCTCTTTGCCAAGGCGGAGAACGGAGACAAAATCCTTATTTATGCAAAAGCGCAGAAAGCATATATCTACAATCCGACAAAAAATGTGATTGTTGATGTAGTGCCGGTAAATGTTGGGGATGGAGTAATTTCGATCACCGGTGTGGACGCGAATAATCCTTTAAAAATTGCTTTAATAAACGGGTCGAAGACGGTTGGAGCGACATCAATATTGGAACAGAGAATCGAAGATAGAAAAATTGTCGGACTTTCGGTGACGACGAAATCAACAGCAAAGACAACAGATTATCAAAAAACATTAGTTATTGATTTAACGGGAAAGTGGGGAAGTCAGGCAACTCAGTTAGCTCAGCTTGTGGGGGGTCAGGTAGCCACACAGTCGTCAGAGATTATTCCGAGTAATACAGATTTGATGGTTATTTTGGGAGCGGATTTCAAGTAAATTGTTATAAAAAAGCCCCGTGTTTATTTGCGGGGCGTGTTATTAGTGAATCTCGATCATGTAGTTACTGTTAGGCCGTATTTCCTGAGGAAGAAGAAGAAGAGGATCGATACCTTTGAACTTAAGGAGATTGACCAGCATTTCGCGATATTCGGTAGTGACCGAATCACCGGAAATAGTGAATGAAAACACCTGATCATCGAGAGAAAGAGAAAGATTGTCCAAGGAACACCAGATGCTGTCCGAACCGTTGATAGTTTTACAGTATTCGGGGGCGGCGATGTAGGTCACCTGAAAGTCTTCCAGGTTGTCGAAGCAGTTCTTACCATAGGGCGCATCTTCGAACGGATAGCTGGGGAATGTGTATACGCCATCCACCTGTTCGACGAGATACAGTCTGTCTCCAACAAGATAGTGCATACATGTTTGTTCATTGGAGTAGTTTGAAGAAACGTCTGGGTTTTGGCTCCAGCGGATAGATAAAAGTTCTACGCCTGAGCTGAACTGGCTTCGGTATGTTTCATCAGGGTATCCGGATAGGTCATTCAAGCTGATCCAGGTGCTATATCCGTTTGTGACTAGATGTGCATCTATCGTGTTGGAATCGGGTAAGGCGTAGTCGTTTCTTCCTGTGATCTGGGAAACATCGGGATCGATGGAGTAGGTGAAGCTGATGGGAATCGATCGATAGCTAATAACCTCAGTCAATTCCGGATTTTTCTGGTCATTTTCGCTGGAGCAGGCACAAAGAGAGAGGCAGATGGCGACCAGGACCAAGATAACGATAATACGTTTTGTGTTCAAGATGGACTCCTTATGGAACAAAAGTTTGGGATATTTTAGAGAACGTCCTATATAATATCAGTTTGGGTATAAAAAGTCAACTCTTGGTGCGCGAAACACAAGAATAAGTTAAAATACAGTATCGCCGCCTTAGCTCAGTTGGTTAGAGCACCAATTTTGTAAATTGGGGGTCCTGAGTTCGAATCTCAGAGGCGGCTCAGCATTGTAGTGGTTCAAATGTGCTTCTTAAGGTAAAATATATCCTGTTGCCGTCATAGCTCAGCTGGTAGAGCGCGTTCTTGGTAAGAACGAGGTATTGGGTTCGACCCCCAATGACGGCTCCCTGTTTTTTGAATATAATAGGAAGTATGCCAAGGTGGTAGAGTGGTCAAATACTCGGGTCTGTAAAACCCGCGGCGCAAGCCTACACAAGTTCGAATCTTGTCCTTGGCACTAAATTAAAGCTCGCCCTTGCGGCGAGCTTTTAATTTTAATTCTATGGCAAGATGGGAACTTGTAAAGTTCGCATTCTGAGCATCATAATCAAGCAACGCGGATTATGAGCCTGAATTAAGAGGAAGCGGACTGAAGCCGGAAAAAATAACGAAGTTATTCCGGCGCAAGGAGCAAGCTCTTCTATTGTCCTTGGCACAATAGAAAATGCCCCACAATCTAGTGGGTTATTTTTAATGCCAAGGAAACCCCGCACAATGCTGGGTCTGTGCGGGGATGAATTGGAAGAGACACCACATCGCGATAGCGATGCTGTGTCTGGTAGCATGAGAAGACAAAGTCGATCGAAATATTGATTGTCTATCTCAATCTAGGATTTGGATTCTCATGAAATACCACCCGGAAACCCCGCACAATGCTGGGTCTGTGCGGGGAGGACGTCATTATATCAAGGCCAAAATTACATAGTGGAGAACCCGGGTGACTTGTAGAGAATATTGCCACCTTCGGCGTTTAACTGCATGACCAGAGGAGAGCTTGTCAGCCCATTATTGTAAACAGAAACTTGCCATAGAATACCGCTTCCTGTTTTGATGTACTGGGCTTTGATAGGAGATGAAGCACAGGTAGCTGGAGCTGAGCACTGCGAGTAAGTAATTTTAAGGATTTTGTCGAGGTCAATTCCAAGCTTGTTGGTTAGAACAGCGTCGTTTAATGAAGGAATATTGTCGTCTGGGGTGACGTAGATTTGTTTGTCGACGAGCTGGGGATTACCGGTGCCGGAGATAGCGACATAGAAGTATTTTTTGGTAGTGAGATCTTCACGGAAAAAATATTTGGTTACGGCCGATGCGGTGCTTTCGGCACTATCTACCTTGATAAGAATTAGCTGAGCGTTGGGTGAGCGATTGATAGCTACTTTGAGAGCTGAAGCCGCATTGGCTAGAGGCAGGAGATTGTTGCGTGAGAGTATCAAAGGAGTAGGGGTGGCTGAGAGAGTAGCACTTTTGGTTGCTTGCAGACTATCTGTTGGGGTAGGCACTTCGTAGATTGTAGATGTTGGAGTCGGCGTTAGGGATGTCTGCTGTTTTTCGAGAGTTTGAGTGATCTCTTGAAGCTGAGATTTTAGGTTGGCTGCTTGTTGAGATAGATAGGCGGAGTAGGCGAGGCCAATACCGGCAACGATTAAGAGAACAAGAATAATCACAATGGGAGCTGAAGACTTTTTCTTCGGGGCTTCTGCCGCTTGTGGTTCTTGAGGGGGCAAGGGTGCGGCTTGGGCTTCTTGAGGTACCGGTTCGGAAGCGAGTGTTTCTGAGGGTTTTTGGGCTTCAATAAGATTTTCGTTGGCTTCGACGAGCTTTTCCGATTCGTTGATGAGGTTAGTTGAAGGAGTAGGTATTTCTTCTTGGGGAAGAGGTGATTGAGGTTCAGTGTAGGTAGGAATAACTTCCGGGGTTTCTTCAAACGAGGGTTCTTGAGGGGGCACCGGTTCTGGTGGAGTGGTGGATTGAGCTGGCGGTGTTGGAAGCGAGTCTGTTTGTGACGCTGAAGATGGATCAGATGAGTTATCTGAAGGTGTGGATGGCAAAGGAAATGTTCCAAGATCATCGTTGGGCATATGTTTAGTATGGCAAAAAGAGATGGATGTGTCAAGGTAAGGCAATAAAAAACCTGGAGTTTCCTCCAGGTTTGTAAAATCAGTTTTTAAAAGCTTCAGCAATTTGTTCGGCGAGAGAGTTGATCTTTTTCTTTGTTTCCTCGTTGTAGATATAGTTATTACTATTCCACCGATCGCCAGATGGCTGAGAGATTTCTATGGTGAAGGTGGGATTGTCTCGTTTACGAGAACCATCCTCGTTCCTACCTTCATAGAGCTCACCAGTGAGGATACCGTCATCGACGACTTGCCAGGTGTCCTTATGGACATTGTCTTTATATTGAAAACGACTTTTAACACGGCCAGGGGCCAAAGTGACGACGAACCCTTCTTCTTCGTAGATTACAGGAGGATTAAAACTGCCGTATGCATCTTTGGGATTATCGATGAAGTATTGAGCGAGGTTTTCACCATAGAGAAGCGTGTGGAGAACGGGGTCGAGAGTCCGAATAATGTCTTCGAAATCAAAGATAAAGTTCAGGTCGTTTAGCGGTTTGGTTTGGACCCTTACGTCAACTCGGACCAGAGCTCTAGATATATTCAGAGCTTTAGCTAGATCTGCCTCGGGTTTGTCACCAACATAGGCGGCGCAAAATCTTAAAAGATAGAGATCTTCTGTTCGATTGAGAACATCGATGTAA
Organism: Candidatus Woesebacteria bacterium; assembly: GCA_035389185.1. Classification (GTDB taxonomy): domain Bacteria; phylum Patescibacteriota; class Microgenomatia; order UBA1400; family MFAQ01; genus UBA2277. Next base: position 17,380 of record DAOORK010000001.1, read on the forward strand.
ACGGTGGTCTTAAAAAAGACACCCTGCCCATCGTAATCATAATCTCTATTCCATGAATCGCTGTTCTTAAGATGCTCGCTTGCTTCTTTGAGCATGCGATCGACAAACGAATTCGGATCTTGTTTACTCTGGAACATTAACAGTAGACCGGCGCCCATGATTCCTTGACTGCTAGCGACGGATCTCAACTGCTCGTCTTGGGTAGCGTTTGAACTGTCTGGGATACCTGATGAGTACAAACGGAGGGCGGCGCAAACATTTTCCCAACCTTTGATGGGTATACCACTTTCGCATTTATCAATGGTGACCTCGGTGAATTGCTCTTTGTTGATGTTCTCAACCGAAGATTTGTGTTTGGGTGAAATGAGAATCGAAAGATCGGTGAAGATGTTGTCAGCTTTTTCAAAGCCAGGCCAGTTATCAAGGTTTTTCCAGTTGATGAAAGTTCCGTGGAACCCCAAGTTTTTGAGTGCGGAATGAGCTTCTTTGGCCTGTTGTTCTGAAGTGATCATGGGAAGCATTCCCTGTATGTGGGAGGAGAGCGTATCAAGCGAAGACAGAATAGTCTGCCTTTCTTTTTGGTTGTAGCCGATCCAGCCGACCCAGGTGTTTGAGACAGAGTATCCAAATCGGCGTCGCAGTTCTTGACGAAAAGCGTCGTAGAAAGGTGACTCTTTTATGCCGTTTAAAAATATGCCATGAAAAGCATAACTGGAAGCGGCGGCGTCGGAGCAACCATGCTCACTGCCCACAATAGCACATTGAGCTTTACTGTAATTTCGAGAGTAAAAATAGGCAGCCAGTGAGAGCTCGTTAACAAGAAACTTGATTTTTTTGTCCGAAAAGGACTTGATGTGTTTCGAAATTGATTGCTGGTGCATTTAAAGTGCCTCCTTAGAAATAGGATAGGAAAGATGGCGAATTGTAACTTTTATGGGATAAAAAGTCAAGAAAGGAGATAGTTGTGGGGAGTTTTTTTGATTTTGATTTTGAGTTTTGCCTGGCGAAGAAGTCTTTGGAGATAGGGTCTGGTAAAGGCGAAACAGAAACGAGGTTTGCCTTGGAAAGGAATATAGACAAAGTGTGTATTTTGGAGTTTGGTTCTGAGGTCAAAGTGATATCTAAGATATTTGGTTTGCCAGAGATTCCAGACGGTAATGAGGATGCGCCCTTTTGGTTTGAGGTGTTTTTTGATTTGTTCCAAGACAAACAACTGGTCCTTTTTTGTTGGCAGGTGGTGAAGAACAGCAACGCAGGCAATATAGTCGTACTGAGGAAGATGTTTCCAGATGGTTTCTTTGGTGATATCGGTTTCTAAAAACTTTTGATCGGGATGGGCCTTTTCGGCTTCTTTTATGAGTTCTCGGCTAATGTCCAGACCGGTATATTTGATATTTTTGGGGAGACCGAGAAGGAGCCTGCCATTGCCACAACCGACATCCAAAATAGAGGAACCAGGTTTGACTTTGGAAAGAAAAGGTTTTAGATCTGGCCAGATGTACTGTCGTGAGGCGGAAAACTCGGGACTAATAATGTTGTAGATTTTTTTAACCGATTCGATGTGTTTTTCCGAAGGCATAAATCATTTTAGCAGGGCTAAGATATAATATATGGGATCGGTTCTTTAATTTATGATTTTGGAGGTGAGAAATATGAAAATAGATCAAATTTTTGGTCTTGAAGATAAAACGGTAATGATTACCGGCGCTTCTTCCGGTATCGGAAGAGCGACAGCCAAGCTTTTTTCCGAGTGCGGTTGTAAAGTGTCGCTTGTAGACATTAATATGCAGGGAATGATCGATACGGCCGAGCAACTGGCTCAGCCAACCAAGCATGAAACATCTTTGGTTGATCTGAGTAAGAAGGAAAGCATCGACGGTCTTTGGGGTAATCTGAAAGAAACTCCCGATATTCTGGTGAACAATGCCGGAAGTTATCCTTCACAGGATTTTCTCAAAATGACCGAAGAAGAGTACCAAAAAACAGTTGATGTAAACCTGAACTCGATGGTTTGGATGTGTCGGCAGTTTATTGCCCGGCGGAAGAAAATGGGTGGGGTGATCGTGAATGTAGGTTCGATCGAAGCGATTTTGCCCTTTAAAAAACATTTGGTTCCTTACAGTGTGAGTAAGGCAGCGGTGATCGCCTTGACTCGGTCACTGGCCAGGGACTACGGCAGGGCGGGAATTCGAGCCAATGTGGTGTTGCCGGGGGCAATTATGACTCCGGGAACCATGTCACAGGTTTGGAACGGATTATTCCACGCTCGTGTCGATCTCATGCGTACGGCTGATGTTTTTTCATCTCGTTTGGCTCTCGGGCGATGGGGAAAACCGGAAGAAGTGGCCAAAGTAATTGTGTTTTTGGCCAGTGATATGGCCAGCTACATCCAGGGAGCACTGATTCCTGTAGATGGTGGATTTTTATCATCGTAAACCTTGGCGGTCGAAAGACCGCCTTTTTTGTGCCAAAATACTTAGATTATGTTTGTTAAAATATCGACATATCTTGTCCTATATACTTGTAATTGAGTTATATTTGTGATAGTATCGCGGTGATTTTGTTTTCGTACTTTAACTTGGAAAGAGGTGACTCATGTCAACAAAAGTTGGTGCGTGGGACTGCCCCTATTGTGGTACAAAGGGGAATCCTGGTTTCGAGTATGGTTGTTCCGGTTGTGAACATCCACGACCAAAGGGTGTAAGGTTTTATCTTCCTGACAATGCTCCTGAGGCGACTTCGGAGCAGGTTGAGAAGATGGGGCATGATCCCAATTGGTACTGTTCATACTGTGAGTCTGGAAATGTTGATCGAGTAAAGCGTTGTTGGAAATGTGGTGCTCCACGTGGATCTGATTCAGCTCAACACTCGACACGAGTATTTGTCGGAAACGATATACCTCGTTCAGCTGAAGAGGCTGAAAAAATGGAAGAAACTGTCACTCCGGAAACGGAGAAGCCGTATGTTCCAACTGAAGATTTGTTGTACGGCATAGTAAATGAACAAACAGTCGAAGCAGAGGATTTATCTCAGTTGTCGATTGAGTCCGAAGATATCAAAGAGACAGATTCCGACAGAAGAAAAAAACGTTGGACTATCACTGGTGTAATTTTGTCAGTGCTGTTGGTTTTTGTAGGGATCTATTTTTTCTTTATTAGAACAACTGAGCAGATCGCTGTGGTTGATGGATTCTCTTGGACTCAAAATGTTTTAATCGAAGAGTATCAGACTCATCAAAAAGAAGGTTGGTCTATTCCTGTGGGCGGACGAGAAACTGGGAGTGAAATTCGACAGAGCGGTACGGTTAAAGTTACTGATGGGTATCACACCGAAACTCAGATGGATACTTGTTACCGCTCAGTTACAGTTCCTCAGACATGTACGCGAGACAACGGGAATGGAAGTTTCGATTCATATGATTGTTCGTATTCGTCTTCAGAATCATATTCCTGTACAAATACAGTGACGGTTGAAGACTATCATTTTGAACCTGTTTATGACACTTGGTATTTCTATGATATTGATGAGTGGACGGCGATAGGAAACTATCCGACTTCCGGTAATGACCATAGTCCTTACTACGATGATGCACAGCCGGTTGGAAATCTGCAGCGACGGATCGAACAGCCAGGAGTTTACAAGGTATTTTTCTCAAGTGAAGGTCTAAAACCTTTTTCGAGGACGTATAGCTTGGAAACTTGGAAACTGTTTGAGTACGATCAAGAGCACATAATTAAAATAAATGCCTTCAAAATTATTTTGGAGGTAGAGTAAGACATACCGGGCAAAGGGAAACCTAAGCCCGGTTTTTCATGCTTTGGAAGTAAAATAGAAGAGTGACGATTAAGGAACTGGTAATAAGAGACAACGAAAAATTGACGCTCGAGAACATCGAGGATTTTCGGTTGGTATGGGCCAAAGAACTCGGACACATGCCCAAAAACTCGGAGATCTGGCCATTTTTGACCGATTCGGAGCTTGTTGGGGTAATGAAGACCCGGGGAGTGCGAACCCAGTCTGGAGTGGCTCCTTTTGCGGTGATGATGAAGCCTTTTCCTTGCCCAGGGAAGTGTATTTACTGCCCTTTGGAGGAAGGTATGCCCAAGTCGTATCTATCTGACGAACCGGCAGCTCAGAGAGCTAAGATTTTAGACTTTGATCCTTACAAACAAGTTGAGGGTCGGATAAGGCAGATGTCGGAGACGGGGCATATTACGGACAAGATCGATCTGATTGTGATAGGTGGGACATTTGGAAGTTATACGGAAGAGTACAAAAGAGAGTTTTTTAAGAGCATGTTTGATGCCGTCAACGGCAAAGTGAGTGAGACTTTTCAAGAGGCTCAGAAATATAACGAAACGGCGGAGAAAAGGATCGTAGGTATTTCCGTGGAAACTCGCCCCGACTGGGTGGACGAGCGTGAGGTGAAGCTTTGGCGAGAGCTTGGGGTGACCAAGGTTCAGCTAGGAGTGCAGGCTTTTGATGAAGAAATTTTGAAAAAGATTAAAAGGGGACATAGTTTGGAAAAAGTGGCCGAAGCAACCAGAATGTGTCGCAATGCAGGATTGAAGATTTGCTATCACTTTATGCCTAATTTGCCCGGTAGTAGTCCGAAAAAAGATATAGAGATGGCCAAAATCATGTTTACCGATCCGCGTTTTGGCCCCGACTACCTGAAAGTTTACCCAGCGATGACTATTAGGGGCACAGAGATGTATGGAATGTGGAAGCGGGGAGAGTATTTGCCATATGAAGAAGATGAACTGATTGGTGTATTGAAGGAAATAAAGGCCCAGACACCAGTTTGGTGCCGAATTGATCGATTGATTCGGGACATCAGTAAAAAGTGGGTGTCCGCAGGCACAGCCAGAACGAACTTAAGACAAATATTACAAGCAGAACTACAAAAAGAAGGTAAGAAGTGTCAGTGTATCCGTTGTCGTGAGGTGCGTGGGGGAGTTTATGACACCAAAGTTGAACTCTTGGTGAACGAGAGAGAAAGTTTGGGAGGGCAAGAACTGTTTTTGTCTTATGAGAGCTGGGGAAAGCTTTTTTCAATGCTTAGGTTAAGGTTGCCCGACAAGGATGAGAAAATATTGTTCGGAGAGCTTGCTGGAGCGGCTATTGTGCGGGAAGTGCACACTTATGGTCAAGTAGCCCAGATCGACACCCAAGACGGCATCAAAAGCCAACACAGAGGTCTGGGGAAGCGTTTGATGATCAAGGCGGAAGAGATCGCTAAGACTAGAGGATATAAGAGGATTGCTGTAATATCGGCCATCGGAACGAGAGAATACTACAGGAAACTTGGTTATAGCCTCGAGGGAACGTACATGGTGAAGGGCCTAGAAGATTGACAATATCTTATATTGTGCTAAGATACGCCTAGTAATTTGGCAATTTTCAATTCTTAACAATTGAGGGAGACAGTCATGGTAGTGAACGTAAGTAGTAAGTCAAGTGATTGGCGTGCAAGAGACTTAAGTAATTTTGCCAGGATTCCATTTATTTTTGACGGTGAGCCCTTTGAGTCGGTTGAAGGGTTTATCCAGGGAATTAAGTTTCCTGAAGGTCACGTTAATCGTCTTTTGGGAACTGTTTGTACTGGAATTCAGGCAAAAAAATTGGGTCAGTCGGCCGACGGAAAATACGTTTGGTGGCAAGGCCGACAAATTGTTTTTGGCTCTGACGAACATCACCATTTGATTGCTAGAGCAATCATAGCCAAGTTCGACCAAAGCTCAAGGGCTATGAATGCGCTGTTGGCGACCGAAGGTGAAGAAATCACTCATGATCTCGGACTTTTGGAGGACACCGATACTTCATTGCCTGCCGAACTGTTTTGTAAAGTTCTGACCGAGATTAGAAAAATGAAGACTGGGGAATAATTAAATGCCAAACCGGAGAGAGATCTCCGGTTTTTTTGTACAGAAAAAATAAAGGTTGTAGTAGAATTAGGATATGAATAAGAAGATTGTTTCTGGTTTACTAGGTTCGGCGTTGTTGGGCGGCGTATTTATGGTTACGCCTGCAATGGCCAACGAAGGCACAGCAATGCTTAAGAGTGCCGGAGTGAGTGGAGCTTGTTATGTGGCTAGTGTGTATGTTGATGGAACCTATCGTGTTTTGGTTTCCTGTCGTGAACTGAAGATGGCTTTGTCTCCGGAAAATTACAACTACCTACTTTGGGTGAATACTGAGGATGGAAAGGTGAGGAGATTGGGAGAGATTGAGAATGGTAAGTTGCTGGCATCCACAGATGCCAAGTTTAACGGTATATTCGTGACGGCTGAGACAGATAGTTATGGGAACAAACCTTCACAAAATGTTTTACTCACAGGCACGATTTCACCAATTGATTTTGGTGCCGGAGTGAAGAATGCAGAGATAACTACAGCTCCCACGCCGACGCAAAAGAAAGCAGTGACAACGGCTACTCCAACGATTGAGGTTGTTGATGAGTCTGGTGCGGTGGAACAGGCAACTAACAAAGGGATTGGCAGTGCTTTGTCGACAGTCCTCAAAATTGCGTTGTTTGGTTTTGGAGCTTTACTCTTGGTTGTAGGTGTCTTTAGCTTTATTTCTAGGAAGAGGTCGCTCTAGAGGTTGAGTATTTTCCTCGTTTCTGCCGTCTATGCGCCTTTTGGAGATTGATTTCGTGTTCCCCATCATCACCATCACCCTTTATAGCGACCGACTCATACCGCCTCTCCTGCGGAGGCGGTTGGTCTGCCTACTCACCCCAAAAATTCTTGGAATACCAAGAAACCATGCTTTTTGGGGTTCCGTAAGCTCGTATAAAGGGAAAATGGTTCGATGGGAATCTGTCTTAGGGGAGAAGCAGGTGAGTGATGAGATTGAGAAGAGGATAGATAATGGCGGAGATCGGAGCAGTACTGCCAAAGATGGGAAGAATGAGGAACAGGAGGATAAGTGTGCCGTAGCGATTCATGATTGATTGATATTCATAGGCTAGGTCTCGAGGAAGCAGGCCAAAGAGGATTTTTTGGCCATCAAGAGGGCCGACAGGGATAAGGTTGAAGATGGCCAAGCCAACATTGATGTAGACAAAGGGAATCAAGAATATACTAAAGCTGTAAGGAAGGAAGTGGATAGCAAGAGCTACAATTGATGCCAGAAGAAGGTTGCTTACTGGCCCGGCAAAGGAGATCAGACCGACGTCGCGGCGAGGGTGTTTGAGGTTGTAGGGGTCGAAGGGGGTGGGTTTGCCCCAGCCATAGGCGAAGTTGCCGCCGGAAAGAAGCATTAGTCCAAGAGGAAGGATTATGGTCCCGATAAGATCAATGTGGGCAAGGGGATTGAGAGTGAGCCGGCCTTGAGAACGAGCGGTTGGATCTCCCAAACGATCAGCCGTATAGGCGTGAGCGAATTCGTGAATACTGATAGCCAGAATCACATAAACAAAGCTTATCAATATGCTTAATAAGGAAATCAACATAACCTTTATTCTAGTACATTTGATACACAAATGGGCTGTATCTGTGTTAAAATTGGCTTCATGAAACAAACAGAAAAAGGAAAATTGCAGTGCGCCGTCTGCGGAAAAGGCGTACAACACGCCAACTTGGTGAGTTTTTCCAAACGCAGAATCAAGCACGTGAGGAAACCAAATCTCCATGTTCACCATATTACTGTCGATGGAACAAAGGTAAAGATTTTGGTTTGTACTTCATGCAAAAGATCCCTACGCCAGGCACAAAGAGATGAACAAGTAGCTGCCGCTAAGGCCAATGCCTAGTATCTTACCCGAGTTTTGGAAACAGATTCATTTTGGAGAAAATATTGATGTTTATGGGGGCCGCAGAGGTCCTGACATTTTGATGGCTGGAGTGGCTGTCAGCAAAGACATGGGTTTAGTCAATTTTTTAATGAGTAAGAATGGGTATGATGTTCTGGCTGAAGATGCAGGGATTGCCCTGTTTTATCAGAAAGACGGCAAGTTGGCTCAGGCGGGCTTTGATGTCGACACCTTTGTTGATGCTTGTGGCGAGGAGATTGAAGAAGTGATGGGTGGTGATGCTTTAAAAGAAATATTGGCTCAGGCTGTCGAAGAAAATTGTCAAATATCTGTCTGTGTTGACATTGAAGCTAAAACGGCGGCAATTGCCTATATCGATAATGAGTCGGGAGAATCAAAGGTAATTAATGATATGGAAAATATTGAGCCGAACAATATGTATTTAATGAAATCGAAGTTTGGGGATTACGTGTTGAATGTCGAGTTCCTAGTAGTGGAAGATGTATTGCGTTTTGGTATTTTGGCAACACCTGAAGGGAAAGTAATTACAGAAAACACAAAAATATTGATGACTGAGGTACTGACCGAATGCAATTTTGAGACATTTTTGGACAGCTCTTCTTTGGATAAATACAACCGATTGGCGAAAAGAATTTTTTTGCTAAACGATTAAAGGGGGTGGCCCTGGAGGAACTGCTTCCAGGAAATGGGGGATTTGCCTGGTAATTGAATGGTGTCGAGAACGAGCTTTCCATCTACGAGAAGAGTTTTTAGAATTTTGACGTCTTGGTTTTGAATAGTGGTCCATGCTCCCGGGTCGGGATTTAGGGAACGAACCAGGGCGTGAATCTCTTGGGAGTTGATACCATTTTGGGCAACAAGGATTTTTTCGTAGGGGATGAACGCGGTTTGTCTTGTTACTGTTTTATGACTTGGAGTGAAAACAACTTTGGTTTCATCTTGGGTTGTTTTGGAGTAGTTCTGGGCACAGATTTCGGGTAATTTATTGGCTAATAAGATGATAGCGGCCTGAGTAAGTTTTGTAGTCAAAGTGGCGATATCGTCGTCAATATCGATGGCAATTTTTGATTGAGCAATAATTGGCCCATGGTCTAGAAGGGCGTCCATTTCCATCAGAGTAACACCGGTTTCTTGGTCCTGATTTTTGATGGCTTGACTGATGCAAAGAGCCCCTCGATACTTGGGAAGTAAGGAGAAATGGATGTTATATGTGCCGATTTTGGGGGTGTCGAGAAAACTTTGAGGAATGATTTTGCCAAACGAGACAACCAGAAAGATATCTGGCTTTAATATTTTAAGATGGGCGAGATTATCATCGTCGAGTTTCCCTGGCTTGTAGACTGGAAGGTTGTAGGAATCGGCTAAAACGGCAACAGGGGAAGGTGATAAGGTGAGGTTACGGCCTGTAGGTTTGTCGGGAGTTGTGACCACACCCACCACATTAACTAAATTTGATTTGATGACAGACTCAAGAATGACGGCAGAAAACTCGGGGGAGCCGAAGAAAATAAGATTGGGTTTCATACATCTATTTTAGCATTGTCCTATATTGTTGACAAATAGCCAATTCTATGATAAACTTGTGCCTGAAATTATCCTTGTTCGTTGAAAAGGAGAAGTATGAATGCCTTATTGGTGAAACTTTTTGGAAAGGAAATGGGCCCGACTGAATGGGTCCTGACGATTTTTATTGCGGCAATAATCATTTTTTTGCTTTTAAATCTTTAGTCGAGGAGGAGAGATGCACAATTGTCGTACCGAGCTTAGAGGGAGTATGCATTATTTGCCCCCGTGGACAGTCATTCTGGCTCCTGTATTTCTGGTAGCGGTGATCGCTATTTTTATATCGTCACCGCCAAAGAGAAGTAAGTAATAAAAGGCCCTCGCATTTGCGGGGGCTTTTTTTGTGGCAAGTTACATCTCGATGGGTTCGAGACCGTTCGGTGTTTCACGAAGGATTTGGCCTTCCTGTTCGAGAATGCGATCGGTAAAAAGAATGCCGTCCAGATGGTCATTTTCGTGCTGAACGTAGGAAGCATCAACATCTTCAAACTTACGATGGCGTTTTTCGAGTTGGCCATTTATTGGAGTAAGGTACTCGACCTCAACTGAGTATGGGCGGTCGACAAAACCCCAGAGGCGGGGAACAGAGAGACAGCCTTCGAGCCAGCGGTCTTTACTCCGACGGTGAATATCCGAAAGTTTGGCTTCGGAATGATTTTTAAGTACAGGATTGATAAAAATTTCGGGAATACCCTTGAAAGAGACAATGAATAGTCGGCGGTCAATGCCTACTTGAGGAGCCGCCAAACCAACACCCTCTGGATCCTGAGCGGATTTTAGGGTGACGATCAGATCGGCGATCTGATTTTCCAACTTCTTATCGAGTTTGTTGACGGGTTTGGCGACTCGGCGGAGAAGTGGGTCAGGGGTAGTTAATATTTTCATAACGCAGGTATATTTTACCATTGACTCATAATGTAGATGGTGTTAGAATGCTACGAACGTTGAAAATATTCACAAAGAGGGAGGCTAAAATGTGCCCTGCCTGTGGCTGGGATCCAGTCATAAAAAGGCCAGGGTAAAGAAAAAATACAGGAGGTTGATTTTGATTAGTGAAAAGACAAAAAATATTGGGGAAGTATATGCAAGTTTTACCGATCCGGCGTTTATCAAAGAGCACGGGAAACCCGTTAATGACGGTAAGGTAATCAAGTACATAATTCGGACAACGGTGAAGACAAGATCACTTGGAGAAATCCTTATGGCATCGTCTTGCGTTGGTAGTGATGCCAGAGAGACAGCAATACCGTACCTTCTTTTTGATAAAAGACAGCTTTTATTGGTAGTAAGGATGTTTCCTGAAGTCAAAACCTCGATTGGTTATTTGCAGAGAGATTGGCTGGGGAGATATGCTTATCATCCGACAGAAGATTTTATCGAAAAAATTGTTTCTTTGTGATCGCCGGCCTCCCTTTGGGGAGGTCTTTTTTTATGGTAATTCACTTGACTTAAGGCCTATATTATGATAGAATATAGGCTGTAAGTTGAAATTATATTTTGGAGGAGCAGAAGATGATTAAATATCGTCCGGCTAATTCTTGGTTGTATATGGTGGTTTCTGCGATGTCTTTCGGGTTGTTTTTGATAACCAGTGTGTTTGTCGATGGAAGCTGGCCCTTTGCCATTCCGTCCGTAGTATTCGGGGTTATCTTATTCCTCAGCGTGGTGAAATGCATCGACGATCTTGGTTTGCCAAGATTGCCGCGGGAGTCCGCATATGAACGACAGTGTCTCGAGCGTTGGCTCAGAGACGAAGGATACTGTTTGTTTAGGGGATCATGCAAAAAGCTGGCCAAAGACGCGATCGAATTTCGATCGGCTGGTGATGATCACGAAAGATCTCTCATCGCAACCAGTAAGATTCTTGAGTACGAGTTTTATCGGTATCAAGACTATGAATCAATTCGTATGGTCTGGCGTGCCGATAAGCCTTACGCAGTCTCAGTGTACGTGAAATAAGTTTCAACCAACCGAAGGGATAAAACCCTTCGGTTTTTTGTGGTTTGACAAACACCCTATAAAATGTTAATATATGGCCGCAAGTTAAAATTTTTTCAGGAGGTTGGATAGATGATCAAATATCGTTCAAGAGTAAAAGCATGGTCATTTTTTGGGGCGACTATTTTTGGTATTTTTCTTATGGTTGAGATACTTGCGTTTAGTTTTGCAGATTGGTTTTTATTAGTGATGTGTACGATCATATTTACTCTCTGTATCTATAGCCTCGACAAGTTTTTATGTGAGATGAAACTTCCGACCTTGCCGCGGGAAACCAAACCGGAACGCCAAACCCTCGAAATTAGTCTTCGGAACGAAGGATACTGCCGGTATGTGGGATCTCACAATGTGGTGTCCAAAAAGGCGGCTGTTTTCCAGCTCGACAAGAAGAGTGAAGAGCAAACGATTTTGGCGACCAGCGAGATTACCCAACATGAGGGCTACCGATTTTGGGACTTCGGTCCGTATCGTTTAGTATCTCGTGCGGATGAATCTACATGGGTAGCGTACGTGAAATAAGTTTCAACCAACCGAAGGGATAAAACCCTTCGGTTTTTTGTGGTTTGACAAACACCCTATAAAATGTTAATATATGGCCGCAAGTTAAAATTTTGTGCGGAGGTATAAACAGTGGTTATTCATCGTTCAAGAGATCGTGTATTAATTGCCAGCATTGGCGAAACCTTCTTTATATCATTTTTAATTATCTGTCTCAGTTTTACTAAAGAGACGATATTATCAATGAAGTCACCTTGGGAATATGTTTTTCTGATTGTTATTTTGGTTATCGCAGTTGTGTTCTTTCTCTGGGTGTTACTTTGTGAGTTTAATCGTCCTCTGTTACCCAAGCAAACTCAGACCGAACGGCAGGAGTTGGAAAGCTGGCTGGCCAGCGAAGGCTATCGCAAGTTTTGGGGAACGATCTCCCGAAAAGACGGAGTGATTACCTTCAGGCTGGACAAATGTCGTGATCCATATCCTGAAAATGGAATTAAACCAATGGAGCACGGTAATTACGTGTACTGGGACTTTGGTCAGTACAGGATAGTCAGACGCCTTGATCTCTCGATCGATTCCGAGGCGTACGTGAAATAGTTTTGAAGATCTCCCTAGGAATAGGGAGATTTTTTTGGCTTATTTGAGTACCGGCTGGGAAAGTTGTTCGAGATAATTGGTGGCAGATTGATAGTCTGGCTTGAGGTCGAGAGCTGTCTGAAAGGCAGTCTTTGCTTCATTGTTTTGACCAAGGCTAAGATAGAGGACTCCAAGGTTAAAATAGTTTGAGCTATCTGTGGGTGAAATCTCGGTGATTTTAGTGAGAGTTTTGACGGCTTCTTGATTGTACTGGGGATAGAGTTCGGCAAGAGTAAGTTCGGTTTTGGCTTTGGTTTTGAGAATATTGAGATTGTGTGGGTTCATGGAAACGGCCCTTTCCGAGTTGCTGATGGCTTCGGAAATAAAACTGTTTATATATGACTCCGCTTTTTGTTTTAGTTCAGCAGAAGCAGTAGCCGGAATTTGTTTTTCGATTTGCGGAGCAATAATTTGAACGGCAATTAAGGCATTTAGATAGCCGTATTGAGCGTAATAAATGGGTTCGTGTGGATTTAGCTCCAGGGCCTTTTTACTTTCTTCATAGCTATTGCGGCCTAAGTTGTAGGCGATGTCTCCTCGCCAGGATTTGTTGAGGTTTATAAGAAGCCATATCGCTCCAATGACGACGATGGAGACACCCAGTATGGTGTCGAAACGGAGTTCAATGGATTTATCCTCGCCTGCATCGAGAGAAGAGAGATAGATGGCCGGAAAAAGAAAGAAAAATAAGCCGATGTTGACTACCGAAAAACCAAAGTAGTTGGTGATAAGAATAGAAATAAAACCAAGAAGCAGAGGTAGGCGAAGATCGCCATGTTTGGTTTTTTTGTTTAAGAACAAATAGAGGATAGAGCCAGTAAGAAAGAGGTAAGTGCCAAGACCAACAAAACCGGAGTTGGCGAAGAAGTTGAGGTACTCGTTGTGGGCTTTGTTGTAGAGAAAATCGGTTTCTGAAGTCAGGTTGTGTGAGGCAGGGCGAACCTGGTAATAGCTATAGCCAAATGTCTCGACACCGGTGCCAAAAAGGGGATGGGAAAGACCTAACTTTATTGCCCCTTCCCAAACCACACGACGGATGGCCATGGAGTCGGAGCCACCAACGCGGGTTTTGTTTTCTTCAGTGATGATGGTGAGAGTGTCGGAGTAAAAAGGATTGATTTTATTAAGAGAGTTTAGGGTTTGATTGATCTTTGAACCGGCGAAAATAAAAAGAAGAATAGTGATTGGAATGAGTCCGAGAATAAGCCAAGACTTGCCTTTTTGAACTGAAGTAATAATAAAGAAGAGTAATAAAATAACTGCGGTAGCTCCGAGACCGGACTGGGATTTAGTAAAGACAATGGTGATGAGAAATAGCAAAGAGAGTCCAAGGTGCAGGTATTTTTTGTCGACGGTGTTGGCATTTACTGCTTGGTAAAGAGAAAGGGGAAGCAAGGCAACTAGGAAGGCCGAGAGCCAGTTGGGCTGGCCAAGAGTAGAAAAAACGCGATTTTGGACGTCTTGGACCCAGATGTTTTTATCGATGCCAAAGTGCTCAAGAACGCCGTAAAATGAAATTACTGCGGCTGATGAGAGGATAGCGATGAGAACGCGACCGAGAGCCTTTTTTTCTCCATGGAAATGGGTGACAAAAGCGTAGTAAAGAAGGACATAAGAGACTGTGGACATCAAACCCCCATGAAAACGAGAATAGTACCCCCAAAGGCTAGTGTGGGGATTAATTGAGATGATAGTAGAAATTATTTGAGAGACGAGGAAGAGAAGGATTGGCAGGTCGAGCTTGGTGCGGACAAACTCAAAACGATGATTGACAAAGGACTTGGTAAGCCAGGTTGCTCCAATGAGAATGGTCATCAGATAAACAAAAAGCATTTTGTTGAATTCAAAAACCTCGGAAGTGTATGGCCAAAGGATAAGCGGAGTGACGAAAAAAAGAAGGTAAAAAAGCCAACGGATGATTTGGGTGTAAATAGGGGAGGTTTCCGGCCTTTTGGACATGATGTTAGTTTAACATTGAACTAATTATTTTTTCACCTTGCTCCAATCCATTGAAAAAACCCGGATGTTATTTTGTTGCAAATCCTCTCTACTTCGCCATTATTCCTTTCTGCCGACCGACTCATACCGCCTCTCCTGCGGAGGCGGTTGGTCTGCCTACTCACCTCGAAAACTCTGCCTACGGGCAGAGACTATGCTTTTCGAGGTTCCGTAAGCTCGTCATTAAGGACAAATGGCTCGTAGAGAATTTGTTTTACTGTTGAATATTTCGGTCTTCAATTTGTGAGGTAATCTGTTATTATTAGCCATATTATGTTCGAGTCTTTGTGGAGATTAGCGACCTTGGATGTGGGTATCGATTTAGGTACGGCTAATACTGTGGTGCATGTTGCCGGCAAGGGAGTAGTGATTCGTCAGCCTTCGGTAGTCGCTAGACATATGAAGACGAAAGAGATTTTGGCAATTGGAGCAGAAGCGAGAAAGATGTTGGGAAAAAATCCTGCCAATATTGAGGTGGTGAGACCTCTTCACGACGGGGTGATTGCTGATTTTGATGCGGCCGAAGCCATGCTTAAGCACTACATTGTGGAAGTTCATGAGTTTTATAAAGGGCTGGGTTTTAAAATCGCCCGTCCGAGAGTGGCGATTGGAATTCCTTCTGGTGTGACTGAAGTTGAGAGGAGAGCTGTGCAAGACGCGGCTTTGTCGGCCGGAGCAAGAGCGGCGTTTTTGGTGGAAGAACCAATGGCCGCGGCGATTGGTTCCGGATTGCCTGTAGAAAAGGCCGAAGGGCAGATGGTTTGTGATATTGGCGGGGGAACATCGGAGATTGGGGTAATTTCTTTGGGAGGACTGGTACTTAATCGCAGTTTGCGCGTTGCAGGGGACGAATTAACGGAATCGATCATGAATTTTGCTCGATTGAAGTACAACCTTCTTTTGGGTGAGTCAACAGCAGAGGAAGTAAAAATTAAGGTAGGTTCGGCATTTCCTCTTAAATGTGAGAAAGAAGGAAATCCTCTGACCGTGGTAGTGCGCGGGAGGAGTTTGGAGTCTGGTCTTCCCAAGTCGATGAAACTTAATAGTGTCGAGATTAGAGAAGCAATGATGCCGGTTATAAATCAGATTTTGTCGGAGATAACTTTAATTATTGAAGAAACACCGCCTGATCTGGTCGCCGATATTTTGGAAAAGGGAATGGTAATGGCGGGAGGCGGGTCATTGATTCGAGGAATAGATAAATTGGTTTCCGAACAAACAGGTATGCCGGTTTGGATCACGGAAACACCTTTGGAGGCGGTAGTTCGCGGCTGTGCTAGGGTTTTGGAAGATGACAAATTGCTGGGCAAGGTAAGAGTGATTGGCGGGCTCAGATAGATTGATTTAGTCCCATAACTATGATAATATTCCGACGTAACTTAAAATAATCTTTCAATTGGAGGTATGTATGTCGTGGCTCTCTTTGCTGATTGCCCTGATCATGACGGGCAAAAACGGTGCAAGTCTGATTGGCAATGCCTGGTGGTATCAGTACTTAATGAATTTGGTATCAGTGGAACAGTTTTTCTTGGGTGCAGGCTTGGGTATCTTCGCGATCGCCCTTGTTGTTTGCATCGCGATTGGGCTTCGTTCGGGGTTTCGAAAGTCCTTTAGTGGAATTGGCTGTATCTCCACCATGATTTTGGTTTGGCTAGGGACACTACCCCTATTCGAGTGGATCACCTTGCTTTTGGCAAAAGGTATGTTGAATGCTTTTGATCCTGTACTGGGGATTGTCAACCAGGGTGCTTTCATTTTGAATGCGGCAATTTTTGTACTCCTTGGAGCAGGTTAGGATCATCCCCGGTTTAGGCCGGGGGTTTTTGTGCTATGGGGCATATATGTTAAAATATGAACGTTCGAGAACGTTGAAAATTCAAATAGGAGGATACATGAAGAAGAATGATGGCTACACCGATCGTCTAAAACAGGCGGCGTTGGAAGGAGTAATTTCTCGCTTGGAAGGTGAGCAAGCATTTATGGTGGTTAGCTTCATGAAGAAGTGCGCCGTTCCTGAAGTTGTCTACGAGTCAAAAAAGGTCAGGAAATTGGCCTTGGAATATATCCGTGATGGATTGGGCCATATGTTTTTATTTGATGATAAAAATTACCAGATGGCGGCTCAGCAGGCCAAGGCAGTGAGAGTACCAGATGGTTTAATAAATAATTTGATACTTGAGTATTTTTATAATTATGTAGTTGTCCATGGATATTTGCCTCGTGACTTTGATATCGTGACACAAGCGTTTGCTGTGCCAAAAGAGATAATCGCCAAGAAACCGGAGTTTGAGAAAGCGGTTTTGAAGGAGATTGGGTCACGCGCATTTAACAGCCGAGATGTCTTGCGGAGTATGCTGTGTTACCTGAAGTATTTTTCTCTTTCCCAAGAGGCCATGGGCTCAATGGTGAAGTATGCTTTTGAACATTATGCCTTCAGAGTCGTGAAGGATAAAGCATTTGAAGAAGAAAATGAAGCGCTTCTTGACAAAATTATCTCAGATACAAAACTAAATCGGGGAGAGATTTTGGCTTTAATTTTGTCAAAAATATCCGAGTTGATAGAGGGTGGATTCATTGAAGAAGCTACCGTTTTGATCAAAAAGTTCAAAATCACTCCTTCGATGGTGGTTAATGAGAATAACAAAAAACTGGCAGTCGATGGCGCTCTGAAAATGTTTCGTTGCGGAGAGATCAAAGAAGCAAAGCAAATTATCAGAATGTTTGACTTGTCGAAAGCTGACTTTGAGGAGAGTGAACTACTGAAGGCAGTTGGCGCCCGTCTCGGGTACGATGAGTTTAACAAGATCCTCAGAGTAATTGCTTTTGCCGATCTTCCTCAAGAAACAGTGGCCAGTTATTTGAGAGACAATTTGAAGAAGTTCGTACGAGAAGGTGTCAAGAACGTCAAGCCTTTGGCTGAGAAGTATGGAATCGGCTGGGGTGAACTGGTGAAGGCGGCCGAAGATGCTTTTGTGGAGGGTTTGGCTTCATCCGGCAATAACTACGTGATGAAGTACGTTGCAGAATATGGCCTTTCACAGGAGTTTTTGGCTAGCGAGAGGGTAATTGAGGCCGCAAAGATGGGCTTGATTGCGGTGTACAAACACGCTGACATTCACAATAGTATTGGATTTTTGGAGAGTACCTTTGGTTTAAATAAATAATTTTTCCCCCGAGCGATCGGGGGATTTTTGTATTTATAGGCTTAATATGGTAGACTACAGGCGATCGTGGACGTTGAAAACTAAAAAGGAGGATGGCAAAGTGAAATCAGATTTCGAAAAAAAGGTCACACAGAATATTGTTGAAGGGATTAACAATTGTCTGATAAAGGGTTTTAAGATTCCTCAACTGATTGAGTTCTTGGAAACCTGTCCAGATATTCCGGAAAACGTTTGGAAAGACAGATCGATTATCGAAAAAACCTTGATTTACATTAATTATGTACTGAAAATAGATTATTCTCTGGAAGATACCAAGGATTTGCCAAGGCTGACCAAGCTGTTGAAAATACCCCAAGAGGCGGTGAAGAGAGTGGTGTTGTCCTGCTTGGTTGCCGATTATGGTTTACCAAGACACTTCAAAGAAATTGTCGAAATCTTTGATCTTCAACAGAAGGATTTTGATATCAAAAAACTGGAAAAATCAATCCATAACTACTTCAACTTATCACCTTTAGTTTATGAAGAACAGTGGACTGAGAACTTGCTTTTTTGCGCTGAGTTTTTTCCACTTAGCGAAGAAGTCAGGAAGAAGATCTATGCCGGGGTGATGGCCAGCTATATACTCGATGTGGCGGATGAAAGTTATCTTGAAAGGGCAGATATGATTTTGGGGATTAAGACTTCCGATAGAGGTAAGATCGCCCTTCTGGCAGTTGAGAATACCATCGAAGAAAACTTTTGTTTTTATTCTAGATCGGTTGACAATTCGATTCTTTTGTCTCCAGCAGTATCATCAGTAAACAAAATGATTGAAGTATTAAAAAGATACAACACCGACGTTGTCTTGGTGACGGAAGAAGATATCCGTTTGCTGGCAAAGGGAGCGCTTGATCTTCTTGATGAAAACGATTTTGTCGGGGCGAGGAAAATTATCGATTTATTCAGCCTGGAAAGTGACGACTTTGATCGGGAAAGAGTCTTGAAAGTAGTCGAATATCACCTGTCGGGAGAAAAAGATGAAATTGCTGATTTTCTGATTTTCTATGCCGACATCAGTTCAGAGGAAATACAAAAGATTGCTTGCCAGAAATTGGGAAGATTGGTTCGTGATAAACGGAAGGCTCTTGATTTTGCACAAGCCTATCATATTTCTCTTGACACAGTGAAAACTATTGTTGAAGAAATAGTTGTTGAGGACTTGAGTCATCCGAATGCCAGACCCGAAGACATATGTAGGGTGATTGACAATTTCCCTTTGTCGGAAGAATTTCTTAAAAGTTCAAGGGTTCTAGAACTGGCTAAAGCCGCATTGCTGACTGCTTATCACAAGTGCGACGCAAAAAGCGTTGTTTTGCTTAAACAAAAATTTGGAATTTAGTATTTTTCCCCCGAGTGATCGGGGGATTTTTTATATCAATCCCATAATGACGTAGTGATTATGGGCGCAGATATAAGAGGAAACGCAGGAAGATATTTTGATAATAATGATTATCAAAAAGATGACGAGTAAGCTCTTATGGATCGAGAATAATAGCCAGGTTATCCGGATTATCGGAGAAAGTAGTACTTAGTTTTATCTCGGCTTTTTGAAGAGGTTCTTGAGGGTTAGAAATAACCTTAATAATTTTACCTATTACCAAGTTGCCAGGAATTTGTTCAGTTGTTTCGGTGAAGACATAGTCATTGGGATTTACGGGAGAAAGACTGGGAATATCAGTGACTTGGGCAGTGGAGGCAGCGTACTTGTAAAAACCCTTTTGACCCGAAGAGGTGTGAACAGAAAGAACTCCGGATCGGTCATCGTCGAGGGGGCGAATATTGATTACCGATCCTTTGATCTCGGAAACTATACCAAGAAGGATGGTGTCAGAAACGAGAGGCTGGCCGACCCTGACTTTATCAATAGGAAAAGATGAGGTGACGGTGTGGTTGCCAATTGACCCGGTAATGCGAACCGGAAGGACTGACTTAAAACTTGATTTAAGGTTGGGGTTTTGGCTATCGGTGATGGACTGCTTTAGCAGTTCGTTTTCGGTAAGTAGTTTGGCGTTTTGAGAGCGGAGTGAGCGATTTTCCGATTGGATTTGAGGTAGATTTTTGATAAAGGCAGTCTGTTTGTCCAGTGTTTGGTGGAGAACGCCGATTGGTTGGCGAATAGGAGTAAAGACAGTATAAAAGACAAGATCAATGGTATGACCAAGGCTAAGTTTGCTGGCGATAGAAAATAGAATAGCAAAAAGAAGGGGAAAAATAAGATTATTAATTTTTGAAGTAGGCATTGAGTTAATTCCTTCTTTTAAGATTTGGTTGTATTATCATGGAGATGTTGATGATAAATCAGTCCAAGAATAACATAAAAACAATTATAACCGTGTTGGTGCTGGTTATTTTGGGTGAAGGTGTCTTGGGTTGGGGTTTGTACTGGCCATTTTTGTTAGCTTTGCTGAACTGGAGAGGTGTTTATTGGTTGGCCTTTGGCGTGGGGATATTAATTTCGGTACTGCGTGGTATGTCGATTGGATTACCAAGCCTTTTCATTTTGGTGGTAGTTGGAGGTTTATCTTTGCTGTTAAATGCCAGAAAAGAGGTAAGCTGGGTATTAATTGTGATTGGTGCTGTAGCTTCGATTGTTTTTGATATGGTATTTGGCTTGGACTGGAGTATCTGGGAAGTAATTGCAGTTTTGATTGCCGGAGTTGTGGCAGTGTCATGGTTTGAAAGATCGGAAACGATCAGAATTAATTATTAATATGGAAGAAAAGAAAACGTTTTTTTTGACCGGCTTGGTTTTGATATTGGTATTTGCCTTTGGTTTTTCCCGGTTGTTTTTTTTGACGGTGTTTATGGGCGGACACTACAAAGAACTAGCTACTGGGAATATGGTGAAGATTGAAAAGACTGAAGCAGTGCGGGGAGTGATCAGTGATAAAAATGGTAAGCCTCTGGCCATAAACATTGAAAATAATGGTAAAACAGTTCGTTTTTATCCTGGTGGTGAAGTGACAGCGGCCGTTGTTGGTTATATGGGCAAGTCACTAGAAGAAGGAGCTGACCCGGATATTTTGGTGGGAAGAGTTGGGCTGGAAAGTAGTTTTCAGGAAAAATTAGCAGGAAAATACGGAGAAAAACTAATTGAAGAGACGGCTCAGGGAACAAAAAAGACAGAGATAACTCGCAAAGAGCCCGTTGCCGGTGAAAATATTCAGACAAACTTAGATTGGGAAGTTCAAAAAGCGGCTTATTTGGCCTTGAAAAGTACTTTAACATCAAACGGCAAAAGCGGAGCTGTGGTGGTGATGACAGTTGACGGAAAGGTGTTGGGCCTGGTGTCGGCACCGTCGTATGATCCCAACCTTTTTATTAATGGGGGAAGCAGAAGCGATTTTGGCGGCGAGTTTAAGGATGTAAACGATTTGCTGGGGGACAATGAAAAGAAACCACTATTCAATCGGGCTGTATCCGGAGATTTTGCACCAGGATCTGTTTTTAAGTTGGTGCCAGCCTTAGCGGCTTTGGAAGAAAAAAAGATTTCCAAAGACACTTTGATTCAGGATAGTGGAGAGATTGTGATTGGTAATTATCGTTTTGGAAACTGGTTGTTGGATAAGTATGGCCAAACCGAAGGACAGATTAATGTGGTGAAGGCCATTGCTAGAAGTAACGATATTTTCTTTTATAAAACCGGTGAGCTGCTGGGGGTTGATAATCTCGTGTCGTGGAGCAAGAAACTGGGTTTGGGTGAGACAACAGGAATTGATCTTCCCGGCGAGTCGGGCGGTTTTGTGCCGACGCCTTATTGGAGAGAAAAAACATTTGGAGAAAAGTGGTTTTTGGGAAATACTTACCATTTGTCGATTGGCCAGGGAGATTTGATGACAACGCCCTTGCAAATAAATAGAATGACTGCGGCGGTAGTATCCGGCCTAAGTTGTGCGCCAAGATTGGTGGGAACAGCAACCTGTATGGATATTAAAATAAATGAAAATAATCGAAAGACTGTTCTTGAGGGTATGATGGCGGCGTGTAGTAAGGGGGGAACCGCTTTCCCTTTGTACGATTACGGTGGTCAGATTTACTGTAAAACAGGAACTGCTCAAAAAGGGGGAGAAGATACTCTGCCAAACGCTTGGTTGTCAATGGTGATACCGGTTGGACAAAGTGTTAAAGATTGGGTAGTGGTAACTGTTTTAGTAGAAGAAGGGGGAGAAGGTAGTGCTGTGGCGGCGCCAATTGCCAAAGAACTGGTGCCTTTGTTTTTGAAATAGGGTAGAATAACGGACAAGAACATTAATTAAGGAGGAGTAGTTGGAAAAGTATAAGTATGATGTGTTTCTGATCTGTCCGGTGCGGAATGCTTCTGAGGAACAAAAAGCCTAAGATGGCTACTTACATTAAGAGTCTTGAGGATGCCGGTAAGACAGTTTACTACCCGGCCCGCGATACTAATCAAGAGGACTCTTTGACTGGAGGCTACAGAATCTGCCTCGACAACACTACCGCAATTAGAAATGCCAAGGAAGTGCACATCTTTTTTGATCCCAAGAGCACAGGGTCGAATTTCGATTTTGGAGTGGCTTTTGCCCTGAAGAAAGAGATCGTGATTGTCAATCCTGGAGATCTGGTTTTGACAGAAGGTAAGTCGTTTGACAACATGCTTAACTTCTGGAGTAAATTGAAGAAGTGATCTTTCGACCCCCCCCTCGTAATAGGGGGGCTTTTCTTGCCCTATATACTTGACACTACTGACTTGTTGTGATATACTACGATCTGTTCTGTGCTTAACAGCACGGCGAACATTGACTTCTTCCACTCTTTACCCCTCTTAGTCTGGGACAATCCCAGTTGCTGACTACGGTTAAAATCATTTATCGGTAGAACTGTAAACTCTGCGTCTGAGCGAATCCTTGGAATATATGCCCGGATACTGGCCTGTCGCGCTAAGCGCCACCGGCCCACCCGCCAAGTAAATTGGCTGGTTATCTCTCGGGCTCTTGACATGATCCACCAAGCAAAGCTCGACGCAAAACTAAGACAAGAGAAAGCTGTAACCGACAAGATGCACGGCCTCAAAGCGCTTCGGTCCTAATGGCCGGCCCCCGATCCTCGCCGCTTTCCCTCATATGTATAGGGTCCTGACTGAGCACACAACGTGTGTGATCGGTGATATAAGCGACGTACAATAGCGCTCCAGCTGTGAAGTATTAAGAGTGGAAGAAAAATAACCGTCGGCCTCCTGGCAATGTTGCCAGGAGGCCAAACCATTTGATTAGTTAGTGTCTCGTTGTCAGCCTTTTCAACTTAGTTGGGAAGGCTGTTTTTTTGGAAAAGATACTTGATTTTTATTATATAGGGTGGTAAACTACAGATCCAGTTAGAGGAATTCTCCTCTGAACATTCAAATTGGAGGTTTGTATGCCAAACATGAAGATCTGGAGTTATGATAGCTCCGACGACAGTGATCATTCGTCAGACGATGAATCGAACACAACTCCGGAAATGTTCGGATCATAAAGCGTAGCCTACAATTGAATATTCGCCCTCGTCGTGATGACGAGGGCGTTTAAAATTTTAAGGAGATAATGGTGAAAATAAAAGAAAAAGTCTTGTATTGTAATCAAGATCAGGATGTAGATACTAACGATGATTCTTCAGCTGATTCGGGTAGAACCGTTGAAACTGAGTAGTGATGATTTAAGCCACTCAATAAAATGAGTGGTTTTTTGTGACAAAAACAAAGATGGTAGAATACCCAAGTCATTTTTAATGTATATTTTTAAGAGTAATGAAGAAACTAGTTATTGTTGAGTCTCCAACCAAAACAAAAAGCCTTGCAAAATATTTAGGGGCGGATTTTGTGATCCTGGCCTCGATGGGCCATGTGCGTGATTTACCTAAGAGCAAGTTTGGTATTGAGATCAAGGATGAAGGAAAAAGGGAGTACGACTTTGTTCCCAGCTATGAACTAATGAATGGTAAAGGTGAGCAGGTGAAGAAACTCGAGGATGCGGCTTCCAAAGTAGACGAAGTGATACTGGCTTCCGATCCGGATCGCGAAGGAGAGGCAATTGCTTGGCATGTAGAACATATTCTAAAAAATTCAAGAAAACTGGCCAACAAAGACAAGTTGGAGTTTAAGAGGATTGCTTTTCACTCGATTACCAAGGAAGCGATTCTGGAGGCTTTGGAACACCCAAGAGGTATCGATATGAACTTAGTTGACGCCCAGCAAGCAAGGCGTTTCTTAGACCGTTTGGTGGGTTACAAGCTTTCGCCAATTCTGTGGAAGAAAGTACGTCGTGGTTTGTCGGCAGGTCGCGTACAGAGTGTGGCGGTAAGGCTAATTGTAGAAAGAGAACGGGAGATCGAAAAGTTTAAGCCGGTGGAGTATTGGCAGATAAAAGTGTTGGTAGAAACGATTAGGGGAGAAAAATTTGAGTTAGAGCTGGCTAAAATAAAAGGTAAAAAAGCAGATGTTCATGATGGAGAACTGGCCAAGAAGGTGCTGGAGGTTTTGGAGAAAGCGGAGTATCTGGTCAAAGACATCAAAAAGTCTGAAAGAAATGCTGCACCCCATCCGCCATTTAAAACGTCAACTTTACAACAGGCTGCAGCTAACGTTTTGGGCTGGTCGGCTAAAAAAACAATGAATGTGGCCCAAAGACTTTATGAGCAAGGTGACATTACTTATCATCGTACGGACTCATTTAACTTGGCGAGTACAGCTATCGAGACTGTAAGAAAGTATGTTAGTGAAGTTTACGGAGCAGAGTACTTGCCGATAGCTCCGCGCTTTTACAAGACAGGGAGCAAAGTGGTTGCCCAAGAGGCACACGAGGCGGTTCGGCCAACCCATATTGAAGTAAGCCCGGATAAGTTTACCGGACAAGAAATGGCCCATGATCAGGAGAAGCTTTATTCACTAATATGGAGAAGAACTGTTGGTTGTCAGATGAGTGATGCCTTGTTTGATGATACAAAAGTAGTCGTAGCGGCAGGAGAAACTGAGCTGACAGCGACGGGCGAGACGGTAAAGTTTCCGGGATGGAAAAAGCTATTTTTGAAGGACAAAGGGGAAGAGCCTGTTTTACCGGAGATGGCAGTTGGGGACAGCTTAACCAAGAAAAAAGTGATTGGTGAGCAAAAGTATACCCAACCCCCAGCTAGATACAATGACGCCTCAATTATCAAGGAACTGGAAAAGAGGGGAATCGGTCGTCCATCTACTTATGCGGCAATTATCTCTACGATTATCGAGAGAAGATACGTTGAGCAGAGAGAAAAGAAGTTTTTTCCAACTTCGATTGGGATGGCAGTAGTTGATTTTTTGATGGCAAACTTCCCCCAAGAGATGGATTATGAGTTTACCGCCAAAATGGAAGACTCTCTCGATGATATCGCGGATGGCAAGTTAAACTGGAAAAAAATGCTGTCTGCATTTTGGGATAAGTTCAAAGAAAGAATTGTTAAGGTGGACAAAGATAGTGCCAGAGTAGGTGTACCGGCTGTAGAAACGGGCAGAAAGTGTCCTGAGTGCGATAAGGGAAAAGAGGTAATCCGTGACGGGAAATATGGCAAGTTTTTGTCGTGTTCACTTTATCCGGAATGTAAGTACACAGCACCATTTATTGAGTATGTTGCCGGAGTGAAGTGTGAGAAGTGCGGGAAGAGAGTGGTTTTGAAAAAGACCCGGGCGGGAAAAGATTTTTATGGCTGTGAAGGTTATCCAAAATGTACATGGGCCAGTTGGCACAAACCAGGGACAAAGAAGGAAGAAGAATCCACAGAGTGAAGGAAACTTTCTACTAAGGAGAGTATTGGATTTTCAATTTGACATATATCCTATATAATGATACAATAAGCCGTTCTTTTGAACGTAACTTAAAAATCTATTTTTCAAGGAGAAATGATGAAAAAGTTTGCTGTTTTGATGGTGTTCGTCATGATCTTGTCGGTGATTCTCACCGGCTGTGCCCCTTCCCAAGAATCGGGCCAGATCTGTGATCTGATAATCAGTCCTGATAAACTTGAGGATTACGATGGCCAGAAAGCGACTTATCTTGGTTCGTATGAAGGTTTGGTTACTCTGAATGTAGACGGAAGACACATTTGTGTCACAGAGAACGGACTCTATTCCTCAGACATTGGTGAAAGCGTCAACTTGTTGGTGAGGACAAAGTACTTTCAAAACGAAATCGGAGAGCAATATTTTTCTGGGATGGGTTATTCCTATTTGAATATGTACAGTGGTATGACTGGGACAATCCGTTACGTAGGCAGTCCGGTATTCGTCTTGGACGAAGTGATGCAAATGGTCTACAAAGAAAGTTGTACTCTTCTTGACCAGGACAGTATCGGCCAGCTTAATGGTCGAGAAGTCAAGATAACTGGTGTGTGGACTCCTGATCCGTACAGTGGTGAATACTTAGTTCTTGAGAGTAATGGACAAAACTACTGCTACACTCACAACATTGACATCTATAAGACGACCGATGTTTTTGGGGAACCTCATCATATTCCGTTTTACACATCTTTTGGGGTTATTGGGAGTTCTGATTTGTTGCTGGGAGTGGTAGGTAAAATCACTACCGAGCTCGATAATGATGGAGACCTTCTTGTCTATTTTGATGCTGGGGAAGGCCAACGGGAAGAGGATATTGATCCTATGATCGAAGAAATCAGTTCCCGTAGTAAGTATTTAAGTTATCTCCAGTATGAAGGGTGGTATGAAGAGACCATTACTGACGGTATGGGTAATGTCTATAGTCTGATGTCTAACTCCGAGGCTCCCATACTGAAACCAGGATATCTAATTTCACCAAAAAGTTATACCTATGGTGGACCAATCGATATTGGTGTAGTGATCGGCGAAATTGACGGGAAACCCCTGACTATGTCACTGGTTGAAGATTGTTATCAGGATGATGATGGATCGTTTTCTGCTAAGTTTTCCTTCAGTTATGATGGTGATGAAGTTGTTTCTGAATGGGGTAGTACAGAGTACATCTCCCTAATCAAGGGCAATGGTGCCGATCAAGAGATCGTGTACTATAAATTCGACGCAAGTGCTTTTTGTCCTAAATAGATTTTGATTTGAGCCTCTCTAGAAATAGGGAGGCTTTTTTGTAGTTTGATGTTGTAAAATGATCGACGGACTTTAAAAGAGGAGGATACATGGAAATAACCAAACGAGGCTTTCCGTTTTTGAGAGCCGATACTTTCTTAACTCCAAAAGGAATTAGGTATTTGAAGACACCGGGAATGGCTATGATTAGCCGACCAGAGGTGGACATCACTGGCTTGGAAGATTTCCTTAAGGGTTTTCCGGAAGATTTACTGTACATGGATTACCTAAATGATGAGGAAAACCTGACCCCAGCAGAGACCTTGGTAAAGGCGGCCGGGCAATGGTGCTATTTATCGCTAGGTCCGGACAGAACCAAGAATATTGATGCGGCTAAGTATTTTAGAAACATTAAGGAACAAAAACATGGCAGTATCATGGAGCACGTCACCTTTACTATGGCCATCTGGGGTGTGAGTCGTAGTTTTACTCACGAATTGGTGCGTCATCGAGCCGGATGTGGTTTTTCTCAGGTTTCGCAACGCTACGTAGGGGAGAAAGCCTTGCGTTTTGTGGAGCGGCCAGAGTTTGTGGCAGATCCTGTATTGCATAAGTTTTTCATTGATAAAATTGAGCAACATTTTGACGACTATGTCTGGTTGTCAGACTATCTTTACAAGAAGCAAGCCGAAGGCGAAAAGGCATTGAGTGCAGAAAGAAAATCTGACCTACGTAAGAAAGTGAGGCAGACGGCCAGAGCCGAACTGCCAAACGAAACCGAGGCACCAATTATCGTTTCTGGCAATGTCCGTGCTTGGAGAAATATTCTTGAACAGCGAGTTAGTGAACACGCTGAAGTAGAGATTCGTCGGGTAGCGTACAATATTTTCGAGAGTCTAAAGCCGGAACTACCCAACCTTCTGAGCGATTATGAGGTTGTGACCCTTTCCGATGGTACTCTTGCCCTAAAGTCTCCTTATTCAAAGGTTTAGATTTCGCCCTCCTTATGGAGGGCATTTTGTTGGTTTAAAAAATGATCTAGACAAGAAGAGGTTAATGGTTTAAGGTAACTAATGACAGAAAATCTTCGAGTATTTGATAGCGAATTCCATCGAAGATATGTTGGCGGAGACGGTGTAGTTTGCGAAGGACCAATCGTTCTGATTTCCCCGATGAAAACTGAGATTAGACCGACGACATATGAAGAAGTTCTGGCGGATTATCGACGATATGTTGGCGACCCCAAGGCGGAGTTGCCGGATGAAATAAAGAAAACTTTATTAGCAATTAACAGGACAGAAAATGGTAGAGCATAAAAAGCCGTTTGTAGTGGCAGAAGGAGGAAGTGGTGTTGGTAAAACAACTGCAGTTGAGGGGATAAAAAACGAGTTACCCAATTGGAAATTTTTTCGTGAACCAGGGGGAACGGATTTTGGAGAGGCAATGAGAGATGCAGTTCAGATGCACAAGGACTGGGAAATTGACCCAATTGCTTCAATGTTTGGGTATAGCGCTTCGAGAGCGAATTTGGTGATGACAAAAGTGCTTCCAATTGTCGAAGGAAAAGTTGAAGCCGATGGAGTATTTTTGGATCGATATTGGTACACGACCTACACCTATCAAGGAGGAGGAGAAAAAATAGATCGAGAAATAATCATTGCTGTGAGTAAGATCGCCACAAAAGGTCTAAATCCAGATCTGGTTTTACATTATGATTTGTTGCCAGAGCTGGCTATTGCTAGAAAAACTGGTTGTTCCGATGTGGATCGTTATGATATGAAAGAGCTAGATTTTCATAGAAGAGCAAGGGACGCCTATTTGGAGCTGTCTCACATGTTTCCTGACTTTTGGAAGGTAATTGATGCTTCTCAGAGTAAAGAAAAAGTTCTCGCTGATTCATTGAACACAATGAAAGAGTTTGGGATGATTTGAGATACAATTAGAGGGTGCAAGATAAAGCCTTTGAATTAATTGATAAAGAGACAAAAAGACAGATAGAGACATTGTCCCTGATTCCTTCGGAAAATTACGCTAGTAAGGGAGTGCGTGAAGCGGTCGGATCTGTATTGGCCAACAAATATGCCGAGGGATATCCCGGAAAGAGATACTATCAGGGAAATGCGGTAATGGACGAGATAGAGTCCCTATCACAAGAAAGAGGCAAAAAGCTTTTTGGACTGGAACACATCAATGTACAGCCATACTCCGGCAGTCCGGCAAATATGGCCGTTTTGCTGGCTTTGGTTGAGCCCCACGAAACGATTTGCGGCATGGAACTGTCGGCAGGAGGGCATCTGACTCATGGGCATAGAGTGAGTGTGTCGGGAAAGTGGTTTAGGAGTGTGCAGTATGGGGTTAACGAAGAGGGTAAGATCGACTATGAAGCGCTTGCTCGGCTGGTGAATAAAGAAAAACCTAAAATAATTTTTGCCGGAACAACGGCATATCCCTGGAACTTGGATTGGAAACGATTTGGGGAGATTGCAGATAGCGTGGGGGCCTATTTAGTGGCCGACATCAGTCATATTGCCGGTTTGGTGGCCGCTGGGGTTATGGAAAGTCCGGTTGACTTTGCTCATATCATCACCAGTACAACACACAAGAGTCTTCGGGGTCCTAGAGGCGCATTTGTGGGCGTAACGAACAACGGTTTGGAAAAAGATACCTCGTTGGACTTAAAGATAGACAAAGCAGTTTTTCCCGGTCTTCAGGGAGGACCACATATGAACACTATTGCCGGTATGGCGGTTGCGTTTGAGGAAGCAACAAGCTCTTCGTTTGCGGATTATGCGGGCCAGATACTAAGAAACGCCCGGGCGTTGGCTAGTGGCCTAAGAGAAAGAGGTTTGAAAGTTTATGGAACGGAAAATCATTTGCTGTTGATTGAAGTTGAAGAAGGAAAGGGTAAAGAGGTGGCTGAAGACTTGGAACAGGTAGGGATTATCGTAAATGCCAATACTGTTCCGGGGGAGCCGGGAAGCCCGTTGAAGCCATCCGGAATTAGAGTTGGTACTCCGGCAGTGACAACTCGAGGAATGAAAGAAACCGAGATGCGTGAGTTGGCCAACTTGATTGCCGATGTAATTCAGAAAAAAACAGATAGAATAATAAAGGATGAGGTTTTGGACCTAGCCAAAAGATTTCCTTGTCCATAAACAAAATGGAAGAAGAGAAAAAAAGACCTAGCAGACTACCATTTTCGAGCATTTTAGCGATTATTTTGTTGTTTGTTGTCGGTTACTGGTTTTTGTTTGGGGATATGTACCGTTTCTATGCCAGTGCCGTTTTCCTTTTTTATTCTTGGACGAATCAAATGTGGGTGAGTGTGATGATGTTGGGTGTTTTTCAGACTTTTCTTTTGATTCCGCTCAGAATTATTCGGCTACTTGACTTCAAAAACGTGAGAGATTTCGCCAGTGAAACGATTCGAATGAGAGATACCGGTTCTCAAGAGAGTCATCTGAAAGAACAGTTCAAACAAGGAAACTGGGCCTTTATCTTGTATCTTTTGGATTTTGTGATCCAGCTGACGACATACATGACAATCGGACGATTATTTTTAACCAATTTTTATACGAAAGCTTTACATCATGACGCTCTTTTTTCCTTTGTACCTTATCCCGAGTACCCGATTTTGGATAGATTTTTTAAGATTCCATACCCAGGGGTCACCAAGACGATGGATTTTGGCTTTGAAGCGGTAGTCTATATGTGGCTGATTATTTTGGTGGTTGAGTTAGTGGTTTCTTTGATCAGGGGAATAATTAAAGCCAGAAGAAACAGAAGAAGTGAAACCGAACAAAAAACGGACGAAAAGAGCAATGGCGCTTTGTCCGGCAAGTATCTGATTGTTTATGGCGTCATTCTCTATGGTTTGTCCTATTTATTGCTGAGGAACTTCCCGGTTGCCTGGGAGATAAAAATATTTACCGGAGATGTGGCTATTCAAAACAGAACTTTTAATACCATTACCGCAATTGCGACCTTTTTGACCCTGATGTGGTTTGGGATTAATGATATTTTAAAAAAAGGCAAGATTGCGCGTGATTTAGGTTTACCGCAAAGAGTGATTGAGGCAACACAGATGAGACTTTTCAAGGAGAAGTTTTCCAGTGCGGCCCTGATTGGTTTGGGAGCGTATTTTATTACTAATCAGATCCCTTGTGCTTTTGAGTTGTCTATTTTTACTTTGGAGATTATTTCGCTATTCTCTCCCTTAACTTTGGATAGATGGATTCTAAAGGCGGCTCCGCGAAGAGAGGGGACGGAGGTGCTGAAAGTAGAGAGGGAAAAACGAGATGTCAAAGAGCAGTTTTCGGGTAAAATAGAGGAATGAGAATAGTCCTGAATGGTAAAAAAGAAGCCGAGAAAATAGCTTTATTTCTTGAGGAATCTGAAAGACTACTGGGGAAAAGTTTGCTGATTATTCAGTGCGATGGTCATGCGGAAGAAAGTACCTATGTGCGTTTGAAACGAGAGATGGGGGAGAGATTAGGGGTTTTGGTGAGTGTTGTTTTTGGTCAAAATAAGGAAGAAGTGGAGACATTGATAAAAGGAGCTAATGACGACGAAACTGTTGATGGAATATTGGTGCAGTTACCGATAATAGGGGCGGAAAAAGAGGAAACCGAACACATTTTGTCTACTATCAATCCAGAGAAGGATATAGACGGTCTAAACCCGAAATCTAGGTTCATTCCGGCGGCTGTAAGAGCTGTGGAGCGAGTAATGGATATTTTTAAAATAAGCAAAGTGGACACTATTGCAGTGGTTGGGTCAAAAGGGTCGGTTGGAAAAAGACTAATGGAGAGATTTGAGAAACTGGGATTTGTGTCAAAAGGTTTTGATAAGGGTGATAACTTGAAGGAAATTAAGGAGTACACCGTAGTGGTTGGGACAACAGGATCAGAAGGATTAATTAAAGAAGAGATGGTAAGGGAGGGATTCGTGGGTATTGATTTAGGATATCCTAAAGGCGATTTGGCACCAGAGTCTGTCGCCAAAGCCGATATGGTAACGCCAGTTCCCGGAGGAGTAGGACCGTTGACGATTGTGTGCTTGTACGAAAATCTGGCTGAGGTTTGATGTAAAAAACCCTCGACGAGCGAGGGTTTGATTTTTTAGCCATATTTGATGTGTATTCCAGACTGGCTTTCGATAACGGTAACGAGAAGTTTGATAGGGAGAATATCGTGATCGTTTAAGTACACTCCCTTACGGATTATCCAGGGATCGCCATCATGTTCGGGGAGTGAAAGAATGGCAACCTCTTTATAGACAGTGGTTTTGAAAATACCGAGGATGCGTTTAACGACGACCTTGTGGATCATGATGCATTTTGGTTCGATTAGGATAAACCCATCGAAGTCGTTAATGATCTTGTCGTTTTTATCAAAAGGACGGTAGTTGCCTTGAGAGATGGTACTGAGGATATTTCTTAAGGTATCTGGGGGGATATCCATGAGGCCTCCTTTAGATATTAGGGTGCGAACAGGGGTATTTTATCCCATAGGCGTAGGGGAGTCAAACAAGGAGTGTTTGGATACTATAAAGAAATCGGTTTTAAAGACAGATATAAGGATACTCCAAGGCTCAGAAAATATTTTTCTATGGCGGAAGCTTTTGTTAAATCTAGGGAAGAAAAAGAAGCAAAATAAAAAACCCGCCTTTTGGCGGGTTGGGTATTATTCTTGGAAAAAGGGAAAGGGACTGGACAGAACACTGGCCATACCGGGGATTTTGCCAGAGGCAAAGAGTGATTCTTCCAGACGATCGAGGTTGCGGTCATTTCGCATCAAAGAGGTGAAGAGCCACCAAATCTTTTTATCTTCATCATCCATAAGTCTGAGATGAGCCACAAGCTGGTATCTGGTGACTCTGAAACAACCCAGGATACGCTTAACATTTTGCTCAAAAATGTAGACGTTTGTGGGGTGTTCGGTGGCAAAAACAAAAGTGTCCAGAGTGGGTTTTAGGCGATTACGGCCAATGAGAAACCCGTGATTTTGAATGATGTGAAAGACATTATTGATAGCCGAAAAAGTGATTTCGGTCATGTAACCTCCTTTTTGGGTTAAAGTACGAATTGAGGTATTCTATCCCGTAAGTCCGGAGACGTCAAACACAAAGACGTTTGAAAGTATGATAAAATAATCGAGTTAAATATTAGAAATTTACTTGAAGACAAATCTCTGAAAGTCTTACAAGTTAAAAGAGATGAAATATGGCTACAAAAAAAGCTGAAGAAAAAAAGGTTGTGACTACAACCAAAAAAGAAGTCAAAAAAACCGTTAAAAAAGAGGTGGTGAAGAAAGAAGCCGCTCCAAAGAAGGTTAAAGAAGTTAAGGTCGAGGTTAAAACCCCCAAAACAGAAGTAACTGTGGAAGACCTTTTTGAGGCCGGTGCTCATTTTGGCCATGTGGTCAAAAAATGGAATCCCAAGATGAAAAAATATCTTTGGGGAGAGAAAAACGGTATTCACATTTTTGATTTGGAACTGACAGTTGCCGGACTCAATGAAGCCTGCAAAGCTCTTACCAAAGCCGCTTTGGAAGGTAAGAGAATTGTTTTGATTGGTACCAAAAGACAGGCCAAAGCCATGCTTGAGCAAGAGGCGAAGAGAGTCGGCGTTCCCTACATTACCCAACGCTGGATGGGAGGACTCATCACCAACTGGAAACAGGTAAAACTGACCTTGGATCGTTTGAATTCTTTGAAACTCAAGCGTGAACAAGGACAGCTAAAGAAATTCACCAAGAAAGAACAGGTTCTTTTTGACAAAGAAATTGCTCGTTTGGAAAGAGTGGTTGGCGGTATTGCGTCACTTAAGGATTCTCCAGAAGTAGTGGTGGTTGTTGATACTCACAAAGAGAAACTGGCCGTAAAAGAAGCCAGTAGTCGTGGAGCCATGGTTGTTGGCTTGGTTGACTCTAATGCCAACCCAGATCAGGTTGACCATGTTATTCCAATGAACGATGACTCAGCAAAAGCTTTGGAGATTGTGATCGGCGCTTTTGGTAAAGCCTTGGAAACTGGCCTTAAAGAAAGAAAAGACTTGACACCGGTTAGTACCAACGATAAATAAAGAATATGATGGATAAAATAAGAGCTTGCTCGAATTCTTCTGATAACTTCGTTATCTAAATATAATTCTTGCGCTTCCTCTTATATTCGCTAATAACTTCGTTATTATGCTTGAATATTAAAGAACTTAAATATCATCAATTAAATTAAATAAAATGTTAGAAAATATTAAAGAGTTACGTGAACGAACAGGTGCCGGAGTGATGGATGCCAAAAAAGCGCTAGAAGAGGCCGCAGGCAATATGGAGAAGGCGATTGAGTTTATTCGAGCCAAAGGTTTGGCACGTGCTGAAGAGAAGTCTGAGCGTGAGGTAAATAGCGGAAAAGTTTACACCTATACTCACAACGGCGGTATTGCCGGTTCGATGGTGGAGATAGCCTGCGAAACAGATTTTGTGGCCAACAATCCTGAGTTCGAGCACCTATGCAAAGAAATTGCTTTACAGGTAGTATCCATGGATCCTAAAGACGTAAACGAACTTCTGGCTCAAGCTTACATCCGTGATAGTTCAAAAACGGTGGAGCAAGTAGTAAAAGAGCTCGTCGGCAAGACCGGAGAAAATATTCGTATCATTCGTTTTGCCCGTTTTAAGCTGGGAATGGAATAAAGTACGTATTATGTATTAGGCATGGGAGTGTGGTGTGTGGTTTGATGTGCGCCGATGAAATTCATCTATGCGGTAATCTGAAGATATGATAGAGTTTAGATATGAATGATGAAGAGAGACAAAAACTAATGCAGAGTTTTATAGCAGATACCGAGGCAAAATCGGCTGAACTGAAGGCGGCGCAAGAAGAAAGGAAGGCTGGACAGGTGCAAGCCGAAAAACCAGTAAATCTGGGAGGCGGGACAATTACTGTAGAGGGAAAATCATTAGGGCGCACTTTAGCCGGAAATGAAGAGAGAGATGGGGAGAGATACTTAAATAGAAATCCCGAAGATGTCATAATAGGTGGCAAGAGGGACGACTGGGATCATAGTAGATAAGTTTTCCTGTTGTACAATTGGATATATGGTGATTGAACATGAACTAATAACTCTTTTGAGACAGAAGTTTGCCAAAGTGATGGAAATCGTTGAGGAAGATTTTGCTACAGTGCGAGTGGGAAGAGCCAAACCAAGTTTAATCGAGAATGTGGGAGTGATGGCTTACGGTTCAAGAATGCGTTTGGTGGAGTTGGCAACTATCTCGGCGCCGGATTCCAATATGCTGACTGTGACTCCATACGATCGAAGTATTTTGCAGGTGATCGAAAAAGCGATTGCTGATAGTGAGATGCAGTTATCACCGGTAGTTTCCGGGGACATGATTAGAATCGTGATTCCTTCACTAACTCAAGAAAGAAGAATAGATTTTGTAAAACTTTTGAAGCAAAAAACAGAGTCGGGGAAAGTAATGCTTCGTCAGGCCCGTCAGGATGTCAAAGAAAAAATTGACGCTCTCAAAGAGCGCAAGGAAGTGTCTGAGGATGATATTTTTATGCTTTTGGAGCAACTAGACAAGATCACAGGAGAACAAAACGAAAAAATAGAGGAGATGTCTCGGCTTAAAGAAGAGGAAATCATGTCGGTTTAACCAAGAAAAACTCGCCTTAGCGGCGGGTTGTTTTGTTTAGATTGAGATCCACACCGTCCCAAGTGAGAGTGATCTTGGCCGTTTCGGTGTTTACGGTGAGAGAAGAGTCCTTCTCCATCTTTACCAAATATTGGTGATACCGTTCTCCATTGACGTCGATATAGAGTCTAATTTTATCTTTGCCAGCGACGAGACTCTTCACGTCTTTCATGATGATAACAACGAGAGCATCTTCAGACTGTTGCTGTTCGGCGATAATGGCTGGGTAAAGAAATCTAGTAGACGGGGTTTCAGTGCTTTTGAACTCAAAAATGTCGGCATTGTAGACGGAAAAGTCAGGTTTGTCGTTGCCCAGAACATTGAAAGTGCCGGTAGAGCCAAACTGTAGTTGCGGCTGAGGTAGAATACCGGTTCCATCGACGATGGCGAGACATCTATCTCCGCCAATCTTGCCTTTGGTGACAAATAGTGCATCAAAGATGTTTGTATCGAGGATTGTGAAACATTTTGACATTATTACCTCCAATTAAAGTGCGTAGATTTACAGTTGACGTATTATAACTCAAAAAAATC
Organism: Candidatus Woesebacteria bacterium; assembly: GCA_035389185.1. Lineage (GTDB taxonomy): Bacteria > Patescibacteriota > Microgenomatia > UBA1400 > MFAQ01 > UBA2277. The sequence continues at coordinate 53,311 of DAOORK010000001.1, forward strand.
CCCGCCGGAGCGGGGAGGGACTATCTAATCTTTGTGAGCTCGAGTTTTCCGTGAAAATAATGGAGATGTAAAGCGGTATTTTTCAATTTAACCTTAATGTCTGATCCACCACCAATCATGGCGAAAAGATATTGATCGTATCCGAGACATTCTATGGGGCCAACAATGGAATAGGCGGCAGTTATGTAAGGAATATCATCGAAATGATAAGGTCCGTCCTTTTTGACAATCCATAAAACTAAGGCCCAACCAGGTAAGTAATGAACATCTTCATCGATTATGACCGGAATGGTATTATTTTTGTCACGACTGGAGTCCTTGTATTGAAAAAAATTGGCACGCTTGATGATTTGTGCACGCGCCGGGGCATAGGGGTGAATAGCTGTTGAGCTAGTGATTTTAACCATGTCCGGTTTGGGCAAGGTCACCCCATCAGCAATGATGGCAACTTTCCCATTGATCCCGATACCATTTTCAACAACAGGAATAAAGTCGTGTATTTCCTGTTCGAAGACGGTGAAACATTCCATGTTAACCTCCTTGGAAAGGTGCGATTGGGGCAATTATAGCCTATCTGCGTTCAATTATTGACGATTTGTTGTTATGATGGATTAATGCAATTACTGGTTTTTATTTTGATGCTTTCGGTTTTGATTTTGGTTCACGAGCTGGGTCATTTTTTGTCGGCACGTCTTTTTAAGATGAGAGTAGAGGAATTTGGTATTGGTTTACCTCCAAGGGCAAAGACATTGTTTACCCGAATGGGCACGATTTTTAGTCTAAACTGGCTACCTCTCGGAGGTTTCGTAAAGCTTTATGGCGAGGATATGGAAAATGAAGAACAACTTCGATCTCCGGAAGCCTTTTTTAATAAGCCGATGTGGCAGAGAACCGTAGTTTTTTTGGCCGGTGTGACGATGAACTTTCTTTTGGGGGTAGTGGTTTTTGGTGTGGTTTATTCCTACTTAGGTATTCCGACAAAAACAGATAAAGTAATGATTGTTGAGGTAGCAGATGATTCACCGGCCAAGACCGCAGGAGTTCAGATCGATAGTACGGTGACAAAAATGAGCATTGAGGGAGAGCAAATTGTTTTTACAGGCGTTGACGGATTTATTAAACAGATTGATGTTTATAAAGGCCGGGAAATTGAAATGGTTCTGATGGATAAAAATAATCAGGAGTACATAGCTCGATTGACACCTCGAGAGAGTCCGCCGGAAGGTCAGGGGGCACTAGGAGTGGCATTATCCAGCATTGAGATGAAGAAGTATCCGCTATGGCAGATGCCTTTTAGAGGTATTAAAGTTGGTCTGATAGAAGCGTGGGGATGGGGAAAAGAGATTGCCGGAAGTTTGTGGACAGTAATTGTGAATCTGGTGACAGGAAAAGGCTTGCCCAAGGATGTATCGGGGCCTGTGGGTATGTATCAGGTTAGCAAGGAAGTATATAAAGTTGGTTGGGTAGCTGTACTGCAGTTTATGGGAATCTTGTCAATTAACTTAGCCATATTAAATATAATGCCTTTCCCGGCTTTGGATGGGGGAAGAATTGCCTTTTTGGGGATAGAAAAACTGATTGGCAAACTAAGAAAAAATAAGGTTGAAGGCTATGTAAATGCGGCCGGTATGTTTTTGCTGATTGGACTGATGGTCTTGATAACAGTGAAAGACATTATTAAATTATTTGTAAAATGATTGACAAAGATTGTTTGTTTTGCCAGATAGGGGAACACAAAGAGCCAAGTGAAATTGTTTGGGAAAATGAGGAATTTATCTGTATCAAAAATAAGTACCCGGTGGCGCCGACGCACGTCTTGATTATGCCGAAGGACCATGTAAAAAAGGCCGAAGTTGCCACTTCCCAAAGTGGTATGTTCTGGGGTAAAATAATGCCAGTCGTTTTTGAGGTGGTACATCAGCTTGGTTTGGACAAAACCGGATACAAGTTGGTGAACAATGGAGCGGGGTATAACCATTTTGAACATGAACACATTCATGTTTTGGGTGGGTCAAAAACCGAGCCAGGAGGCCAAACTTAAGCGTCATACACAAAAATAAAAATAAGAAAGGTAGGTGCATTTTTAATGGCACTCGTTGCAAGAAAAAAACAAGGTCAAACTACACAACAACTCATCAGCGAATTCAAAAAGCTGACATATGAGGATTCTGGACTCGAAAGGGTCAAGACTGTGGGAATGACTGGATATCAAAAACCTTCAACCGTTCGTAATATAAAGATGATTGAGTTGCGCAAAGCTTCTGCTCGCATTCGTCGTCGTAATAAACGTGCGGCTGGTTTTACTAAGTAATAAATATAATGCTGTACTCACAGATAAAATTAGAGTCACAAACTGCTCAAAAAGCGGGAGATTCTCGACTGTATAACGCTTTAAAACTTTTGGTTTCAGAATTATCTTATGCTCAAGTTGATTATAAGGAGGGTGAACTGCCCGATGAAGAAGTAGTTCGTGTTTTAAACAAAGAAGGCAAGAAACGCAAAGATTCAATCGAGATTTACGAAAAAGCGGGAGCTTCTGACCGAGCCGACCAGGAAAAATATGAATTGTCGGTAATTGAAAAATATTTACCCCAATTGATGTCGGAAGCCGATGTTGAAGCGGAAATTGTGAAGATTGCCGCAGAAACTGGTCTGACTGGTGGTCGACTCATGGGTGCGGTGATGGGGAAATTAAGGGGGAAGGCGGATGGGGGAATGATTAATAAGATCGTGATGGTTAAGTTTCCGTAAGAATCGTATTTTTGTTTCTTTCGTACTAATCCATTGAAAAAACCGGATGTTATTTTGTTGCAAATCCTCTCTACTCCACCATTATTCCTTTCTGCCGACCGACTCATACCGCCTCTCCTGCGGAGGCGGTTGGTCTGCCTACTCACCTCGAAAACTCTGCCTACGGGCAGAGACCATGCTTTTCGAGGTTCCGTAAGCTCGTCATTAAGGACAAATGGCTCGTAGAGGATTGCCTGGCGAAGCGTCGCATAAAGAACAAGGGTTCACATTGGTGCTGGAATCTTTGTGGTAGAATGGCGGCATCTAAGCTCGTTAAAAGGAGGTTGTATGGCTGTAAAAATGATTCGTCATGGGAATTCAATTTTTCCCATTGAAATCACCTGCAAAAAGTGTCATGGCTTGGTGTGTATTGGAAAACCAACCGATTTGAGAATCGTGGTTGATTACAGCACAGAAACAACGGCAGTTACCAATTGTCCCGACTGTAAGAGTCAGATCGTGTTGTATGACTCAGATCAGGCCCAAGCAATCGCTGAAGTTGAGAGAGCTCAGAAACGGTGATGGCGTTAAAAATACACCGGTGTCTAAGGACGCCGGTTTTTTGTGGTTCGCGGTACAATAGTGATATATGAAACTAGAGTTAAATATTGTTGCCGATAGTCGGTATCAGTTTGATCGGAAAAGAGTTAGAGAGGCCTTGGCTAAATTACTTGAGGAGCAGGGGATAGTTAGAGGATCAGTGAAGATTTCTTTATCAGTTGTTGGTGAGAGAAAAATTAAAGAGCTCGAGAAAAAGTATTTTGGTGAGGATAAGGTGACAGATGTGCTGTCATTTCCTCTTGAAGAAGGGGAGGCAATGCCAGACGATGAAGATGGTCTGAACCTGGGAGACATTGTAATTTGCTATCCTCAAGCCAAAAGACAAGCACTGCAATGGAATAAGTTAATAGATGAAGAAATTGAATTTTTGGCATGTCATGGCTTACTTCATCTATTGGGAATTCACCACGATTAATCCGTAGGCACACAAATGTGATAGAATCTACACCGATGTTCTTTAATATGCGAAATTACGGAGGTGAGTATTGTCAACTATACCCGTAGACAAGAGTTATCTGTTGGGTTCTGCCAAGATTATTCTCGATAAACTTCAGGGAAAAACTTTTGATGTGATCTCTTTCCATTCAGGTTACAAAAACTGTTTGAATATTTCCGAAGAGCGCCAGTTGAAGTCTGAAGAGTATCTGGTTATTGGCTCTTTGGTAAAGATTCCTCTGAAGCCAAGCAGAAGCCTGTCTTTTGATGTTCGGGAAAATCCGGAAATTACAATTGAATCAGAGAGACAGATAAAGATCGTTCGTCATTTATCTCCGAGAGACACAGTGACGAGAATTATCTTAATAAATGGAGAAGTTTCCGAAGGAGACAGATAATGTCAGCAAAACGACCGTTACGTTTTACCATCCACCAAACCGGCGATCAAAAACTGATCGATATCTTTACTAGAAGATTAACCGGTAGAGAGTTTGATTTTGAGTATCATCTGCCGGGTATGACGAAACCGATTGTGATTGAGAATCAAAAATTATCGGTTGATACCCCGATATGTTCGATCAAATTGGAATATCGAGACAGAAGCGGTTTTCGGTGTGAGTGTCTGGTATTTGTAGTTGAAGATCAAGACGACTTGACCATCCCGGTTCCCAACAAAATGCTTGATGTCGATTTGAGTAAAGAACAAGAGGGAATCTTGGTAGTTCGGAATGACGATGATGAAGTGTACCGCTTTATTTTGCACAAGACGAAAAATTAATTTTAGCCCGGTTTCATGCCGGGTTTTTTGTTTTTAGGTTGACAAAATGACCTATAAACAATAGAATACCCAAGCACGTTGAATTTACCTTAGACATATGGAGGTATGTAGGTGGCCAAAAAACGAGTAAAAGTATTCGGAAAGTTTTGTTCGGTATCTGAACCGATGTCGTTGGAGAAGGCAGAAAAACTGATCGGCGGACCCAAGAAACTATTCACGATTCAGGATTACACCAAGGTGTTTTCTCGTTCGCTGGATGAATCCGTCGTAAAGCGATATGAAAAAGTGCCTTTCTCCGAAGCCGAGTTGATCCAGGCACACAAGTGGGGGATGATTTTGGTAGCTATCCCCTCGATGATCTCCCTCGAGATGCTAATTGCGGCAAATGGAGATAACTATTTGTGGGTTGCGGACAGTTTGAAAGCCGATGATAGCTTTTTATATATAAAAACGAGACTAGGTGGCTACATACTTTTGTTCCCCGAGGTTTTTGGAACAAAAAGGATGAGCTTTCCGGAGCAGATGAAGTTTATTCCTCAAACCCTGGAGTCTCCACTGGCTATTGAGATGGCCTACGTTGACCTGTTGGTAGCCGCAAAATATGGCAAAAAGGCATCGAGGAAGAGACTGCGCTGTTTTGATGAGTTGCACTCTGGAAAACACGTGACTGTCAGGATTGCCACAGACACTTTTAAGGTGAAAATTGAAGAAGCAGAAGATACCGAGAAAAGTTGGGATTTGGCTCTTGCCGGCGGATATTTCCGAACGACATCTACTGAGTAACTCCTACTTTGTATCTATGCCCCTGAGAAATCGGGGGTTTTTTGTGGCAAAAATGGCAAATGGGGCGATAGCTGAAACTAAACTGAAGTTTCGAGTAATTTTTATATTTTTCCGAGAGGGGTTGGGAAAATGAAATTGATATGGTTTCTAGAAAAACTGAGTGTTTTTGATATGGATTTTGGTAGTTGACACTAGTCAGGGGGACAACATAAGTTAGATGTTACCGTGAGCTACTATCAGAAATACCGACCAAAGAAAATTGCCGAGCTAGACTTGGTGTCTGTGCGCGAGGCTTTACAGTCGGCTTTGATTAGCGGCAAGATTTCTCATGCATATTTGTTTGTGGGCCCTCGCGGTTCCGGAAAAACCAGTACGGCAAGGATTATGGCTCAAGTGGTAAACTGTGCGGAAAATCAAGGGAAGAAAAACAACTTAAGCGAACCTTGCGGAAAGTGTCCGTCTTGCGTTTCTCTTACCGGGGGTAGCAGTGTCGACGTGATTGAGATTGATGCCGCTTCAAGTGGACTGGTAGATGATATTCGTGACCTGAGAGACAAGGTACGTTTGGCACCTGTTCAGTTGGCTAAGAAAGTCTATATTATCGATGAGGTGCACATGGTGTCATCTGCAGGCTTCAACGCACTTCTGAAGACTTTGGAGGAGCCCCCAGAACACGCTATCTTTATTCTTTGCACAACTGAGGCTCAAAAGGTACCGGAAACAATCATTAGCCGGTGTACTCGTGTAAGTTTCACTAAAGCCACAACCAAAGAAGTTGTCGGGTCTTTGATGAAGGCAGTAAAAGGAGAAAATATAGACATTGATGAGGAGGCCTTAAACGAGATAGCCGAAGCGACAGACGGAAGTTTTCGAGAAGGACACAAGCTTTTGGAACAAGTTGCTTCATACGAAAAGACTGTTGATAGTGAGTTGGTTTTGCAAGTGTTAGGTATTGCCGGCAGACAGTCAATTAAAAAATTAGTGGAGGTTGCAAAGAAGAGAGACGCCGCAAAAGTAATCAAGCTTTTTGGAGATATGGAGAAAGCAGGAATTAAAGCTCAAGTACTGGCCCAGACACTATTGCTTGAAATAAAAAAGGATTTGGAAGAGAAGATGGGTAGAGGAGAAAGAGCTTCCGATGAACTAATCCTTATTGACGAACTGATTGAAGCGGCAGACAAAATAAAGATCTCTCCATTACCACTTTTACCTTTGGAAATTGCCTTATTATCGCTATCGGTAGACGGTGGTGAGGAAGGGAAACCCATCCCAAAAGTGGAGACGCCTGCCCGGCAAAATGAAGTAGAAGAAATAAAAGAAACGGTTAAGACGGAAAGTTTGATTAACAGTGAAGAAACTGTAGAAAAGGGTAATGTTGTTGTTCAGAATTATACGGGGCCTTTGGCGAGTATTGACAAGATAAAATTGGAATGGCAGGACTTTTTGAATGTGATGTCTGGCAGTTGTGGGTCTCTTGCCGGGATGCTTCGTTTGGTTTCACCGGTAGATGTCACAGGGAAATCAATTACTTTGGCAGTTTCATCAAGATTCCAGCAAGATATGTTGGAAAGAGATACCAAAAAGAAAATTATTGAAGAACAAATGGCCAAGATCTGGGGACCGATGACTTTTAGGTGCGTGTTAAATGACAAAGGTCCGGTAAGAACAGAAGCAATGGCTGAAGATGTAAATATTGAGCCAATCAATAAGGAGGTGTCGGTTGAGAAGGGAATAATTGATGCGGCGGAGAAGATATTTGGGGGTTAATTATATTTTTTGTTTTTTGTGCTTGTCGTCCATATTCTTTATTGGCCACCGATAATTTGTCGCTTCCTGCGAGCGACAATTATCTCGATACTCGGCTTGAATTTTCTTCTTCGAAGAAACCAAGCAATTCAAGCCTGCGTAGCGCGGCACAAAGAACACTGGACTCTTGCACAAGAAAAATATTTTGGCTGTATTGCTATAATAGGTTTGTTAAAAGTTAATTCAAAAAATGTTCAACGGAATAAAACAATTTGGTTCACAAGGCGCTGCGGTTGCCAAGTTGGCCATGCTACAGAAAAAGATTCAGAATCACAAAACTGAGGTGGAAGAAAACGATGTCAAAGCCGTTGTGACGGGAGATGGTAAATTGAAAGAATTAACCATTGATGGAGAGAACATGAATAAGGCTGTCAAAGTGATAAATGAGGCTATTACAAAGGCTCAGAAGTACTCAGCCGAAGAGATGAAAGACTCCATGGGAGATCTATCCAAAGTGCTTGCAAACATGCCCAAAGGCACGGGTTTCTAATAAAAAACCCTCCTTGCGGAGGGTAATGACTAATATTTGCTGTTCAGGCTATCGATTTCAAACATACGCTTGATCTCTTCGGGGTAAACTCTTGTGACCTTGATTGTTACCTTGTTGCCGGCAGTGATGGATTCTTCCCAGCGTTTGGCGATGTGTTCGATAATAATTGGGAAAATATAGCCATCGGTGTATAGATAATCACCAACCCAAGCATAGTACTGTTCGTTTCGGAGAATTATCTTAACCAAGGGCTCGTTGATCAAGACATCTTTTTTGATTAGACCAAAGAGGTATTCTTTGGTTGCTGGAACATTGATTTTGAAGATGTAGATGGTAACCTCGTGGTTTTCTTTGTCGTAGTGGTGCTTACAAAGATACTCACCTTCTTTTTCGATGTACTTGGTAAGTTCAGCCATGATGCAGTCAATGTTGGTACAGTTGTAGACGACGCGGATGGGCATGATTCCTCCTTTAAAGTGCGTTTGTGGATATTATATACGACACAGGGAGTTTTTCGTGTATATTTGAGTTTGTCATGAGAAGTATCCGTTCAATCCAAAAAGTAATCGATGCCTTTGAGTCTTTGCCTGGAGTAGGGCCAAAGTCGGCGGCTAGATTGGCTTACTATCTTCTGAATGTTCCTCAAGAGAAACTAACAAAGTTTGGAGAAGCACTGGAAAATCTTAAAAAAGAAACCAAGTTATGTCAGCTATGCTTTAACGTGGGAGAAGAAGAGTTTTGTCCGGTTTGCCAGGATGATAGTCGAAATAGATCTCAGGTGTGTGTGGTGGAAAATGCTTTGGATTTACTGGCTTTTGAAAGAGCAGATGGATTCAAGGGTGTTTATCACGTATTGGGAGGTATAATTAACCCATTGGCCAATATCGGCCCAAATGACCTGAGGATTCCTCAGCTTTTGACTAGGGTAAAAACAGAGGAAATAAAAGAGCTCATTATAGCCACCAATCCAAACATGGAAGGGGAAGCGACAGCGATGTATATTACTCAGAAAATCAAAGATATGGAAATGGCGAATGAAATAAAGATTACGAGAATTGGAAGGGGACTGCCGACTGGGGCAGATGTGGAGTATGCCGATGGCCAGACACTTTTGCGGGCTCTAGAGGGTAGAAGCGAGATGTAGGTGTTTGATTTTTCATTATAGGATTGGTACAATACGGGTCAACTGAACTTTAAAAGGAGTGAAGATGGACTTTGATAAGAAGAAAAAAGTGCTCAGACCGCGTGAAGGTTATGAATCTGTTTGCATAACTGGATTAGGAAAAAGCAAGGATGAGATTATTTCTGAAATAGCCTCAAACCGAAAATCTTCATACATCGCAGTAACATTTGATTTAGTTCCAGGGCGATGGTTATTTATCACGCGAGACACAACCTGGGGTGATGTTTATACCTATTTGGACCTAGTTTTTCCGAAACGTGTATATTCGCTCGAGTTCCCAGAAAAGTTGACGGCATTAATTAAGGAAAAGGCGGCCAAGAGCGGCAAAACCGAGAACGAGATTATTGCAGAAGCTCTTGAGAAGTTTGTAGTTAAAAACTAGTAAAATTGTTTGTCTATACGCCCCCAATTAAGGGGGCGTTTTTTTGAGCAAAAGGACCTATAGGCTTGACTTTTATGCGTGATTGTGGTAAGATAACCCATTGAAAATTGAGAAGGAGAATAGTATCGGTGAATAGCAATGAGGACTTGGTTGGCGTCCTTAATAGAGTCGGGTTTTCTGAAATCCTCTCTGCCAACTGCAAAATATTGTCCGGGGAAGCGTAAGCAACCCCGGTTTTTTTATGGGTAATTTTGTTGTAACCTTAGTTATGGATAACGAGAAAGGAATAGGAAACCAAGAGACGGGAGTAGAAGAGGTTGTGGATGTTTCTATGAAAGAGGTTGGTAAAATACTTCTAGCCCAAACACCTGGACTGGTTGTAATTGACAATGACTTTTCTTTGAAGACAAAAGAGTATGAACTGGGTTTGGGAGGAAAAGAACCGGGAAGAATACCTGAGGAATCGGCCGAGCTACTGAGAAAACTAAGACAGTCTGGTTGGCAGGTGTTGGTGGTATCAAATCAGCCAAAAGAAGGTCACCAGGTGGCAAGATTGATCAAAAAAATGAAAGGGGCGGAGTATCCTATTTTCCCGGATACGGTTAAAGAAATCATTGGCGATGGAAATGTTCATGGAGGAGGAAAAGATTTTTTGTGGAATAAATATAAAGACTCTCGAAAAGCAGTCGAAAAAACGGCCGATTGGCTGGTTGATCACGCTCAGTATGTACTTGGTCAGGTTTACTTTGTTGGGGATAGACAGAGTGATGTGGAGTTTGGTAGAAGAGTCGATAAAGAGCTAAAAGAAAAAGGGTTTCGCAGGCAAGTAAATACATGGAAAGTTAAAGGATTGGAGCTTCCAAAGCCATTGAAACCACTGGAAAAGTATATTCCGTAACGATTAAGTGTGATTAAATTGAGGTAATGCCCAGTGTATTAGGTCAAGTTGGTCAGAGTGTGGCCGACAATTTATTTGAGATTGGTCAAAGTGCGGTAAAAGGAACGGTGAAAGCCGCGAAGGATATTGCTGGTGAGTCGATTGAGCAGATTACCTCGGCTCCGGTTCAGGCAACAGCGCCGGTTGTAGAGAAGCCTGCCAGCATTGCGAGTCAGACGGGAGACGAAAGTAAAAAAAGACAGGAAAGACAAAGGTTAGAAGAGGTAAAAGCAGAGTTGGCCCAGTTTATCCAAAGAAAGCAGCAGCTAGATCAGCGAATTGAACAGGAGAAGACAGAAGAAGTGCAGCAGGAAAAAGTGTTGGAACAGAGAAAGAAACAGTCGTGGGTAAGTAGGGTCATCAATAGGTCACAAACGAATACGGAAAGAGGAAGACTACAGGAATAGGGAAGGTATCGGCCTATAGGGGTTGAAATAGCGGAAATAGGGCGATATACTACACCAACTTAGTACATTCAAAGGAGGTATGCGCAATGACTCAGGATATGTTTGATCTTTTTGTTCGTGTTGATATGCGTCTGGACGATCTTAAAGAGAATATTTCAGGTGATAAAAACGCTTTTGTATCAGGGGTAATTACCGGCCTTTCTTTAGGCTTAGCCAGAATTAGGTCGAGTCTCGTGGCTCCTGAGGCTTGTTTTGTTGATCTGCTGGCCAATGGAGAAATGAATCTTTCTGACCTGATTCATGAAGCCAACAGCACCATGCCGGTTGGTTATTTCTGTGATGAAAAAATGTTTTACAAGCTGATCTATCGCCTGAGCCCGTCTGGCAAGTATTACAGCGAGGGTATTCGACTGGGGTTCAATTACGTCTTTGAACTGTCCAGTGCCCGAGGTGTTACTGGCCTTACGGATTCAAAGCTGGACTCCGTTAAGGGTCTTGTCGGGAAATTGATGGCTGAGTTAATGAAGAGACAGTTTTGATTTGTAGCACCCCTTCGGGGGTGCTTTTTTGTTACAATCAAAGCTATATGTTACATCTTTACAACAGCTTGTCAAAAAAGATTGAGGAAGTGACTCCGATTCATAAAGGTGAGGTTGGGATGTATGCTTGTGGACCAACAGTGTATGGATTTACCCACATTGGACATGGTCGTAAGTATGTAACCGATGATGTTTTAAGAAGAACTTTAGAGATTATTGAAGAGTTGAAGGTTACCCATGTACAGAATGTGACTGACGTTGGACACTTAGTTTCCGACGCTGATGAAGGAGAGGACAAGATAGAGAAGGGCGCAGAAGCCACTGGAAAAACAGTTTGGGAAGTAGCAGAGGAGTACACCGAGTATTTCAACAAGGTGATGAAAGAGCTGAATATCCTGCCTCCAACTGTAGTCTGTAAAGCAACTGACCATATTGAAGATCAAATTGCTTTGATAGAGAAAATTATGGCCAATGGATATGCATATGATACGGAAGAAGCCGTGTATTTTGACGTAACAAAATTTGAAGATTACGGCCGGATGTTTAATCAGTCGTTTGAGGATAAAACGGTGGGGTCCCGTGAGGAGGTGGAAACGGATAACCTGAAGAAACACCCAGCTGATTTTGTCCTTTGGTTTAAAAGGGTGGGTAAGTACAAGGATCACGTAATGCACTGGGCTAGCCCTTGGGGCGACGGGTTCCCCGGATGGCATATAGAGTGTTCGACTATGAGTATGAAGTACTTGGGCGAACAGTTTGATATTCATACCGGCGGAGAGGATCATCTATCCATTCACCATCCAAACGAGATTGCCCAGAGTGAAGCGGGTACGGGCAAGAAGCCATTTGTGAAGTACTGGATCCACACCACTTTCCTGATGGTTGATGGGAAAAAGATGAGTAAGAGTTTGGGGAACCTTTATAGACTCACGGATCTGGCCGAAAAAGGATTCTCTCCTTTGGCTCTACGCTACTATTTCTTGACGACTCACTACCGAAAGCAGATGAACTTTACCTGGGAAGGCCTGAATGGCGCCAAGACGGCTTTGACGAAGCTAAATAAAATGGTGATCGATTTACGAGATATCCCGGTAACTGCCGATGGCTGGTCTGATGAAGGAAAGGCATATTACGAAAAGTTCGTGGCTGCCATGGAAGATGATTTGAATACGGCTTCTGCCTTATCTGTCGTTTGGGAGATGATGAAGAGTCCGATTTCCGACGAGGCCAAAAAGAACTTGATAAATGTGATGGACTCTGTTTTGGGGCTTAACTTGGGAACTGAAGAGGACAAAAACATTGGTATTCCGGAAGAGATTAAAGATCTTCTAGCAAAAAGAGAAGAAGCCCGGAAAACCAAAAACTGGGCTGAGTCGGACGCTATTCGAAACCAGATCACAGAAATGGGATACAAGGTAGAGGATTATGCAGATGGAGCCAGGGTGGAGAAAATCTGATTATGCTAGACTGAATTATGAGAGTAAAAGGGATTTATATAGCCGTGATTTTGGGAGTTTTGACAGTATCTTTGGGAGCAGTGTTTGAAGTCTCTAAGTCCAGAAATGAAGAAAGGGTATTAGCGGCGACGACAACTAAGACTTTGGAAGAGAGAGTGGCTTCGTTGGAAAGCAGAGTTTATTTATTAGAAAAGAGTGCCGGTTTAATTGCTACCAAGACGAAGGCAAGTGAGACATTTGTGTCTCTTGTCGGTGGAGATATTAATAGTGCAGATTGGTCCAAGATTCCCGGAACAGACTTTACTTTGGACACTGCTCTATACGGAAAGACGGTCGAAGTATCATGGCAGGGCTGGTTCAAAGGAGTCGGATCAGTGAGACTATATGATTCGACAAATCATCGAGCAGTGGACTTTAGTGAGTTTTTATCGACGACAGATGGCAGTAAGAGTTTTTATAGCAAAGTAATGTCCATCTGGAGAGGACAGAACCAGTACTATATAGAAGGAAAAACAACAGATGGAACAGTGACTTTATCTTCACCACGGTTAAAGATTGTTGCAAAATGAAGGATTGGTTTGTGTATATGGTGGAGTGCCGAGATGGATCTTATTACACAGGAATCACAGATGATTTGGATAGACGTATTAAAACGCACAACGTAGGCAAAGGGGCAAAATACACCGCTGGGAGAGGGCCTGTAGTTTTGAGATACCAGGAAAAAGTGAAGAATAGAAGTGAGGCTTTAAAAAGAGAAGGGGAAATAAAAAAAATGAGTCGGGGAGAAAAGATTTCCTTGTGTTAGAATCTTTTCAAGAACACCTTAACATAGGAGGCGAGCAATGCAACCAATTTTCATGACGAACGACTTAGGTGGGGTTGTTTTCCTCGGCAAAGACAAGATCGTTTTGAGATTTTCCAAAGGAGTAACACACACTGTTCGAGTGAATACTAAGGAAATTCTTGCACTTCTAAAAACTAGGTCCGAACAAGTTTGGAAAAACGAAAAGATTTTAATCGAGCCGATGTATTTAGAAATCATCGAAGGCAAAGTCAGATCTTTTACACAGATTACCTTTAAAAATACGCCAATCGATAGCGATATTGCGGATGTTTTTCAAACAGATTTAGAATCCGTTTTAGAAGAAATCGAAAGGGACTATTTGTGATATCACCCCGTCTATATGGCGGGGTTTTTCTTGGTTTGAAGATAGAGATGTATGGTATATTTTGCGCATGCAGAGCAGTGTCGAACAAAGTGAGCGAATTACTATCCGGGCAACAGGCAAAGATTTGCTGGATCTTAATGTAATTAATGAAAAAAAGAGGGGGCTGGCTTTAGTGGAACACAGAGATTTTGGAGGTGTGCCGGAGGAAGGGATGGGACTTTTGAGAACAGTAATGGTTGCTCACTTGATAGCACCATTCTTCCCAAAAATAATTGAGACAAATTTTGGTGTTAGTGACAGTGTGTTTATAAATGAGCTATATAAGTTTTACGGATACAAGCCGCCCAGACTAGAAACTTTTGATGAAATTAATCCGATTGGAAGTACTCAATCGTCAAAGGAGACAAAAATAATTGAAATTGCCAACGCACATTCTGGCGGATTAGATTCTGCCTTCCGAATGGCTAAATTAATGCAAGGGGGAAAGTCCGTCATGGGAATACATCTACGAAACCTTAACAACAAAGGAAACTTTGCTGAGTATATGGCCAGTAAACAACAGTGTGAAGAGTGGGGAGTGCCATTTGAAAATGTGAAACTTCGTAACAGTTCGATGAATAATGGTTTTGACACCATGAGAACCAGAGATTTTCTTTTGGCAATAGTGGCGGCAGTTACAGCGTACCAAAGCGGTAGTAGTAAGGTATTAATCGAAGGAGATATGTTTGATGATCCGGAGAAGGGACACTTTAGTGAAAATACCGATGCTTGGATAATGTTTAATAAACTAATTAAGGATGCCAACTTGAAGTTGGAAGTGGAAGGAGTTGACCCGGGGGATGTGGAAACAGTTGGCGAGGTGATAAGGCTGGAAAAGAGTTTGGGAATTGAGATATTGCCATTGATACAAAACTGTTTTAGTGCCGTTTTTCAGCGACCAGGAATCAGAAGAAAATGGGAGAGAGTGACTCCTATAATTGCGGCAAATAGCTCCAGAGAACACTGGTGTGGTAGCTGCGTGAAGTGCCGCAGAATGACGATGGGAAGGATTATTTATCAAGATCCGCGGTTTGCCGATGTTCCCAGATCGGAAGTAGAGTATTTCGTAAAAGATACATATAGTTGGCTTAAGCTCTACAAACATAATGGAGACATGGTATCGGCCAGTTTCTTGAAACATCTGGCTAGTTTGTGCTAAAATATCCCGCTATAGGACTTTAAAATCTATTACAGAAGAGGAGAGCGATGAAGAAAAAAGATAATGAGATTAAGTACAAGTCTTTATTGCCTGAGGATCAGAATCCAATAACCAAACCCATTTTTAGCGGTGGCTTTTATACCCCGTGTCCACTTACTGAAGATCAGAAAAGACGATTTTTTTTGGGTTATCCTAATATCTCACTACCAAATGGACCGCGCCCGCACGTTCCACTATTTAGCGGAAAAGTAAAAATAATTTCCAGCAGGATTGCCTATTGCGGTAGGGTCATGAAGATGTTGGAGGTGACGGAGACACACACCAAATTTGACAGGGAGGAAAGCAGACCTTTTACGTGGTCGATGTTTCATCGAAAGGGTGGATCGGCCGTTTTGATCCATGACGTGATAAAAAATGAGGTTTTGTTGGTGGAGCAAATACGACCAGCAATACTGATTGAGTCTGTCGATGAAGAGAACGTAAACTTTGCCTTAGATAAAAACGGTCACATGATAGAGATTGTTGCTGGCGGATTTGGTAAAGACACTCCCGAGGTGTGTGCTATTCGAGAAGTTTTTGAAGAAACTGGTATCAAGATTAAACCAGATAATCTGCAAAACATCATGAATTTTTATCTATCTCCAGGTGGATCGACAGAGATAATCTGTTTGTATTATGCACCGATAACCTCAAAGAAGACGAAAGGTAAGGGGGGAGGACTCTCTAAGGAAAATGAGGACATCAAATGTCATTGGGTGAGTCTTTATGACGCCAGTCTGATGCTGAGCAATAACGAGATTAAAGACGCAAAAACGATTATTGCAATCCAGTGGCTTTTAGCTCAGAAAAGATAAGCTTTTTGTAACCAGGTTTGACTATCAAGTCGGCCTGGTTTTTTGTTACAAAAAACCCGCCCTTTTGGGGCGGGAAGGTGTTAACGACGATTTTTTCTGAGTTTGTTTTTCAGCTTGTAGTTGGCAAACCAAATTGTGTTTTTGATGTTAACTATAATGTCTTCAATCCGATACCAGATCTTGCAGAAGAAAATTCTTATCTTAATCAGGTAAACCTTGAATGAAGGTTTAGCAGGGAGATTTTTCCCCGTGGGAGTCAGACCATTACCGTCATGACATGATAACTTTGTGCCATCGGTGCAGAGGGCTGAATAACCGGAGATTTCGTAGATGATTTTGGTTTCATCCCGTTGTGTCTTTGGAGTGCCAAAATCTTTCTGCAAAATGATCTCATCTCCTTTTTTGAGCCCAGCAACTACGTAGGCTCCCGGATTAATGAACGAACCACATCCACCACAACACATAGAGATTCTCCTTTTGTTTTAGAGTACGATGGGGAAATTATATCCTGTAATAGAAAAAATTGCAACAAAAAACCCGCCTTGTAGGCGGGTTGAGCGGTATTAATCGCTGTAAATCTCGATAGGTTGATTACACTGCGGACAGCGATCAAGGTCTTGACTTAATTGTTTGTTGCAGTTTGGACAACGCCAGTCTTTGGTGGACATCATTTTCTTATCGTAGCGAGAGCGGGGAGTGAAAGGTAAATCAGAAACTTTTATGTTTGTTTCGACTTTGCTTCCACATTTATTGCAGTATGGAGTGGTGGGTTTTTGACAACCCTTCGGACAATCGTAAGTGATTTCCAAATTGATGGGTATGGCCAAGACACCGTGGAGCTGAGAAGCGACAGAATCCAGGTTGGTGTTGTCGAACATACATAAGTTGGCGATGTATTTTGGGCCGAAGCCCTGTATCGGATTGCAATCAATATCCCAGTCTTTTATGGTTATAATTTCGCCATTGGGTAATATGATCGGGTCATGAGAGGTTCGCTTTACGTGATAAGTAATGCGGTCCCAGACAAAAACGATATATGTCATTAAAGTGCCTCCTTTGTTTTAGGATGGTTGGATTATAGCATTTAAAGAAGAAAACCCTCCATTGCTGGCGGGCTGTTTTAGATTTTTTTGAATTGGTCAGCAGGTTTGATTTTTAATGTTACCTCGGTTTTGGAACCGCATTTCTTACAGTAGGGATCTGTAGCTCTGGAACAACCATTGGGGCAAGTGACAGTTCTTTTGATGATAATCTCAATTGCAAGAACACCGCCAAGTTCTTTGGCAATTTGTTCTTGACTCATACTTATGTGATTAATTTTGAAGAGTAATTTGAGTTTTCCGGGATTTGGGGGAGAAGCTTCTTTTGCCCAACCATCGCCCTTAAGTACATAGCTGCTGTCTGGGAGAATGATGGGGTTGGCCGCTTTGGAGACGGTGTACTTCTTACCGTCGTACTCAAAGATGATTCTGTCTTTATCTTCCACTCTATAGCCTCCTTCGAGTTAAAGTGCTTGGAAAGATTATATATCGTCATGAGATAATAGAGCCATGAGTCTTAAGGTTGGAATTGTTGGTTTACCAAACGTGGGGAAGTCCACGCTTTTTAACGCGCTTTTGAAGCGTCAACAGGCTTTAGTAGCCAATTATCCTTTTGCCACGATAGAACCGAATATAGGGGTAGTAGAGGTGCCTGACGAACGTTTAAAAATACTGGCCGAGATTTCTAATTCCGGAAGAATTGTGCCAGCCACAGTGGAGTTTGTAGATATTGCCGGATTGGTGGCTGGAGCGGCAACTGGCGCTGGCCTGGGAAACAAGTTTTTGACCCACATTCGAGAGGTTGACGTGATTTTGCAGGTTATGCGGGACTTTAGTGACTCAGAAATTGTGAAAGAGGGTTCGGTTGACCCGGAAACGGATTATCAGGTGATTGAGACAGAGCTGATTCTGAAAGACTTGGAAACTATAACAAAAGTGAAAGATGGAAAAGATCTCCGAGTTAAAGGAATGGAGAAGAAAAAGGAAGTAGTAGAGAGACTATTTGCCGGTTTGAATGAAGGGAAATCAGCCAGAGATATTCTGAAAACTGAAGAAGATTGGGAATTGGCATATGACCTTTTTCTCCTAACAGCAAAAAAAGAAATTCGAGTTTATAACGTAAGTGAGGATGACTCACGCCTTAGAAAACCGATGGACGAGTGTCTTTATATTTGTGCCAAAGTAGAGTCGGAGTTATCGAGTTTGTCCGAGAATGATGCTAAGGCATATTTAATTGAACTGGGGATCAAAGAGTCAGGTTTGGACTTGCTAATTAAAAAGGCATATGAGGCCTTGGGGCTGATATCGTTTCTCACTACCGGAGAGATGGAAAGCAGGGCCTGGACAACTAAGAAAGATTCAAAAGCCCCACAAGCCGCGGCCGTGATTCATACGGATTTTGAAAAGAAGTTTATTAAAGCAAAGGTGTGTGATTATGATAAGTTTGTCGAGGCTGGCGGTTGGAAAGAAGCCTCAGACAAAGGCTGGGTAAGATTTGAGGGTTCTGAGTATCTGGTTAAAGATGGTGATGTAATCGAATTCATGATTGGAAGGTGATCTAGTTTAGATACCATTTATGAGACTTTGTTATGGTAAAATAGCCTGTTATTATAAAAGCTAAAAATGGCTAAAAAGACAACCGAAACCAAACCGTCCATGGGCTCAATGAATAAATATGAGCTCGTTGTCATTTATCCCGTCTCTGAGAATGAAATCGGAGCCGAGAAACAGATTGCTGATAAGTGCAAGAAACGCAACTTTAAAGTAGAGTCTGTTGATAAATGGGGAACGAAAACCATGGCTTACGAAATTAAAAAACAGAGCAGGGGATACTATCTCAAGCTTAACCTCGAAGGATTAACCACATCTGCCAGAGAGTTGGAGAGAGATTTGCAGATGGACGATAAACTGCTAAGATTTTTATTGATTAGGAATTAACAAAAGAGGAGGAAATATGAGTACAAGAAGTTTGAACAAAGTAATGTTAATTGGAAATCTGACCCGTGACCCGGAGTTGAAATACACTCCTTCAGGAACCGGAGTCTGTACATTTGGTTTGGCAACAAACCGTGAATGGACTGATTCATCTGGTCAAAAACAAGAAGGAGCTGAATTCCATCGTATTGTGGCTTGGGGAAAGTTGGGTGAACTATGTTCCCAGCTTTTAACTAAGGGTCGCAAAATCTACGTAGAAGGCCGTTTACAAACCAGAGCTTGGAAGAGCCAAGATGGTGCCGATAGACAGGTGACCGAGGTGGTTATCGAAGAGATGATTCTTTTGGATTCTCCAAAAGGAGACAGAGATGGTGGATATGAACCACGCTACACTGCCGAAAGCAGCGTTTCTCCATTAGCTGACGTTAATCCAGCCGAAGAAGTATTCAATCCGACTGCTGATGTTGAAGAAGAGAAGCCTGCTAAAAAAACAAAGAAAGAGGATAAAGCCGAAGAGGACGAAATTCCTTTCTAAATATTATCTGAAGTAAAAATAAAATATGATTCAAAAAAAGAAAATCAGAAAATCAAGTAAACCTTGTCCTTTCTGTGTCAAAAAGGCCGAGCCAAATTATACAGATCTCGAGTCTTTGGCTATTGGAGTATCAGTTAAAAAGAGAATTGTGTCCAGATGGACGACAGGTGTTTGTGAAAAACATCAGCTCAGATTGGCTCGCGCCATCAAAAGAGCCCGTCATTTGGCTCTTCTTCCCATGACTGACCGAGCTTAATTAACAAATTACTATCCGTATTTGCCTCATGAACCTAAAAAAGATTAGGAGAGTTTTGATCGTTATATTGCTTGTTGGAGTTTGTGTTTACAGCGGATATAGATTAGGTGAATGGAAAGTAAATAAAGATTTAAGAGGCACTGGTATTGTTGATACTTCGTTGATGAACGAAGCGCTATCGCATTTAAAAGAAAGTTATCTTAAACCTGAAGACATTGACGCAACTAAACTGAAGTATGGTGCTGCTCAAGGGATGACGCAGGCCTTGGGAGACCCTTATACAAGTTTTTTTACCCCTGAAGAAAATAAGCGTTCAAATGATGACCTGGCAGGATTTTTTGGAGGTGTCGGAATTGAGTTGGGTTATATTGACAAGACACTGGCAGTTGTAGCTCCTATAAAGGATAGTCCCGCCGCAAAGGCAGGAATTACGGCAGGGGATCTTATTTTAAATATCAAAGATGAGGCAAATAACGTAAATAAAGATACGACAGGAATATCACTTGACGATGCGGTTAACTTGATAAGGGGACAAAAGGGGACGGCTGTCATTCTGACGATTTATCATGAAAATGAGATAAAGTCGAGGGATGTGACACTAATTAGAGATACGATCAATGTACCCTCAACTGAGATTAATTGGATTGATTCCGGAAAGGTAGCTGTAGTTACCGTAAGTAAGTTTGGTGAACAAACACTTTCCGAGTGGAACAAGATTGTGACCGAAATTATTAGTAAAAAAGCAAGTGGGGTGATTTTGGATCTTCGCAATAATCCTGGCGGTTATTTACAGCGAGCAGTGGATTTGGGTAGTGAGTTTATTGCCGATGGAGTGATTGTGAAACAAAGAGAAAAATCCGGAACGCAAGTGATGAATGTGGATAGAAAAGGGAGGCTTGTGGGAATGCCTTTGGTAGTGTTGATTAACAAAGGTTCCGCTTCGGCTTCAGAGATTTTGGCCGGAGCGCTGCGTGAGCGAATTGGTGTCAAACTGGTAGGCGAGAATAGCTTTGGTAAGGGGACGGTTCAAGAAAAACAAGATTTTGCAGGTGGGGCAGGTATACATGTGACAATAGCTGAGTGGCTGTTACCATCAGGAAAAAATATCCATGGCGAGGGTTTGGTGCCAGATGTATTGGTGGAGTATGTTTATGATGAAAAAAATCCTAAGGAAGACAATCAACTGAATAGAGCTTTGGAGGTTTTGCATCAAGTGGAGTTGGCGAGTAAGAAGTAAAAAACCCTCCTTAGGGAGGGTTGTGTTCATTTTTGTTTAGGTATAATTTCGGCTTCGTCTTCTATATCGATAGAGTTAACATCAGTCGGTATACTTTTGTGGTTTTTGTACCAGTCTGCCAAGATAAAAGTAAGAGCAGGGAGAAGTACTTCGTCGAGAAAGGGAATCGGATCGACGACAAAAAAATCGGTAATAGCCAAAACGGCAAAGATAATGATCAAGACAATGATGGTACGATCTTTTTTGTCTATGGGAATACGGCCAAGAATTTTATTACCAAAAAAGGTAATCAAATCTTTTTTCATTAAACCTCCTGTGATTTAAGGTACGTGGAGATTTTATCGCAGAGAAAGGGTTTAGGCAAGTTTTTCAAATTCGGAAAGGGTGAACTCAAGAACATCAGCAAGTTTGCCCTCCATGACTTCTTTGAGATTGTGCCATGATTTGCTCAGGCGATGGTCTGTAAGACGATTCTGGGGGTAGTTGTAGGTCTTAATTTTCTCGGAGCGCATACCTCGGCCAATGGCTTGAGATCGCTGGTCGGATAGAGCACCCAAACGCTTATCGTCTTCGATTTGCCAAAGTTTTGAACGGAGAAGGTTAAGAGCAATTTCTTTGTTACGAACTTGATAGCGTTCTTCACGAACAAAGATAACAAGACCGGTCGGCTTATGAGTAAGGCGAACGGCAGTGCTGACTTTATTTACGTTTTGGCCCCCTGGACCACCAGCTCTAGTAAACTGCCAATCAAGGTCTGACTCGGCAATTTCTACCTGAGTGGGTTTGACTTCCGGAAGAACGGCAACGGTTGCTGTGGATGTTTGAATACGTCCCTGAGCTTCGGTAACAGGTACGCGCTGGACTCGATGAACACCTGACTCATACTGGAAGGTTTCGTAGGCCCCGTGATTCCAAAGAGTACGGTTTGGACGGGAAAACTTAACGACACCGTCATCGATTGTCTCAACAGTAAAGCCCATTTCTTCGGCAAAACGAGTATACATACGAAGTAAATCTTCGGCAAAAATTTTTGATTCATCACCGCCAGCGGCTCCGCGAATTTCGACGATGGCAGGGGAGTCATTAAAGCTTTCACCGTTTTCTTCATCTTTTTCTGTATCTACCTGAGAAGATGATTGCAGTGACTCAAACTGCCTTTGCAGTTTTTCAATCTCAGCTTTGGCTAAAGTACCCAGATCCGGATCATTTATTAAAGCTTGATTGGCGGCAATTTCGTTTTCGATGCGCGAAATTTCGGCGTGAAGATACGGGTTATCCATAAAGACGTATAAAGTATTATGTA
Source organism: Candidatus Woesebacteria bacterium (assembly GCA_035389185.1). Classification (GTDB taxonomy): domain Bacteria; phylum Patescibacteriota; class Microgenomatia; order UBA1400; family MFAQ01; genus UBA2277. The sequence continues at coordinate 75,386 of DAOORK010000001.1, forward strand.
TTAAGTATTATGTATTGAGTACAAAGTATCAAGGGCCCGCAAAAGAATACCCAGCTGTGAGGGGAAAGCAGAATATATACGGGAAGAAACTTTATCTATTCAGCGGATTTCTCTTCGGCTTTGGCTTCGGCCTTTTTCTTGGCATCAAGCATCTCTCTAAGAGTTTGAGGTGTTTCGTTGGACTCTTTTTTATCTTTGCCCCTTTTAACGTAACCTGAAGCGGCTTGGCGTTTAGCAATAAATTTGTCTACGCGACCCATGGCATCGATGAATCTTTGGGTGCCGGTGAAGAAGGGATGACACTTGTTGCAAACGTCAACATGAAGAGTGCTGACAGTCCCACCCACAGTAAAGGTATTCCCGCAAGCGCAGGTAATGGTGGTTTCCATGTATTCTGGATGTAGATTCTGTTTCATAGCCTTCATATTGTATCACATGAGGCTAACTTTGGTACAAAAAACCGCCTCGATTGAGACGGTATAGCTTAGTGCCTTTTGGCAAGTGGAATAACGATAATTTTTCGTTTGGCGATAGATACTTTTGGTTTGGGTAGAGGAAATACCTTGATTTTTCGATGGGTAACCGAGGCCTTATGATTTTTCGTTTTGATGAACATACGTATGTTCTTCATACATCCTCCTTAATTTGAAAGAACTGTTGTTGGGGATATTGTAGCAAATATTGACAAAACTATCGTTTTTCGGAGATATAGACACCGACGATGATGATCAGAGTAGCAAGAACAGTAATGGCAGAAATTGATTCTTTTAGCCAGATTAGAGCCAAGGGAATGGCAAAAATTGGTTTGAGATAGCCAAATACGGCAGCTTCCGAAGCTTCAATCCGTTTTTGACCTTCTTGAAGAGCCCAGAAGGCAACAATTGAACCAAAAACAGCCATGTAGAATATTCCCGGAAGGGCATTTGCTGAAAGAAGAAAACTGTTTCCAAGTGATGAGTTTACGACGTAAAAGAAGGGAATACTGATAAGAAAAGAGTAAAAGGAGAGAAAAATCGGGTCGAGTTTAAGTTTTTTACTCAGAATGAGAAAGATACTCCAGATGAGACAGCTGAGAATAATGAGAAAGTTTCCTTCGACTGAAAGTTGGACATGATTGTGTCCGGTGATAAACGGCTCGATGGCCACAAAAAGTGTGCCCAGTAACGCCAAAATAGCTCCTTTACGCTCCCTAGAGGTAATGTGTTCTCTGAGAAAAAGATACCCGAGAAGAATGGTAATGACGGGGTTGGTGGCTTCAATAAGGGAAGCGTCGACAGATGAGGTTAGGTTAAGACCGTTAAAAGAAAGAATCAGACAGACAGGAGTACCAAGAAGCGCAACAAATAAAGTGCCAAGGTGGTTGATTGGATGCCGACAACGAGAACGATAAATTAGAAAAATGGGTAAGAATAAAAGAGTGGCAAAAAGATAACGATAAAAGAGAAATAATGAGGGGGAGGTAAACTGAAAAGAGTACTTAATAATGGGTACGGCAAAGCCCCAGAGTGCGGTGTTGAGAATGAGAAGAAGATAGGCGATTGTGCGGCTTTTCGCTTTGGGCATTAAGCTATTTTAGCCTACTTTAGAGGACTTTGGCACGAGAAATGGAGAGTTTTCCTTGGTATAGTTTGACGATACCGAGAATAGTTTGGTCGGCACTAAGGTCTTCGAGTTTTACGGTTGATTTTTTGGAAAGAGTGAGGGTTTGATCTGTACCATTAATGTTTAAAGTGATGATTTTCTTTTTGGTGTCGACAGCAGTGACTTTGGCGACGACAGCGGTGGTAATCACCTGGTCGGAAGTATCTTCCTTGATGACAGTCACTTTTTTGGCTTGAACAATATCGTCTTTGACCGATGTGCCGATAACGATGACTTGGTCTCCGATGGCTAGAGAGGTAAGTTTGACGGTGACACCATTTTTGGTGTAAACAGTTTTGGCGTTACTGGATACTTGAAGCAAGATACCTTGGGTATCGACAGTGAGATTATCTGATCCGATTGTCTTGACAATGCCGACATAGCCTACAAGGGTCTGAAGATCAACTTTTTCTTTAAGTTTGGCCTCAGTAGTAGAGATATTTTCCTGAACAAGGGTTTTGATTTTGTCTTGCATATCTGAAGTGGCCGAAGAAGTAGAGTCGATGGCGTAAACGGAACCAGAGGCAAATGTAACGATGGTTAGAAGGGCGATAATTATTTGTTTTTTCATACTATTCAGGTAGGGAGGTGGTACGAATAACGGTGATTGACGCCGAAGAAGTGGCCATTCCAGAATCAACGGTAGTGACAGTTATGGTGTTTTCCCCGTTGATAAGATTGATGTTAGCCGTAAAACCGCCATTTTTGTCGGCAACAGTGAGGATGTCATCGCTCTCAGTAATAATGGCGATATTGACGTTAGGTTTGGTGCTACCTTTGAGGATGGTCTTATCTTCGGTTATGACAGCATGATCTTGAGGAGTGATAAACAAGATGTCGGTATTATTTGCGGGTGTAGGTGTGGGAGGGTTGGAGTCTTTTTCTTGAGTTTCACTGTCTCCAATCAGTTTACTGGCTGAGTTGTTGGCAAGATTAAGACCATAGAGAATGATTCCTCCAAGGATGACACCAATAATGACGGCTAGAATTACTTCTTTGCGCATAGGCTTTCGACTGAAGAATATCAGTTTAACACCATATTTGCAAGTTTTTGCTGAAAAACCTGTGTTAAGATTTGTTTATGGAAATTACATATCTTGGTCACTCTTGTTTCAAATTAAAAAGTAAAAGCGGCATGACTTTAGTCATGGATCCTTTTAAAACGGAGAATGTCGGTTTGCCTTTGGCAAAAGAAGTGGCGGATATTGTAACAATCTCACACAATCATGACGACCACAATGCGATAGAAGTGGTGACCGGGCCGGTAATGCGTCAAAGTACTTTTGTGATTGATAAAGAAGGGGAGTACGAAATTGGCGGAGTAGAGATATCGGCGATAAAAACATATCATGATAAAACCGAAGGATCGGAACGGGGGAAGAACCTAATTTCTTTTGTGAGAATGGATGGGGTGAATTTGCTGCACTTGGGAGATCTTGGACATCAGTTATCTGAGCAACAGATTGAAAAAATTGGTTCAGTGGATGTTTTAATGGTAAATGTCGGCGGAGTGACTTCTTTGGAGATAGAAGATGTAATGAAATTGATTGGTGATATCCAGCCGTCGTATGTCATTCCAATGCACTACAAAGTACCCGGGATGTTGGAGGCTTGGGCAGCAAAGCACACACTTCAGGACTTTTTGGACAAAAATAAATATGTTGTTGCCGGCGAACAAGTACACAAGATGAAAGTTGAACCAACCAGTCTGCCCGATGATACTCAAGTACTAATAATGAATGCCTAACAGCAGAATTCCACCACATTCTGACGAAGCCGAAAAATCTATTTTGGGGGCCATCTTGATTGATAAAGACGCAATTGTGGATATTGCCACAGTATTGCGTCCGGAGATGTTTTATAACAATAATAATGGCTCGATTTACGACGCGATGGTGTCTCTCTATGAAAATCGTGATCCAATTGACGTTTTGACTGTTGCTGATTGGCTTAAGAAAGCAAAGTTGCTGGATAAAATAGGAGGCAGAAAATATTTATCTGAGTTGTCCAATGAAGTCCCCGTGGCTTCTCACGCTGATAAATATGCACAAATTGTAAGAGAGACTTATATCAAACGCCAGTTGATTAGTGCCGGAGCAACAATGGGGGAAATGGGTTTTGACGAAAGTAAACCTTTAATTGAGATTTTGGACAAAGCGGAGCAGGAAATATATGCTCTATCACAGACAAATATTAGCCGGTCTTTTGTGCCGATTAAAGATGCTTTGGCGGAAAGTTTTGATCGCCTGGATTCGTTACAGAACTCGCCAGATGGTTTACGCGGTTGTCCAACCGGATTTGGCGATCTGGATAAGATGCTGGCCGGAATGCAGGACTCCAACTTGCTGATACTGGCCGCTCGTCCTGGTATCGGTAAAACGACCTTTGCTACTAATATTGCTCAGTATGTGGCGGTAGAAAAAAAGATGCCCGTAGGGTACTTTGCTTTGGAAATGAGTAATTTGGAAATGGTTGACCGTATGTTGGTGTCTCAAGCTAACATTGATGCTTGGAAACTGAAAACAGGAAACTTGAAAGATGATGACTTTGCCCGTTTGTCCGAGGGAATGGGAGTATTGGCGGAGTCACCTCTGTACATCGACGATACACCTGGCCAGTCTATTTTGGAACTTCGTACCAAGGCTCGACGTCTACACTCGCAAGTTGGTTTGAAGTTGCTTGTGGTGGACTATTTGCAGTTGTGTGTGGGAGATAAAAGTTATGAAAGTCGGGTACAGGAGGTTGGTGCAATTTCTCAGGGTCTCAAGAATCTGGCTCGTGAACTCAGAATACCCGTTCTGGCTCTTTCTCAGCTTAATCGTGGTGTGGAAAGTAGAAATGATAAGACACCAATGCTGGCTGATTTGCGTGAGTCGGGGAGTATCGAACAGGACGCAGATGTGGTTATGTTCTTATATCGTAATGATGATAATAATCTGGAAGACGTGAAGTTGGCTATTGCCAAACACCGCAATGGTGCTTTGGGAACAATGGATCTTAAGTTTAGAGGTGATAGGGTGAAGTTTTATGGAGTAGAGAAGGGGAGGTAATGCACTCCGTTTGTTCGATCCCCAACAGAATATTAAAAATCTCTCCACAAGGGAGAGATTTTAAATAGTGCCGAGAGAGGGGATCGAACCCTCACGGCCTTGCGACCACAGGTTTTTGAGACCTGAGCGTATACCATTCCGCCATCTCGGCATTACTTATATTGTTACCCAAGCACGGCCTTGCGACCACAGGTTTTTTAAACCTCCGCGTTCACCATTCCGCCATCTCGGCAACAAGCATATATTATACCTTAGTAAAGAAAATCCACCCTCGCGGGTGGATATTTTTAGGTATCTAGCATTCGAGAAAGTTCGGCCATCGACCGAAGAAGATTCTGTCTGGCTTGTTCCCCGTATTTATTCTGGAAATACTTTGTTATGTAGAGACTGCGGCGATCTAAATATTTTTTCAGAATATTCATTCTGCCTTTGGCAAAGTCAGCGTTGCTTACCCAGCCATATTCTTCACGGATAAAGACCGAGTTTTGATCAAAGTCAATCTGTGGAAGACCGAGAGGGGAGAGATCGATATCGCAAATCAACTGCGCATCAATGTCGAGCGGCTCTTCGATGTGCCTTGTCGCCAAGACAAGATCAGAAACTTTTTGGGAAAACCCGACTGACAGATGGGCAGTTCGACAAGTACTGAAGGCTAGATCGGCACACATTTCTTCAATACCATGAATCTTGGTGTCATAGATGGCGTCATGGAACCAGATGGCAAGCTCTAAAGCCTTAGGATTAATGGCAAGGTGTTTGACAGCGTCAAATTCTTTTAGGCAGTGCTGAATATGATTGTCGAGGTTGTGATATCCGCGTTGAGGATGTGAGTATAAATGTTCAAGATCTTTGAGGATTATTGCTCGACTCAGCTTAATGTCTCCGAATGGAAGAGAATTACATAGTTTAATCCAGTGTTGTTCTAAATAACTATTGTCCATATTTTCCTTTCTACTGAATATTGGCACGATAGAGAGTCTTTAGTCTTTCAAGAACTGGAAGTGACACGTAGTTGGAGACCACTTCTTCCCAACCATCAGGCCCAACAAGTCCTTTGACCATGCTGGAGCTAACCTCGCGAAGTTCTCGCGGGGGCATGAGAAAAAGAGTAGTAATTTGGGGATCAAGATCGGTGTTGATGTTACACATCTCCGCTTCATCCTCGTAGTCCTTGGATGATCTTAGACCGCGAATGATGGTTTGGGCTCCGACTGATTTGGCATACTTGACGAGAAATTGGTACGAAAAGCTTCTGATGGATATGTTAGAAATGTTTTGAGTCGAAAGGTAAAGCATATCCAGTCTATCGTTTTCGGTAAACAGACACTGTTTTTTTGGATTGGTACCGATAGCTACGATGAGCTTATCGAATATCGAAGCAGCTCTCTCGATCATCCAGAGATGACCAAGGGTTGGCGGATCGAAAGATCCGGCGTAGATTGCAATTTTTTCTGCCATTTTTCTCCTTTATATGGGAATGTGCAAACTTTCAGGGATATTATAGAGCCCATAGGACTTTTATGCCATGGCTGTATTAAATATGAGGTTAGGAGTAAAATATGCTTCATGATTGATGTGAACAAACTAAAGGTGGGCGTGACTTTTTCTGAGGAAGGTCAGCCTTTTAGGGTAATGAAGTATGACTTTACTAAGATGGGTAGGGGAAACGCCACCATTAAAGTAAAGGCCAAGAATCTTTTTAATGGTTCGATTGTGACCAAGGGATTTATTTCCGGCAATATGGTCGAGGACATTACTTTGGACAAGAAACATTTGCAGTATCTTTACAAAGATGACGACAAGGCTTACTTTATGGATCCGGTTTCTTTTGAACAGTACGAAATTCCCATGGCCGTTTTGGGTGATGACGTGAAGTTCTTGGTGGAAGGGGAGAAGGTCTGGGTACTTTTTTGGGATGAAAGAATTTTAGGTGTAGAGTTAGCTGCTTCGGTAGTAATGGAAATTGTAGAGTCAGAGCCGGGTGCAAGAGGAAACACCGTCAGTAACGTTCTCAAACCGGCAACAACTGCATCAGGGCTCGTAGTAATGGTGCCTTTGTTTATCGGAGTGGGCGACAAGATTAAAATAAATACCGAGACTGGGGAGTATACCGCCAGAGCGAATTAAGATAACTTCATTAAAAAAGACCCCTAGGAAGGGGTCTGTGTCTTGTATGGCTTTGATTCGTCAACAAGTATTCCAAAGATATATGTTTTACCCAAGAGAGGGTGTGGTCTTTCGATAAGGGTCGCTTGTATGCTGAGAGTAACATCAACTTGTCCGTTGGAGAGTTTCTCTTCGTGGAGTCCAATATATTTCGGAAGTTTAATAGGCTTACTGCGGAGATCTACCGCTTTCTTTTGGGGTTTAACCTTCAGACGTTTGTTCCATGTGTCGCAGATAGCGGTCATCTCATATTTTTCGGCCAGTTGAGCCATTCTTTTGCGAATATCGTCTGTGGACATACTCTTTGAGGGAATATATATAACTACAGGCATTGCGTACCTCCTTTTTAAAGATGCGATGAGCTTGAGGGTATTCTACACTATTTCAAGAGCAAGACAAGAAGAATGACCAAGACCTGGGGAAGCAGACCCCAGAGCTTGTTCGGGGTTGAACGATGAACCCAAGCGTGAAGTTTGGCAAACTGTCTGATGGGGGTAAATTTCATGTCTAGGAATAAATAGGGGAACTCAAGAAAGTCGGGCAAGAGACCCACAAACCAGCCAAGCCAGATGTGCCAGTTTAACGGATGTCCGTTTTGGAAGATGATGTACACAAGTGCAAAAGAGAGAGGAAAGTCAAAAAAAAGTTCTTGGAGGAAGGCCGCCTTACGGGATTTTTTCCAGCCGGAAAGCCCCTGCCCAACATCCCAGTGAGGGATTCGGTCTTCAATATAGTGAGAAAGAAGAACAAGGGGAATACTTATTAATGGGTTAGGAATCTTTGAGGCTATAAAAGCGCCTGTTGTACCATGGGCAATAGAAAGCATAGTGGTTTTTAGTATACAATAATTGATGATGAATGAGGCACTGATACGTATCGGAGATATTCCTGTTTACGGCTATGGATTAATTGTAGTCTTTTCCATTTTGTGGGGGTCATTTGTGTTTTATAAAAAGGCTTCTGAGTCACACTTTGAAGACAAGACGATTTTGGATAGCGTTGTTTTGAGTGCCTTTTGGGCTTTCATTGTTGGTAGGGTACTTTATGCACTACTGCATTTTGGAACTTTTGCTAAACACTGGTCTCGACTGCTTTTGTTAACGAACTATCCCGGTCTAGATAGATGGGGAGTGATTGCCGGTATTGCACTGGGTTTGTGGCTTTGTATTCGAAAAATTAAGGTAAAGTTTTTGGATTGGTTTGACCTGGTATCTCTTGGCATCACTGCTGGGTCTGCTATTTTGATGGGTGGTATAGCGGCCATGACAGCAATGTGGCAGTACGCTGTTTTGGCGGTTTTGTATTTAGGCTTTTTTGTGTATTTTTGGAGAACCGAAAAGACTTACCGTGTTCTTGATTGGTATCGAAACAACAAGACATCGGCAAGGTCAGGATACATAACCGGCTTGTCGATTACGGTTTGGGGGTTGTTGTATTTGGCAGAGACAATGTTAACCAAGACTTTTGTTTGGTCGAGTGGCGTTTTGGCGAGTGTGTTGTTTGTGGGAGGGTTGGTTTTAGTGTATATTAGGTCTGGCAGGACATTGGTAGAAGATATAAAAACAATTTTAAAACATGGTAAAAAGTAAAAAACAGGGATTCCCAGCTCAAGTGTTAAAGCCGGTGGAGAAGTATCTAAAAGATGAGGAGAAAAAACTAAAAGTGTCAAAAAAAGAGCTGAAAGATGTTGATCCTTTTGTGATTGGAAATCGTGACGGCGATAACTCTGTGGATTCGGATGTGGCCGAGAACGTAGAACATGATCGAGCTTTTGCAATGAGAATGTCAGTTTCAAAATCGTTAGTTGCGGTTAGAAAAGCATTGACAAGAATTAAGTTGGGGAAGTATGGCATTTGCTTGGGTTGCGGTAAGATGATAGATACGGATAGACTAGCGGTAACTCCAACTACGGAGTATTGTTTAGAATGCGCCAAGAAAGCCGAAAAATAATTTGGGTGATTGGAATTGCGGCATTAGTGACAGTTTTGATTGATTTGTTTTGGCAGTTTTATTTTCGTTTACATTCTTTGGGAGTAGAAAACTTCGGAGTATCATTTGGACTGGGTAAGGAGTGGGGGAGAGTGTTGTCTTTAATTGCTTATGGATTTTTTGTTGTTTGGTATCTATGGGGAAGATATAGAGGAGATAGAAGAACGTGGCCGATTTTGCTGGTGGCTTTGGGTGGATTGGGAAATCTGATCTGTCGTTTGGTGTGGGGTAGTGTATGGGATTACATTTGTTTTTCTTGGTTACCGTTTTGTTTTAATTTGGCCGACTTACTGATTTCCGTTGGAGCGATCTCGTATATACTTGGTGTTGATGGATATTCAAGTGTTGTACGAAGACAAAGAAACTCTGGTAATAAATAAGCCGGTCGGATTGGTGGTTAATCGCTCGGAGTCGGTGTCCGGAAAAACTGTTCAAGATTGGATTGAAGAAAGGTTGGGTGATGAGTTGTTTAAATATGAAGACAAAGTCTTTCGCCAAAGAAGCGGTTTTTGTCACCGTTTGGATAAAGAAACAAGTGGCTGTTTGGTGATCGCAAAAAACCCCGACGCCTTAAAATATTATTTGAAGCTGTTTAAAGACCGAAAACTAATAAAACAGTATGTAGCTTTGGTCCACGGCAGAGTCGAACCAAGTGAGGGTACCGTGGTCTTGCCACTAAAAAGAAGTTTGTTTGATCGGGAAAAATGGCAAGTACATTATGAAGGTAAAAAAGCGATTACGGAATGGAGCGTAGTCGGAAGATTTAAATATGAGCAAAGTGAACACTGGAAAAACTCTTTGAGCTTATTGAAATTAAATTTGAAAACGGGGAGAACTCACCAGATAAGAGTACACTTATCATTTTTGGGCTGGCCAATTTTTGCTGACGAAAAATACTTAAATAAAGAACTGGCTGTGCGAGATAGACTTTTTTTGAGCCATCATTTTCTTCACGCGCAGTGGATGGAGTTTAAAACATACTCAGGCAATGAGATTAAAGTAGAAGCGCCTTTGCCTGATGATTGTATGATATTGCTTAAGAGACTGGTCGTAGATTAGAATGGATTGATGGATGCATTTTTGATTGAAATTGTGGCGGTATTTGTGGTTGCCGTTTTAGTAGGAATTTTATTTCGTTATTTTGGTTTGCCTTCAATTATTGGTCATGTGTTGGCAGGATTTGGTTTAGGTTTTTCCGGATTGATTAGTGTATCGGGGGCTTCTACAATGGAGAGTTTAGGTTCGATTGGAGTGACTCTCTTACTATTTTTAGTGGGTTTGGAGCTTGACTGGAATGAGATCAAAAAGGTAGGTAAAGAGGCACTCTTGATATTTTTTGGCCAAACGATATTGTTGGTCGGAGTATATGTTTTCTTTGGTTTGTTTGCCTTGCGTTTTTCGGCAATGGCGGCAGTATTATTCGCGATAGCCATGACTTTTAGCAGTACTATCGTGGTGGTCAAGGTTTTGTCCGAGAAAAAAGAAATTAATGATTATTCCGGTCGTTTGTCTCTGGGAATATTACTTCTTCAGGATTTGCTGGCTATTGCCTTGTTAGTGTTTATCCCCAGTGTTCAATCAGGTTTTGTGATTTCGGATTTGGGAATCTTGATGGCAAAATTATTGGTGATTATTTTGCTGGTTAATATTTTGGGAAATGTGGCTATTTCCAAGTTAATGAAGCAGGTGATAAAGACAGCTGAAGATCTGGTTCTTTTGAGTTTAGTCTGGTTTGCGGCAGTGATCTATCTGTCCGTCAAAGTTTTGGGTTTGTCTCCGGAGATCGGTGGTTTGCTGGCAGGCCTGTCGCTATCTAGAAGTTGGGGTCACTTTCAGATTGTGAGTAAAGTAAGAATCCTGCGAGATGTCTTTCTAACAATGTTTTTTGTAGTTTTGGGTTTTGAAGTTGGGATGGGTGGAGTAAACTGGCCTTTGGTACTGACGTTGATTGTGATGATTCTGGTGGTGAAGTTTCTTGTTACCCACATGATGGCGAGATTTGTGGGTCTTAATGGAAGGACAGCAATTATTTTGGGAATTAACATGACACAAGTGTCTGAGTTTTCTTTGGTAGTGATGTCTGCCGGATTGATGTACGGAGTGTGGTCACAAGGCATTGTAAGGGCGGTGACAATGGCTACGTTGGTATCAATGACCTTGTCAACCATACTGATGAGTAAGTCGGGAAAACTGAGTCTGCGATTAAAAAAGTTATCAAACTTGTTGTTTGATTTCCATGGAAAGGATAGGCAAAAAAAATTAGAAAACAAGAATCATATTGTTTTGTTTGGGGGAGACAGAACGGGGAAAAGCATCTTGGCTTATTTAAATAAAAATGGGGAAAAGACAGTCGTGGTTGATTACAATCCGCAAATAACTACTGAGCTTATTAGTAAGGGCGAGACGGTGATATTTGCTGATGCCTCCGATCCTGATGTTTTGGAGTTAGCGAATGTGAAGGACGCAAAACTGGTTATTTCTACCATGAAAAATATAAATGATTCGTTATCCCTACTGGAAGAGATAAAAGACGGGAAAATAGACGTACCGGTTATTGCCGACGCAGAGAGCCTTGAACAGGCAAAGCAGTTGTATGCGGCAGGAGCGGCATATGTAATACTCCCACATTTTGTGAGTGGTTGGCATATGGGTCAACTATCAAAAAAGTATGGGAAAGACAAAACGGTGTTGGAGAAATACCGTAAGAGACAGGATGGAGTGTTAAAGAAAACTTATGGTGAGTATTAATAAAAAGTACCAGTATATTTTGGGAGTTTCTTTTTTGGCGATTCTGTTGTCTATTTTAATCATTAATTTGACACGAAGGGGGATTTTTAATAAAAATATTGGTTTTAATATTGTCGTGGTAGGGGAGAGGGAAATTAGTTTGCTTTTACTGCGTCCCGATGAAGAGATGGTTAGCTGGATAGAACTACCATCGGACGTGAAAGTGAAGATTTACAATTCTTCTGCAAGCTATCCAATTGCTTCATTATGGAGTTATGGATTGGGGGAAAGAAATCTGTTTGAAGTGGTGGAAAAATCGCTTGGTCAATCTATGGGAGTAATCGTAGCTCGGACAATTAAGATTGATAAAACGAAGGCTGAAGTTGAAGATGTATTGGGTGCACTGCTGTCGCTTAGAACTAAGACAGATTTAAGTGTGAGAGACAGGATGCTGATGAGAAAGTTTCTGGGTGAGATCGTGAAGTCAAAGAAAGTCCTGGAGCTTAGTTTACCCAACAATGCCGTTGATAAGGTGGTTGAGCCGGATGGCAGAGAGTTTTCTGTTTTTAACACAACTACTTCAGTGTGGACAAAAAATAAGTTTGTTTTGGAACCTATTCTGGATGAAAACATTGATGTATCAGTAAATAATGCTTCGGATGTTCAAGGATGGGGATTAATATTAGCTCATCAGCTTGAGTCTTCTGGAGTTCATGTGGTGGAGATAAAAGTAGACAAACTCGAAGATATTCATGCAGATGGGTGTTTTTATGCGACAGAAGCGAGTTTTGAGATGACAGAGTCATTACTTAGAGATCAACTAGGCTGTAAAAAAATAAGTCGAAAAAATAGTGAGCTGTCTCAACCAAGAATGAATGTGTGGATAAAGTGACTTAGGCTTCTTCGCTCATCAGAGGGTCATAAATCTCAAGTGGTGGAATCTCACTTGATTCGCCAGCCGAGAGGGAAGGAAGGAGTTCATTTTCATCCAGCGGGAAAGAGGGGATTCCCTTAAGACGTTTGGTGATGTGTATTTCTTGTATAAATACCTGAGGTGTTTTGGAGTTGACGGATTTCATGACCGTTTTGTATTTGTAGCCGGCTTTGAGTAAATGTAAAAGACGATGTGAGATGTTGTCGGGAAGGTAGCCAATAAAGATATTTTTTTGATCGGAAACTTTTACTTTATGTTTGCAACTGGATAGCTCAACTGGTTCACCAATATTGAGGGTAGAAAATATCTTTGGTTCAGCTTGGCTAACGAGAGGGATTACTTTTGATTTGCCCGGTTCTTCAATAAAGCTTACAGTTTGGATAAAGGGATTGATAAGGCCTGAAGACTTGTTTGATTTTAGACGCTGAATGTTGTTTTTGGCGATTGGGTTGTGTGGGTCAATTTTGATTACTTTTTCAAAATTATTTTGAGCTTTTTTGTTTTTGCCAACCATGGAATAGGCAGTGCCGAGACGATTGAGAGTGGAGATGTCTTCCGGATAGGTCTCCAAAATTTTTTCATTGAGTTTGATGGCCTCGGCCCAGTTTTTACTGACGGAGGCTTTTATCGCTTCTTGTTGTAAATCGTGCGTTGAATCATTATTCATGCTGAAGGAAATGATAGTGAGATTTTAGTGATATGTCAAGCCGTAAATTGTTTGGTAGAATTGGTTATATGTCAGGTCACTCAAAATGGTCCACCATTAAACATCAAAAAGCGATTGAAGACAACAAGCGTGGTGCCGTGTTTACCAAAATTGCAAAAAAGATCCATATAGCGGTTAAAAAGGGTGGTTCGGGTGACGTTAATGTGAACCCTTTCTTAAGAGAATGCATTGAGGAGGCTCGGCAGGTTAATATGCCCACCGAAAATATAAAGAGAGCAATAGATAAGGCTTCGGGTGTTGGAGGAGCTGATGTGACAGAAGAGGTGGTATATGAGGCATATAGTACCGAGGGCGTGGGAATATTAATTACGGCAGTTACGGACAACCGTAACCGAACAGCATCTGAAATTAATTCAGTATTAAATAAGCACAGTGCAAAGTTGGGTGGTCCGGGTTCAGTTTCTTATATGAAGTCGATTTCACCAGTACCAATGATTAGCTTGGGTGAGGAACAAAAACTAAAAGTTGAGGAATTACTTGAAGCATTGTCCGATCTTGACGATACGGTTGATGTTTGGTCAAACTTAGATTAAAAGATGTCAAAAAGAACAAGATTCGTTTTGGTGAGCATTTTAATTGCTTTTTTGCTGTGGCTGACGTCACTAGCTCAAGTTGATTACCGATTTGGTTTTGTGATGGCAGTGGCGGCGGCTTCGTACATATTGTCGGCTTGGGTGCTGTTTGACGATTTAAAGGGTATTGAGTGGATTACCTTACTGGTATTGCCTTTGATGTTTACTTTGGGGAGTGGATTGTTTTCTAACTTTTTACCGACAGCCTTTCCGGGGATGTTGGGAGTAACTTTTTCGACAGAGACGTCGCAGTTATTGGCTGGAATTTTTAAGGTGTTTTACTTTGTACTGGTAGCCATGGGCTTGTACGGGATCCTTTTGATCGAGAATATCTTTTCGGTAGCCTCGATTAGAACCATACAGCTGTTTCGAGCTGCAAGGTCGGTAAATTTTATTTTGACTTTGGTGACTTCGTTGTTTTTCTTTACGGTCGCTTTGAGTTTGAAATTAGCTTTTTGGTGGGTGATGCCAATTTCTTTTATAACGTCTTTCTTGTTGGCCTATCCAAGTTTGTGGAGCGTCGACCTAAAGAACGATTTTGGTCCGGAAGTGTTTCGGTATGCGGTGTCATCAAGTTGGATAATCGCTCTAATGTCGGGAGTTCTATGTTTTTGGCCAGTTAAGCCATTCATGGGAGGTTTGATACTTACATCCGGGCTTTACGTCTTGTTTGGTATCCTTGAGCAGAAATTATCAAGTAGGGTATACCTCGAAAGTCTTTGGGAGTATGGTCTAACGATATTTATTATTTTAGCTGTTGGTTTTTTGACAACATCTTGGGTAGGATAAATACAGAAATACGTATTAAGTATTATGTATTAAGTATTATGTATGGGAGAAGATAGGTATTAATTATTTCATTACGTAAGAAAAAAATTCGATGGCTGGTCAAAAAGGGGAGAGACCCTATAATATAACACCCTATAATAAATATCCTATAACTAACATCCTATAATACTTTTCACAAAACAGCGAAGTTTTCACGAAATTTAGCAGACATGTGGATAACTTGCTAGGTGAGTGGGTTTGATATAGTTGGGGAAAGAATCAATGTAATTGAATTATGACTGTCGGGAGGTAGAGGTAAAACAATGATTATTTAATAATATATTTAATTACACTAAATAATTTGATGACGGATATCTTTGAGAGAAGTGAAAGTGTTATTCTTCTGCACTTCCCTGTTTATCAGAACTATGCCCTAGGGAAGAATGCTTTATGATACGTCGCACAATAATACTTTTGCGACGTATTCCCAAATGTTGTGCACGAAACGTAACTGATTCGCCTTCTTAATATATTTGTATAAAATCCCGAAAACTTTTCGGTTTATGCTCCCCTTTGTTCATTTGTACTTGATTATTTGCTGTTTGTGCCTAGCTAGGCTCATTTTAGGTTTAACCATATAAAAACCCGAAAACCTGAGGCTAAAGTGGCATGATTAACTACTCACAAAAAGTTCCAGAAGCCGTTTTAGGGGCATTCTACGACCTCGGTTTTTAGGACTATTTTAGGTCTGTTTGGTAGTCTCTTTAATTAAGTAAAGAGACTAAAATGTTGTCTGTCTATTCTTGAATGAGTTCGATAAATCAAATTGATGTATTGAATTGAGATTAATTTATCTATGGTAAAGAAAATATTACTTTATTTATTTCTCTAAAATATTTTTACTGGTTTTTAAATGAATTTTTATTTTTTTTGTAAATAATTTTTTTTATGATTTATTACCGCAAAGAATCTCTAGTTTTTGATTGTGGATAACTTTAGGATAACGTTTATTAAAAATTCTTTTCGGTCTCCCCTATTTATTACTCCCCTACTTTTCATGTTGTGAAAAAAATCTGATGTTTGCTAATTATGTCGCACAATATTTGCTATGATGAATTGTGGCTAAGAAAAAACCAGAAGACCTGACTCTAAGAAGATTGATTCGTAGGTATTTAAGTTTTATTGAGGTGGAAAAAAACTATAGTAAGTTCACTATTCGGAACTACTCCCACTATCTTAAGATGTTTAGTGATTGGTTTGAGAAACATTATGAGCAAGAATATATTGAGAAGCTGACTGATGACATGGTACGTAGATACAGATTATTTTTAACCCACTTTGAAGATGTCCACGGCAAGCGACTCTCCCCTACTACACAAAGTTATTATGTGATTGCCTTGCGAGCATTTCTGAAGTATTGTGCTCGAAAAGGCATAAAAACACTTTCACCGGAAAAAGTGGATTTACCAAAAAGCGAAAACCACAATATAAAGTTTTTGGAAAGAGAACAGGTTGAGAGACTGCTGATGGCCCCAGATACATCGACGATGTCTGGGTTACGAGATAGAACTATTTTGGAAGTGTTATTTTCTACAGGTCTTCGTGTTTCTGAGTTAGCGAAACTTGATATAGATAAAATTGATCTTAAAGCTCGTGAGTTTGGTATTATCGGAAAAGGTCGTCGGGCACGGGTTGTATTTCTTACTGATAGAGCTGCCGGCTGGTTGGATAAATGGCTTTCTACCAGATCGGATCCCTTTAGAGCTTTGTGGATTAGGATACCAAAAAACGGAGAGTGGGATCCGGCTATGGGAGGTGAAAAAGCTCGCTTGTCTATTCGTGGAGTTCAAAGAATTGTGGAGAGATACAGAAGAGCTGCTGGTATATCTATGAGTGTAAGCCCTCATACTCTTAGACACTCGTTTGCTACAACCTTACTTCAGCAAGGTGCGGACTTGAGAAGTGTTCAAGAAATGCTGGGACATAAGAATGTGGCGACAACCCAGATATATACTCATGTGACGAATCCTCAACTAAAACAGATTCACGATAAATATCTGAAATAAAAAAAGCCCGCTATTGCGGGCTAAGGGTTTTGTATTCCCAGATGATGGTCATACAATTAACTGACGGACGGTGATTCCCAACAGCTGGTGTTTGGTGAATTTGATGGCTGATTATCCTTTTGTTTGGGTTTTCATTGGCCCATCGATTTATACAGTGGGCAAGAAGAATAAAATTGTCTTCTACCCCACCTGACTTACCGCCATCTTTGGTAAGTTTTATCAGAACTAGAAACCCATTTCCTATATACTCGATTTCGTCTTCATGGTTTTTTGCTTTTGGAGACAACTTCGACCTCCCGTGTTCGAATTTTATGGTTCTTGCTATTATACTATATATAATATAGGATAGTCAAGGATTGACGATGTGATATAATATAAGTCTAAACAGCATTTTAACAAGGAGGCCTCGTGCAAATTACTGGAAAGAATTTTGGAACTATAAGGCCAGGTGAAGAGATTAAAGTTTCTGAGGCAAACGGCAGTACCATAAAGGGAATTGTTGCCTGTCGCAATGTTTTAGAAAATTCTTTGATCATGGCAGGCGGATTGGCAATTATTTCAAGTTTGGCTGTGGAAAGAACCGGTAAGAGCTTTTCTGAGTTTTCTGTTTTTCCTCAGTTTTATTCTTATCTGGTACAAAATAAAATGCTTGTTACCAGGATGAACGAGATTCGTGTTGGTGATTGCATTTTAGTGTCGAGTGATGGGTTCAAGACGGTACGGGTGTTAACGATAGCTGTCTATGACCCAGATCGAGATATCGCTTTTGATACAGGTGGCATGCCGATCGACATCAACAAAATGAAGATTGCTAAGACTGGTTTTCAAGAAGACACAGCGATGATTTTGATGAAGGGCAACCATTTATTATGCGATTGTGTAGTTTCCGAATAATTTTAGACCCGGCTAAGGCCGGGTATTTTTGTGCAAAAAAAAGGCTCGCTTACGCGAGCCTAAGGCTATTTCTTTCTCCAGTACCTTCGGGGCGCCACTCGGAGAGGTCTTCACCGTTGATAAAGGCTTTCTCAATTTCGCCAATCTCAATTTCGTTGAGCGAATCAAAATAGTTTTCCCACCAGGTGTACCACAAGTGATACTCTTTTGTGTATGTAAGAGTAGTCTCTGCTTTATTAAATCGGTAGGGGTCCAAGATATGAAGGCGACTAAGGTCGCTTGCTACGACATCTTTTTGGGCAGTACCCTTTGAGATGTTCTCTAACAAAGAAGATTTGAGAGCACCATCCTTGACGGTTTCTAGTTTACATTTTGCAAGAATGATTGCCTGGGTGAGTTTTTGCAGACATAAAAATATCTCAATTTCCGTATTAGGGAAATAGTTTGTGGTAAGGACAAGATTAATTTGCACGATTCCTCCTTCTGGAATGTACGATTGAAAAGAACAACTTGGATTATACAACAGCTATTCTTCTTCAGAGTCAGAGACAGTTGTGACAGCAGCGACGGAGTCATCTGTTTTTGCAAAGCGCATCAGAATAACTCCTTGAGTGGCTCTTCCAAGACGTGGAATATTTTTGATCGGGAGTTTGATGGCCTGACCTTGGGAAGTAGTAATCAGAAGGACCTCCGAAGTCTGATCAACAAGAAGAGCACCAGATAGCTTACCTGTTTTATCAGTGGTTTCGCAGACTTTTAAGCCTTGGCCTGATCTATTTTGGACTGGATATTCAGGAAGCGGAGTACGTTTGCCCATACCTTTTTCGGTGACTATCAATAGATCTCTAAAAAGTTTGACTCGTTTGTCGGTAGATACCGGTTCGGTGGGGCCAAAAACATCCATGGAGATAACAAAGTCGGTTCCTTTGAGTAAAATCCCGCGAACTCCTTGGGTATCACGATCGGTTGGGCGAACGTCTGTTTCTTTGAAACGAATTGATTTACCCTCTTTAGAAACTAGAAGAATGTGATCTTCACCGGAGGTTTTATTGACCCAGACAAGACTATCAGCCCCTTGAAGTTTGATGGCAATAAGACCATTACTCTTGATGTTCTCGTACTTTGAAAGAGCGGTTCGTTTGACGACACCGGCTTTGGTGGTAAAGAAAAGATAAGAACTTTTTTCTACTTGTTTGGGAAGAGGCAAAATACTCTGAATTGACTCGTCACTGTCGATGTTGATGAGGTTGATAATGGCTTGGCCCTTACTGATACGACTTCCTTCGGGAAGCTCCCAGACTTTAAGCGAGAAGACTTTACCCTTGCTGGTAAAAACCAGAAGACGGTCGTGGGTATTGGCATTTGTAAGAAGACGAATTTCGTCGGTATCTTTGATGGTCATACCTGAAACTCCCTTCCCTCCCCTTTTCTGAGTTCTGAAGGTGGAAAGCGGCATGCGTTTGATATAACCGGATTTGGTGAGAGTGACCAAAGTTTCTTCGGATGGAATAAGATCCTCTTCAGAAAGGGTGCCCGGAGCGGCGGCGACGATTTGGGTTCTTCTCTTTTCGGGATAAGCCACAGCAAGCTGATTGAGTTCGTCTTTGATAATCTGGAAGACTTTTTTGGGATCTTTGAGAGTAATAATTAGTTGCTCAATTTGTTTCATGAGCTCTTGATACTCTGCTTCAATCTTTTGACGTTCGAGAGCGGCTAAACGACGAAGCTGCATTTCCAAGATAGCATTAGCTTGGATTTCGTCTAGACCAAACTTCTGACAAAGATTGGTACGGGCGGTATCGGCGTCGGGACTCTTTTTGATGGTTTCGATGACTTCATCAATGTTGGCAAGTGCTTTAAGCAGTCCCTCTAAAATGTGGGCTCTATCCTTGGCAGTCTTTAGTTCAAATTGGGATCGACGAACAACAACCATTTGGCGATGAGCGGTAAACTCCATGAGAATCTGTTTGAGGTTAAGCAGATGTGGCGTTCCGTCTGAGGCCAGAGCAACTACGTTGGCAGGGAAGTTAGTTTGTAGTTCGGTGTATTTATAGAGATTGTTAAGAACACTCTTGGGTTTGGCGTCTTTTTTCAGATCGACAGCAACAGTGAGGCCTTTTCGGTCTGACTCATCTCGGAGATCAGCAATGCCATCAATTTTTTTCTTTTTGACCAACTCGGCAATGTCGGTGATGAGTTTGGCTTTGTTAACTTGATAAGGGAGTTCGGAAATTAAAATTTGGTAGCGACCATTTTTTCTTTCAACAATTTCGGCTACACCGCGCATGATAATACTCGCCTTACCGGTGGCATACATCTTTTTGATTTCGTTGGTGTCATAGATGATACCCGAAGTGGGAAAATCAGGGCCCTTAATATGTTCACAAAGTTCGTCAATTTCGATGTCTGACTCCAGGTTACCAATAAGATTTTTATAATCGGTACTGTGTAATTCTTCATCGGGAACGGTAATGTTTGTTGTGGCTTTGCTTTTGTTGACCAAAGCTTCGATGGCTTTGACTACCTCAACTAAGTTGTGGGTTGGGATTTTGGTGGCCATACCGACAGCGATTCCTTCGGATCCCATTAACAACAAATTAGGTAATTTTGCGGGAAGAACGAGAGGTTCTTGTTGGGAACCATCGAAGTTGTCAGCGAAATCGACAGTATTTTTGTCGATGTCTTCAAGCATTTCACTAGCAATTTTAGATAGGCGCGCCTCGGTGTAACGCATAGCAGCAGC
This sequence comes from Candidatus Woesebacteria bacterium, assembly GCA_035389185.1. Classification (GTDB taxonomy): domain Bacteria; phylum Patescibacteriota; class Microgenomatia; order UBA1400; family MFAQ01; genus UBA2277. The sequence continues at coordinate 95,663 of DAOORK010000001.1, forward strand.
CGAGTCACCATCGATGGATCCAAAGTTTCCCTGTCCATCTATTAACGGATAGCGCATCGAAAAGTCCTGGGCCAAACGAACCATGGTCATGTAAACTGCGGTGTCACCATGGGGATGGTATTTACCCAAAACTTCACCAACGATTCTGGCTGATTTTTTGTAGGCACTTTTGTGAGTAATGCCCATGTCTTTCATGGCATATAGAACGCGACGATGAACAGGCTTTAGACCATCACGAACGTCAGGTAAGGCACGGGAAACAATGACCGACATGGCATAGTCGAGATAGCTTTTTTCCATCTCTTCAACGATGGGGGCCTGTCTGATTATTCCCCACTCTGACTTAGCCTCTTGAGGAGTGACAGTTGCTGTGTCGGTAACAGGAAATTGGTTTTGGTTTTCTTCGTTTTGGTCTTCCATATTTTTATTTATTGAAATATTGATGGTAACGAGAAACGGCTTCGTCTAGTTTATTTTTGGCATCCGAAACGGATTGATAACCGTTGATGTCGACCCATTTTCCGGGCTCATTAATTTTGTAGTTTTTGTAAAAATAGTCGATATTGTCAAGAGTTTGTTTGTCGAGTGTTTGGGCATCTTTGATGTTGGCAAAAAGAGGATCTTTCTCGGACACTGGGACGGTAATAAGTTTTGAGTCGACACCGGATTGGTCTGTTGTTTCGAGAAGACCGATAACCCGTGTTTTAACAATTGTACCGGTAGGAAAAGTTTGAGAACTAAGAACCATGACATCGAGAGGGTCATTGTCGGAACTCCAAGTTTCCGGGACAAATCCGTAGTTAAAGGGATAGGAAAGATTGGAAGTTAGAACTCGATTGATAACAAATTTTTCTTGGTCCTTGTCATACTCCATTTTATCCATTGATCCATTGGGAATTTCAATGATGGCATGGACATTAAGGTCTTCGTCGAACGCTTTAATTGAGTGAAGTAGGTTCATTAATAGTGTGACTAAATATCGAGATTGGCTAAAGTGGCATGTGTGGTAATAAACTTCTTACGTGGTGCAACTTCTTGTCCCATCAGAGTGGAAAAGACTTCGTCTGCATGTGCGGCATCCTCGACACTAATTTGTTTGAGAGTACGAGTTTCGGGATTCATGGTGGTATCCCAGAGCTGTTCCGGATTCATTTCTCCCAAACCTTTATAACGCTGAAGACCGATCTTTTGCTGTTCGGCTGGAGTTAATGTTTTAATATAGTTTTCTTTCTCTTCATCGGAGTAAACATATTTGTTGGTACTTCCATGACTAATTTTGTATAGTGGTGGGATAGCCAAATAGACATAACCTTTCTCAAATACTGGAGAGGTGTGACGATAGAACAGAGTTAACAGCAGTGTGGCAATATGAGCGCCATCAACATCAGCATCAGTCATAATGATGATACGGTGATAGCGAAGTTTTTCGATATCGAGAGTATCCCCTATTCCCATACCTAAAGCGACAATAAGGTCCTTGACACTTTCTGATTCGATAACTTTGTCCAGTCTGGCTCTTTCGGTGTTAAGAATTTTACCGCGGAGTGGTAGGATGGCCTGATGTGCACGATCTCTCCCCTGCTTTGCCGAACCGCCGGCTGAGTCTCCCTCAACGATAAAAAGTTCGGATCTGGCGGGATCTTTTTCTTGACAGTCGGCCAGTTTTCCGGGAAGAGTCATCCCCTCGAGAGCGCCTTTGCGAACAACTGCTTCACGAGCGGCTTTGGCAGCCATACGTGCACGATTAGCAAGAGTAATTTTGGCGATAATGGTTTGGGCTGTTGCCGGATGCTCTTCAAGATACTCTTCAAGTCCTTTTTTGGCGATTTGATAAACAGCGGACTGAACTTCGGGATTATTGACCTTAGTTTTGGTTTGAGACTCGAACTGGATCTCAGAAGAACTCATCTTGATCCAAACAACACCGGTGAGTCCCTCTTTGAGATCTTCGGGGGTGAAGTCGAGATCTTTGCCTTTCCCCTTTTTGTCTTTGTCGGCATCGGTTCCGGCAGTCATGTAGTTTTTGATGACTTTAGACAGGGCAGTTTTGAAACCGGTGAGATGTGTACCGCCATCATAGGTATTAATAGTGTTGGCGAAAGACTCAAGATTATCGGTATAAGTGTCTGTGTACTGCATCACTACCTCGACGCCTATTCCTAGGTTGTTTTCGGTGACACTTCCGGACATGGAAATAATCTCATGAAGAGGTTTTTTGTGTTTGTTGTTGTGTGAAAGAAGTGATCTAAGGCCGGACTCAAAATAAAAGTTTGCTTGACGGTTATCTCTTTCGTCATAAAGGTGAATGTAAGCACCAGCAACAAGGTAAGCTCTCTCTTGAAGTTTGTTTTTAATGTTGATGAAACTGAAATCGGTAGTAGTTTTGAAAATAGATGGATCTGGCCAGAAGCGAGTAAAGGTTCCTGATTGGCTGGTCAACATGTGATGATGATATTCAGGAAGAACTTTTTTGATTTCTTCTTCGGAGATAGTTTTGACAGGATAATCAGGAACACCAACTTTGTATGATTGGATAAAGAAATCTTTTTCGTGCCGAACAATCACTTGCATATGAGTAGAAAGAGCGTTGACAGCTGAAGCGCCGATACCGTGAAGACCACCGGAAGCTTTGTAAGCGGTGTCGCTGAATTTACCACCTGCGTGGAGTTTGGTCATGGCCACTTCGAGAGCGGAAACTCCGGATGAGTGCATATCAGTTGGGATACCGCGGCCGTTGTCCGAAATAGAGACGGAACCATCTTGATGAATACAAACATAGATGTCTTTGGCGTAGCCACCAATAGCTTCGTCTAAAGAGTTGTCGGCAATCTCTACCAGTAGGTGATGTAGACCTTTTTCATCGGTAGATCCGATGTACATGCCTGGACGCTTTCTGACGGGTTCTAGACCCTCTAGGACGGTAATATCTTTGGCTGAGTATGTTTGTTCTGACATATTAAATTTTTAGCTTTCGGCTTCATTGTAATGGCTAAATGCCTCCACTTCAAGTGCGAATCCTTGTACAATAGCCCTATGTTACCAAAGATTATTGTAACGGGTATCGGCGAGAGAGATATTTTGCTGAAGGGATTGAAACTATCCCCTTCTCTGGTAATTGGTTATGAGGGTAAAGAAGGTAAGGTGGACGATTTAAGACACTGGATAAACTTTGGCGTAAACACAGTATCTAGCTCTCCGGAAATGATATTGATTGTGTGGGATGCTGATAGACTAAGTCCCGAGTGCCAAGCAATTCTTTTGAAACCTCTTGAAGAAACCGGAGATCGGGTAAAACTGTTTTTATTTGTATCAAATGAAAACGGATTGTTACCAACAGTATTGTCCAGATGTCTGGTGGAGAGCTTAGAAGAAATCGGAGGAGATGAAAATAATTATTGGCGGGAGGCAATGAAGTGTTTGATTAATGGTCCGGCGGAGTCAATAGATTTATCTGAGAGATTAACGAAAGAAGAAATGGAAAGATCTTTAGTGGAACTGATAAAAAAATTGCAGTCGGGTTTGATTAAGGAAGTAAATAAAAATCGGTTGAAGGTATTAAAAAAAGCGATTGATTGTTTGGCGAAATTGAGATTTACCAATGTGAATGCCAAACTGGCGTTCAGCAATTTTCTTATAAGCTCTTGGAAGCTTATTAGAGCTTGATATTTCGGTAAAAATTTGCCATATTGAAGGTATGGATTATCAGGAGAAAGCTTTGCTTGACTATTTGATATCCTCCGCAAGATTAACGGAGGATCAGATTAATAGTCTTAAGATAGAAGCGGCTACTTCCGGAAAATCACTAACTGAGACACTTTTAGAAAAAAGATTGATTAGCGAGACTGATTTGGCAAAAGCAAAAGCAACAGTGTTGAACATCCCCTATTTTTCGGATACCAAAGTTTCGGTTGATCCCGAACTTTTGAACCTGATAACGGTAGATTTGGCTAAAAATTATCAAGTGTTACCGATATCTCTTGATCGAACAAAAAAAGAATTGAGTTTGGTAATGGTGAAACCGGAAGACTTGTCGACGGTCGATTTTTTTCAGAAACGAACCGGATTCCAGGTAAAGTCTTACCTTACAACAAAACAAAACTATGATGAGTTGGTAGCTAATGTATATAGCCAAAACTTGACCGGTGAGATCTCCGGTGTTCTGGAAAGAGGAAAAGAAGCAAGCGAAGAGGAAGGGGTAAGATTGGTCACTGCAGATACGATTTCACAGATAATAAAAGAGCCGAAAATAGTAGAAATCGTGAGGAAGATTTTGGAACATGCTATCCGTCTGAGAGCTTCAGACGTACACATTGAACCAATGGAAAACATTACCAGAGTCCGCTATCGTGTTGATGGTATTTTGGAGGAAAAGTTGACTTTGGACAAGGATTATCACGCAGCTTTGGTTTCTCGCATCAAGATATTGGCCGGCATGAAGATCGATGAAAAAAGAGTGCCTCAGGATGGACGGTTTAATTTTCAATCTGAGTGGGGTGAGGTTGATCTACGTATTTCTTCTCTACCGACAGTCAATGGAGAGAAGATCGTGATGCGTCTTCTTAAAAAAACGGACAAAGTGCCAACTTTGTCGGAGCTGGGACTTAGAGGAAAAGCGCTAATGACACTGGAAGAAGCCATTCGTATCCCCCACGGAATTATTTTGGCAACCGGTCCAACGGGTTCAGGTAAAACAACGACACTTTACTCTATTTTAGAGATGGTTAACTCTCCAAAGGTAAATATTGTTGCTTTGGAGGACCCTGTTGAGTATCAGATCGGTGGAGTGAATCAGGTACAAGTTAATCCTCAGGCCGGGTTAACATTTGCTTCGGGACTGCGTTCTTTTTTACGCCAAGATCCAAATGTCATTATGGTTGGAGAAATCCGTGACGAGGAAACGGCACAACTGGCTGTTCAAGCTTCGCTAACCGGACACTTGGTGTTTTCAACGGTTCACACGAACTCAGCTGCCGGTGCACTTCCTCGTTTATTGGATATGGGAGCAGAGCCTTTTTTACTTTCTTCTTCAATGACAGCGGTTATTGGTCAGCGTGTTTTACGTCGAATCTGTGATAAGTGTCGAGCCGCATATGTTCCGGAACAAAATGTGATTGAAGATATTAACTCCGTTTTGGGAAAGCTGGTTGATGGTTGGGTTAAGTCAAACCCAGCCAGAATCGCCGAGGCCCAAAAAAACAATGTCCCCTTTATGCTTTACAAAGGCGCCGGCTGTGACAAGTGCGGCGGTTCCGGGTATTACGGACGTATTGGTATTTACGAGGTGTTAAGGGTAACCGATAAAATCGCCAGATTGATCATGGAGCGTGCTGATGCGGACACGGTAGAAGAGGCGGCAAAAGCCGACGGCATGATTATTATGAAGCAGGATGGATATCTGAAAGCGCTTGAAGGTGTAACAACTCTGGAAGAGGTTATTAGAGTAGCTCAAGTTTAATGGAAAAAGGAACTAATTTTATTGAGGGTTTGTTATCTTTGGCGGCTGAAAAAGGAGCTTCTGATCTGCATTTGTTGGCGAATACTTTTCCTGTTTTTAGATTGATTGGAAAGTTGGTATTTTATGAACAGGGTGGTTTGATAAGCAGTACTGCCCTACTGGGGTACATCACCAGTTTGATGTCTGCGGCACAAAAAGAAGTATTTCTGCGAGATTTGGAACTGGACTTTTCGGTGACTGTAGGAAAGAATCGCTTTAGAGCCAATGCATATTTTCAAAGGGGAACTCCGGCTATTTCCTTACGTTTTATTCCCAACGAAATTCCAAACATTGATAGTTTGGGTCTGCCAGAGATCTGCCATGCTTTTGCAAAATTAAAACAGGGTTTTGTTCTTGTTACCGGTCCAACCGGATCGGGAAAATCTACCTCAGTCGCGGCGATACTGGATGAGATTAACAGTAACCGTACGGAGCATATCGTATCTATTGAGGACCCGGTGGAGTTTATTCACGAAAATAAAAAATCAATTGTTAGTCAGCGAGAGTTAGGCGGAGATACAAAGAGTTGGGACAATGCTTTAAAGTCTGTTCTGCGTGAAGACCCCAACGTTGTTTATATCGGAGAGATGAGAGATCCGGAGACAATTGCGGCGGCAATGACAGTGGCTGAAACAGGACATTTGGTTTTTGCCACACTGCATACTAACTCTGCAGCACAAACGATTGACCGTATCGTAGACAGTTTCCCGGAAGATCAGCAAAGCCAGATTGTTTTACAGTTGTCGACGGTTTTAGAAGCGGTACTATCGCAGAGATTGATTCCCTCACTGGATGGTAAAAGAAAAGTGGCTACCGAAATTATGGTAGCAACACCTGCTGTTCGCAATAATATTCGTGAAGGTAAAACTTTTCAAATTGATAATGTGATTCAAACAAGCGGTAATTTGGGAATGAGACTGTTGGAGCAGAGTATGGCAGATTTGGTAAACAAAAATGTTGTTGATCGGAATGTAGCAATGGAGTACTCAATTAGACCGTCTGTGTTAGATAAAATGATTAACGTTAGATGAAGTCATACCGCTATAAAGTAATCGACAAGGACGGAAATTCCTCGAGTGGTGTGATGGAAGCAACGGATGAAAAACAGGTAGCCAATGTGTTACGAAGTAAGGGATTACATATTACCGGTTTGGCATCTGATGAGGGGTTTTCTACTGATTCGCTGTTTGGGAGGTTTTCTAAACCCAAGGCCGACGACATTACCAGTTTTACTCGACAGTTGGCAACCATGGTCGGAGCTGGACTCCCTTTGGTCAGCGCCTTAAGAATCTTAAAAAACCAGTCGACAGCGGTGATGAAAGTTGTGATTGAAAAAATACTGACGGAGGTCGAAGGTGGTTCGACGATGTCCGATTCTTTGGAACAATCAGGTGGTGGTTTTTCTTCTGTTTATATTGCTTTAGTTCGTGCCGGTGAGTCGGCAGGAGTTTTGGATCGAGTGTTGGTCAAGTTAGCTGACACTTTAGATAAGCAAAGAGAGTTCAAAAGCAAAACAAAAGGAGCGATGGTTTATCCGGTGATTGTTATGGTGGCGATGGTGGTGATTGTGGCCATAATGATGATTTTTGTAGTGCCCAAAATTACGGCTATGTATAAAGATTTTGGAGCTGACTTACCGGGAACAACAAAGATATTAATCGGTGTTTCTAACTTTATGGCTAAGTTTTGGTACTTGGCTCTGGCAGTTTTTGGTGTTGCCGGAGTGTTAGTAAATAATTGGAAAAAAACCGAGGTGGGTTCTTTGGTTGCGGAGCAAATTACTTTTAAGATCCCGGTTTGGGGAAATTTAAAAAAAGACACCATACTGACTGAGTTTGCCAGAACAATTAGTGTCTTACTCGGTGCCGGTATTCCGATACTGGACGCTTTGCAGATTGTAGCTGATACACTGGGAAGTAAGGTTTATGGTGCAGCAGTAAAACAGATCGCCACGATGGTGGAAAAAGGAATTAGTTTATCCGAAGGCATCGAAAGACTGGACATATTTCCTCCTATTTTGGGACAGATGATAGCTGTGGGAGAAGAAACCGGAAAACTAGACGAAGTACTAGCAAAATTAGCCACTTTTTATGAAAGTGAGAGTGAAATTAAGATTAAAGCCCTGACAACGGCGATTGAGCCGTTAATTATGGTATTTCTGGGGGTAGCCGTCGGTTTTATCGTGATTGCGGTGATTATGCCTATATACAACTTGACAAGTCAGTTCTAATCGTTCATATTTGATATTAACTGAATTATAAAAAATGACAAATAAAATGAGACGATCTAGTGGGGGTTTTACCTTGATGGAGCTCTTGATTGTTATCGGTGTTCTGGGAATCTTGGCTGTTGGACTCTTAGCGGCAATTGATCCATTTGAGCAGTTAAAAAAAGCAAGAGATACTAATTATCGCAGTGCTTTACTAGAGTTCTTGTCGGCTAACCAAAGATATTACGCTAATCACGGTTATTTCCCATGGAGAAATTCGGCTGAGGTTGCAGAAGGGACTTGTACTTACGATAACTCAGTTGCTTTGGGAGTTGATGATACTTCTACGACGGCTTCATTGTCGGCTGCTTTAGTTAAAGTGGGTGTAGATCAAGATGCAACATTTGATCCCTGTATTGATGTACTGATGAACGATGGAGAGCTAAAAAGCACTTTCAAACAAGGTTTGGGTAAGACTTTATATCTAAGCTCATGGGGAAAAACAGTTCTTAGAGTTTGTTACTCTCCTGAGAGTAAGAGTAACTTGAATGACTTAGCCACTGCTTTCCATGTAAATACAGACACAAACAACGTTGAGATGGGCTGTTCTGCGGCTCAGAAGTCTGCAGGAACTTGTTTGCAGTGTTTCCAGTAAGGATTTAGATTTATTAGACAAAGATGAGGGGAGGTATCCCCTCTTTTTGTATCGAAGAAAGTGATACCATAAGTTATGCTTTTTGTGACGCTGTTTATATTTGTCCTGGGACTAGTTTGGGGATCTTTTCTAAATGTGGTTATTTTTCGAACTTCTCATGGTAGCTCTCCCCTATCCGGTCGTTCAGTTTGTCCCAAATGTAAACATAAATTGGCGTGGTATTACAATATTCCCATAATTTCTTTTCTTTGGCTGAGAGGCCGTTGTGCATACTGTCAAAGGAAAATCTCGATACGTTACCCAATTATTGAACTGTTGACAGGGATTTTATTTGTGTGGTGGTTTGTGGTGGGCTTTAACTTTTTTAAGTTAGTTGGCTCTCCTTGGAGCTTTATTCAACCAGTATTTTGGCTAACGGTGGGAATGGTTTTACTTTCGATATTTATGACGGACCTTCTATACATGGTGATTCCTTTTAGTTTGAATCTGCTTTTATTTTCTTTGTCCCTTATTTACCGGGTTGGTTTGGTAGGTTTTGGGATCATGAGGGCCACGGATTTTTGGTTAGCTCTTTTATCCGGATTAGGGGTGTGTCTTATTTTTATTTCTCTTCAGTATCTGACTAAAAAAATTAAAAAGGTTGATGGTATCGGTTTGGGAGACGTTTTTTTGGTGCCATCTTTAGGATTGTTACTCGGATGGCCAAAAATTGTACCGGGAGTATTTATTTCTTTTGTTTCCGGGGCTTTGGTGGGAATTGTTTTAATGGTGATGAAAAAAAAGAAAATGAGTCAGTATTTACCGCTTGGTCCATTTTTAATATTGGGGACAGTAATTGGCCTGCTTTGGGGTGGTCAGATTTGGGAGTGGTATTTAGGTTTACTGGTTTGACTTTTACACTGGATTAAAGCACAATGAATTTGTGATGAGAAGAAACGGTTTTACTTTGATTGAATTGATTTTAGTGATGGCTATTGTGGGAATTTTGGCGATTATCGGTATTGGTTCTTATACTCAGGCAACGTTAAAAGGAAGAGACACCCAAAGGAAAAATGACCTGAATCAAATTGCAAAGGCCTTTGAAATGTTTAATAACGATGTTGGAAGATACCCAAAGTCTAACAACGGTGCAGTTCTTTGTTTGATGATTGACGGTACTGATGGTGACTGCTCGTCAAAGATTTATGCCTATACAAGTAACGGTGACCAAGTCATCTACATGCAGGAGGTGCCAACCGATCCAGATATCGATAGAAGTTATTATTATGAATACGGAACTGATGGCGGTTTTGCTATTTATACTGCTTTGGAAAATATTGAAGATAGAGACGTGGTTGTGGATAGCGAAGGGGCTAAGTCGGATTGGAATTTGTCTTGCGGAACGGCAATGTGCAATTATAAATTAACTGAGTTAGGACTAGTAAGAGTAAAGTAAAAATGAAACAAAAAGGATTTACCTTAATCGAGTTATTAGTGACAATGGGGATCATCGCGGTTTTAACAGGCTTGGCGGTGTTTAATTTTAACCAAGCTAGAGTTAGAGCTCGTGATGTTCAGAGAAAGAGTGATCTGAGTCAGTTGGCAAAAGCTTTTGAGTTGTACAAGAATGACAATAACGGGCAATATATTCTGACTGAAGGTACAGGTTCAGACAAGAGCGTTTTTATGGCTACATTGATCGAAGACCAATATACCAAAACGACTTTTGTTGATCCCAAGGGAAGTAGCTGGAGCAGTTATGAATATATCTGTACAGATGCTAAGACGTATTATTTGATGACTTGTTTGGAAAATGTGGCTGATACATCTAAAGCATCAGCTGATAAGTGTGCTTTATTCCAGCCCAACGGAGTTAATCCGAGCGGTGTTGATTGTGCCTGTGGTGAGTCTTATAAAGGAGTCATGTACATTACTACAAATCCATAACTATGAAAAAAAATGCCTTTACCCTACTCGAGTTATTAGTAGTCATTGGTATTATCGGAATACTAGTAGCTTTGGCGACAGTGTCGTATAGTGCAACCCAATCATCCGGTCGTGATTCAAGACGGAAACAGGACTTGGTCTCGATTCAGAATGCCCTCGAACAGTATTACTCGGAAAATCAGTTTTCTTACCCTGACAATGCTTGTACATCTAGTAATACTTTATTGACAAAGTATCTTAAGAGTTCATGGCCGGTTGATCCGCAAACAAACACAACCTATACGGCTTCTACCTGTGAGACAACGGGGTACTGTGTTTGTGCAACAATGGAGAAAAGCGGTTCAGGAAATTCGGGTGCCAGTTGTGATTGGAATAACGAGACTAAGGGATATTATTGTGTGGCAAACTTACAATGAAAAAACGCAATGGTTTTACTTTTGTTGAACTTCTAGTCGTTATTACGATAATTGCCGTTATTTTCGCGGCCGGTGTGGTGTCCTACTCCGCGATTGCCAAGAACTCCAGAGATGCAAGAAGAAGGGCGGATTTGGAGGCCATTAGACAAGCCTTGGAGATGTGTCGTTCTATTGCCGGTGAGTATCCGCTACTGATTTATCAAAGTGGTAGTACAGGCACAATAACCTGTTCCGATTCAAATGCTACCGTTACGATGTCCTCTACCCCTGTTGATCCAAGACCTTGCGACGCTGCTACGGACGGAAAATATGCATATACAACAGATGGAAGCAGTTATACATTGACCGCGACTTGTATGGAAGACACCTCTTTGACTAAAACGGTGACAAATCCATGAAAAAAAAAGAGTTGATACTGGGCGCTTTTTCGCTAATTGAGCTGATGGTTACGATCTCAATTATTATTGTTTTGTCGGGGACGGTAATTGCGGGATATTTTCGATTTTCCCAAAGACAGGCGGCAATGAATGATGCCAGAAGTTTGATGAGCCAGATGAAGAAGATCCAGTCTCTAGCTCAAAACTTGGTTTATCCTGACGGTTGTGGAGGTCTGCAAAATTATAAACTTTCTCCTGTCTGTACTGGAGTTGACTGTCGTTCTGTAAGGGTTGTGGCAACTTGTGTGAGCGGGGGGGACGCTAACGGAGAAATTGTAATTACGGAAAGTGAGGAAGTTCTGGGAAAGGCCTATTTTACTGATCAGACAGGAACTTATACTTTTTCTGCGGGAACGGGGGTAATCTCTCCGGTGGGTTCTTTGGAAATATCCTATTTGAATAGCCCCTATCAGTTTGGCGTGGAGATATACGAAAACGGTAATATTGCTGTAGTTGAAAAATGAAAATAAAAACGATTAACCATGGACAAACATTAATTGAGATTGTAGTGGCTGTCGGAATTATCTCTCTTGTCTTAGTAGGAGTATCAGACATCGTGTCTCGGTCTTTGAGTATGTTGAGTTACCAAAAAGATAGAAGCGGGGCGGTTAACCTAGCTCAAAAACAGATTAATTATTATCGCGGAGAGCGAGATAAAGCACCAATAACTTTTTTTAATAATCTAGATAGTTTTCAAGTATGTCAGGGCACGATTGACGAAGATGGAAAATTTGACGGAAAATATAACTGTGTTATTTCCTATCATGATTTGGGAGATGTAGTGGATATGACGGTGACGGTAATCTGGAACGGGGGTAAAAAGGATGCAGATGGTCAGGAGGTGACAATGAAAGTCGAGTTATCACAAGACTTAGCAAAACCCACAAGATGAAACAACACAAAGGATACACACTTTTTGAGTTGGTAGTAACGGTTTCTCTTCTAGTAATCGTTTTATTGGGAGGAACAACAATTTTCTTCAGAAGCTTTCGATCAAGCGGTGTCAGTGACATTCAATCAACAGTAAATAGCGGTTTGCGTGCGGTGGCAGAAATGATTGAAAGAACATTGCGTTACGGCACGGTGATGAGAGTCATTGATAGTGATGGTGTACAAAAAACCAGAGAAGACTGTATCTTGGCTGCAAAGAACAATGAAGGTGTAGTTGGCTATTCTTTAGTTGTAAAGGACAGTGTTGGAGGTACGGCAATATATTCTTTATCTGATGGTGTAGTGTCTTCAAATTCCGGAGTAGTAATCAGCAGTCCGGATGTTTACGTCACAAAGATGCAGTTTACCTGGTACTGTCGTTCTGGGGTAAATGATAGAATTAATTTGCTTGTTGAAGCTACTTCGAGTGCCACGTCTGGTGAGGGGTATTCCGGAGAGCTGGCAAGAGACATTAATTTATTGAATAGCGGTATTTATTGATGAAGTATCGAGCACAAAAGGGTATCCATCGTGGTCAGGTTGCTTTGGTGATGGTTTTGATTATGACAGTTCTTAGTGCTTTGGCTGTGTCGTTGGCTTCAAGGTCCACCATCGATACAAGAGTTCAGCAAACCGAAACTGAGAGTGTACAGGCATTAATTGCGGCTCAAACTGGACTGGAACAGCTTATTATGTCTACCGACACAAATGTTTCGACGGATACTTATGTGGCAAACAAAACTACTTCTGGTTCGGAAAGTTTGGACATTGGTCGAGTTGAGTCGGGCGGTACGGTTGAACTCAGTTTGGCTGATGCTGATTTTAGTACCTTGACCGGATTTGCAGTTTACTGGAGTCCTGAAAAAAGTGATCCTTCAGGAACACCTTCTGTTTTTATTTCGGTTGTTCGTAATAATAGCGGTACTGTGTCATTGAGTGATTATGCTTATGCTTACACAGAAGAAAATGGGTTTACACTAGCTCAGAGCGGTTCTGAGGAGGGTTACGATAAGAGATCCGGGGATGTTTCATCGGACACGATTGCGGTCAACAGTAGCGTGGTCGGAATTCGAATTACCGTTTATGGCAGTCCGGCTTTAGTGAAAGTTTTCCCTCGTGGTTCTGATGGAGCAGAGTTTCCTCCTCAACTCAAGTCGATAAGGTCGGTCGGATCAATTGAGTCCGGTGATAAAACAGTAAAATATGGTCTTCAATATGAAGAGTCCGAAAATGATACGGTCCCAGGTATATTCGATTATGTTTTGTTTTCCGGAGGGTCGTTGATACAGTAGATATCTGTATTTTGGGTATGGAGATGAGTTATACTGAAATAAGTATGGCTGCCCATTTTGGTTTGGATATTGGATCCACAAGTATTAAGATTTTGAAATCTGACGGAAAGAAAATTTCTGGTGTTTCTATTGTCCAGAATAATGCCGGAAAAAGTTTGTTGGCAATGTCAAATGCCGAAAAGATAGCTTTGGTAGATCAAATAAAGACATTGGTCAAGTCATCGGGTATTCGAGGTCGTCAAGTGGTAGCATCGATTCCTGAGTCGTTAGTTTACTCAAAAGTCATGCAGTTTCCGATCATGTCGACTCCTGAGTTGGCAACAGCAATTAAATGGGAGCTTGATCAGTCGGTCCCCTTTCCCCCAAATGAGGTAGAAATGTCTTGGGTCGTGTTGGATAGACCGGATAAAGTACGCGGTGATGAAAAGATTTTGGTTTACGTTGTGGCTGTACCTACAAACGTGTCTGATGCCTACGTACAACTTTTGGAGCTTATTGGACTTGAGCCGTTGAGACTAGAAAATGAAACACCGTCATTATTAAGAGCATTCGCTTCTTCTTTAAACGACGCTACTCCTTCAATGATTGTGGATATGGGTGCCAGTGGAACAGGTATTATTTTGGCAGGTAAAGAAAAAATCTTTAGTAACTTCTATTTACCTTTTGGCGGTGAAGTAATGACTAAGCTTATTTCCGACGCTTTCGGTATGCCGATTGATCAGGCGGAAACCTATAAACGAACCTATGGAATCGATCAGAACCAGCTAGAAGGAAAGGTTTTTAAAGTCTTAAAACCAGCGATTGATAATATTGTCGGTGAGATAAAAAAGATGGCCGTTTCTTATCAAAATGATCATTCCGGATCGATTGTTTCTCGGGTGATACTGACGGGAGGAGGAGCTTATCTTTTGGGATTATTGCCGTATTTGTCGGCTTCTTTAGAGGGGTTTGAAGTGGTGATTGGCGATACTTTTTCAGGGTTAAACGTTGAACAAAAATATAAAACCCTTGGCCCGATATTTGCAATCGCCTATGGATTATCGAGTGACCTGTCATGATTAAAGTAAATCTTATTAGTAAGAAAAGACGCTCTCTTAAAGGTGAGAACTGGACACGTTTGATCGTGAATATCCTGTTTGGTTTGTTTTCGGCGTATTTTTTGGGGATTACTCTATATGTGGTGATTTCGATGTTGGTTTTGAACAACAAGATTAAAAATACTCAAAATGAGGCACAAGAAATCTCATCGATGATGCTGAAGAATAACGAAAAATTAAGTCGCTTTGTGCTGACAAAACTGATTCTGACTCAGATTGAGAGTTCAAACAAGGGACGTTTTAAGTATAAAGAGTATCTTGATGGAGCGTCAGCATTATTGCCGGTAAACGCGTCGATATCAGGTGTTGATTTTTCCGTTAAAGGTTGGATGTCTGTTGCTGTGACTTCAAAAGATGTTTTGCTACTTAGATCTTTGGAAAATGTGTTGATTAACGAAGGCACTTGGAAAGATAATCGGTATTTTTCAAGTGCTTATGTTGAAAGTGTTACTCGAGATAAAAGCGGTGTGTATTACGCAAGATTACAACTTGAACTAAAACAGATAAATGGCACAAAATAAAATAGTTGGCTATAAAAATATTTTTGGATTCGTTTTGCCCGACTGGGTAGATGAGTCTCTGATTAGAATGATCGTAACGGTACTGATGTTGAGTGTGGTGATGCTTTTTGTTTTGTTTTTTGTAGTATGGCCAAAACTGGATAGTGTTGAAGAACTAAGGTCCACTTTAAAAGAGGAAACAGCTAGTTTGAGCTTATTAAAGAGTTCACAAGAAGGATTTAATAAACTAAACGAACAGATACCGGAGAATCTACAAGAAATGGTGTTGTCAGCTATTCCGCAAACATATTCACCTGAGAAAGCCATTTTTCTTTTAAGACGGATTGCAAATGATACGGGAGTTTCGATTACTTCGTATAAGTTACCGTCAGGGGTGGTTTTTAGCACTGACGAATCTAAACAAGGTACCGGAGGAGAAACTATGGTCGATTTTGCCAATTTCCCAATCAGAATTTCCGTTTCTGCCCCGGTAAACTCTTTACTTTTGTTTATTGACAAAATTGAAAGTTCTTTGCCATATGGGGTTGTTTCCGATCTTAATATGCAGGAGGTGACAAAGTTGGTTAGAACATCAGCCGGATCGGTTAATATGGATCTGGAAATAAAGTATTTCCAGTCAACCTTAAAAAAGGTTGATATTACAAAAATTGGCTCATTTACGGGAACGGACTTAGATATGGTAAAACAGATGGCTACCTTTTCCCGATACAATCTTGATTCTGACTTAGGGAACATGGGACAAGGGTCGGTAACCACGACGACAAATATCTTCGGCTTTTAACAAAAAACCCTCTAATTGAGGGCTTTTTGTTTGTTATTTTGCATTCTTTATTCTGCTTCCTCGTCTTTCTTTTCTTCAGCCAATTCTTCAGTTTCCTTTACTGGCTCTTCTTCTTTGGCTTCTTCGACGACTTCGGCAACTTCTTCCAAAGCCTCTTCTTTTTCTTCGACCAAATCTTCAGTTTCCTTTACTGGCTCTTCTTCTTTGGCTTCGATTCCATCTTCCAGAAGATCAACGATGGCTCGAGTGCCCTTTTGGATGGCGGCAATTCGAACTATTTGACGAATAGATTTTATGACCTTGCCTTGTTTTCCAATGACACGTCCGACATCTTCAGGATCTACCTTAATAAGGTACTTGGTAGCTTCTTTGTCTTCGGTTTGCTCTTCTGAAATAACGACACTTTCAGGGTGGTTAACGATGTTGCTAACGATGTACTCGATTAGTTGTTTCATTTTATTTAACTAATTTTCTAATGGTGTCTGTTGGCTGAGCTCCTTTAGTTAGCCATAATTGATAATTTTCTTTATTTATTTCTAATTTGTTTTCCGGATCGTGAGGATTGTAAGTACCCAAGGTATCAATTACCTTTCCGGTGAGTTTGGATTTCTCTTCAGCGACGACAATACGATAGAATCGTTGGTGTTTTTTACCAGTCGGTTGTAGTTTGATTTTTAGCATAGCGATATTATATCAGTTCCAGGGCTCTTTTAGCAGCGTTCTGCTCGGCCTCCTGTTTGTTTTTACCTACTCCCGTGGCCGTTTCTTTGTTGTTAATATTGACGGTTACTTCAAATGTTTTGTCATGATCTGGGCCAATTTCGTTGATCGTCCGATATGATGGAGAGGTAAAACCAAGACCTTGAACTTTTTCTTGGAGCAGAGATTTAGCATCTTTGAGTTGGTCTTCGGAGATGATTTCCTTGACGTTGGGAATAATAAATTTTTCGAAAAATAATTTAGCAATTTCTATTCCCCCGTCACAGAAGAGGGCACCAATTAGACTTTCAATCACATCTTCTAGAATAGAGTTGTTTTGTCTTCCTCCAGTGGCCTCTTCGCCTTTACTCATAATGATGTATTCGTTGATGCCGTTCTCGATATTGATTCGAGAGAGAGACTCGGTACGAACACTGGCTGATCTAGCAGCTGTAAGATACCCTTCTTGTTTGTCAGGGTATTTGTTGTAAAGGTAGACGGAGATAAGCATTTCCAGAACGGCATCACCTAGGAATTCGAGTCTTTCATAACTTTCGGAGATTCCTGGTTCGTTTAGACACGAACGATGAGTTAAGGCAGCAATCAAAAATGATTCATTTTTGAAGGAGTAACCTATTTTTTCTTGGAGAGGTTTAAGATTTGGGAGTTTCATTTTCGGTGTCTGGTCTTCCGGAGAGCTTGATGGCCGATGCTAAGGCGCCGTTAACGAAACTAGAGCTCGTTTTACCTCCATAACGTTTAGCGATTTCGACAGCTTCATCAATAATGACTTTGGTAGGTGTTTCTGTCTTGTATATAAGTTCGTAAACAGCCTGTCGGAGAACTGCGAGGTCAACACGATTTATTTGAGAAATTGGCCACTCCGGAGCACATTTTTGGACAATGTCATCAATTTTTTCGATGTTGGCCAAAACTTTGTCTACTCTTGAAGGTCGTTCCTCTTGAGGAGTGAACATTCCGGCAAAAAGAGACTTAAAAACAGCAATTCTTTTTAAGTGTCTTGGATCTTGGGCAGATTTCACGGTTTTTTATTTTGCTTTACAAATTGGACAGGCAAAGTGAGATTTTTTGAGGTTGCCACACTTTTTGCAGGTGATCATTTTGGGTTCAATCAAGTGGATCTGAGAACGTCTAGCTCCTTGTCTTCTTGTTGAATGTTTTCTTTTGGGTGTTGCGGCCATGATGTATTAGTTTTAATGGATAACAAGTGTATTTTAGCAAGTACTCAGTTTAGTAGCAATCTCTTCTGCCTGAGCAATGTTGGATTTGACGAGAGATGAGGCTAGTTTCTTGGCTTCAAGAAATAGTTTTTTGGACCAAAAATATTTTAAACTGGTGGGAAGAGATCCGTGTTGCTTAAAACCAAAGACTTCCCCTGCACCCCTGAGGCGAAGATCTTTTTGGGCAAGAGTGAGACCGGAATGATATTTTTGGAGCAGTTGGAGGCGTTCGGTTTCTTCCTCGTCATCGGTACTGGGTACTAGGAAACAAAACCCTTGACCTTCTCCCCTACCGACACGTCCTCGAAGCTGATGAAGAGTAGCCAAACCAAATCTTTCTGCCGAATGGACAATCATAACGTTAGCGTTCGGGATATCGATACCGACTTCAATTAAAGTGGTGGCAACAAGAACCCCCTTTTCGGAGTTTTTAAAATCGGCCAGTACTTTGTTTTGATCGTTGACCTTCATTTTGCCGTGAACAACATAGACCGGATACTGAGGTGGAGTGATACGACGATAAAAAGCAGATATTTTTTCAACCGAAGCTGTATTGGTATCGTGTTCGGTGATGTTGGGACAAACTACAAATATTTGATTGCCTTCGTTTAGTTTTTGGGCTAACCATTCGGGACTTTTTTTAAAGTGTGTCGGCGTGGTGACAAATGTTTTTGTAGGCAGGCGATTTAGGGGTTTGTGGATGATACTACTGATTTCGATGTCTCCCAGTAAACCTAAGGCTACAGTACGAGGTATGGGCGTGGCGGATAGATTGACAAGATGTGGAACAGGAGTGCGCCTCAATAGCTCATCTCTTTGTTTGACACCAAATTTATGCTGCTCGTCAATGGCCACAAAAGCGAGAGGTGTCTTTAGTGTGGCTGGAATAGCGGAGATTAGGGCGTGTGTACCGATATAAATTGATGGTTTTGAGATATCGATTTTGTTTCCTGAACTGCCGGTGATTAATTGAATATTGTCGGGAAAGAGTGAGTATTTTTTAAAAGTTTGGTAGTGTTGATTGGCAAGAATTTCGGTCGGAGCCATAATGGCACAGCTTTTGTTTTGGGCGATACACTGATTGGCCGCAAATAGTAAGGTGGCAGTTTTTCCCGAACCGGTATCACCTTGAATAAGCCGATGAGTAAAAGTATCCTGACGAAGATCATGATAGAGTGAGGTGATGGTTTTTTCTTGATCTTTGGTTAGAGTAAACGGTAAACAGGACGAAGTTTCTTGAGTTATTTTTGATGAGATACAAAGAGAAACGGATTTTCCAAGATTGTGAAGTTCCAACTGATTTTTAATATTTATCGAGAGATGTTCATTAAAAGAGAGTCTTTTGTCGGCAAGAAGCTGGTTGTTTTTTGATTTGGGAAAATGGATTTCTTGATATGCCTGATATAGATCTATAAGATCCAGACGTTGAATCAGATCTTGATCTAGAGGATCGTTGAGGGAGAGAGATGGTAGTATTTCGTAGATTTTTGATCTTAACCATCGTGATGTAATGCCCGCAGTTTGAGGAAATACCGGTACAAGCCCTCTGGTGTTAATGGAGGGTTTGTGGCCAGACTCAACTACGGGAGAAATAATTGTTTTTCCCTGAGCCCCCCAAAACGAAGTTTTTCCGGCGATGGTGTAGATATCCCCACCTTTGATCACACGTTTGATGTATGGGTTGTTGAACCAGGTAAGGACAATTTTCCCCGAACTATCCTCGGCTGTTGATTGACAGATAAGCCGGCCATTTTTGGTATAGAAAACTTTTGGTTCAGTAAGCTTGGCCGTAAAAGTCTGAGTCTGCCCAATTCTAAGTTCATTAATCGGTACGGGATTGGAAAAATCTAGATAGCGACTGGGAAAATGATGAAGAAGATCTCGGATTGTCTCAATACCCAGTTTGTTGAGTTTGGCGGAGATGGAAGGTCCTATTCCCCTGACTGCGGTGATTGGGTCGTCTGGGAAGTAGGCAGTGCTCATATGTAGAAGAATATGGAGGCGAAAGTGGTTAGAACAAGAACGAGTGAGCCTGCGAAAATGATCATGGTGTAGATTTTCTTTTGTCTTTTGGTCATAGTTTGTTTGTGCGTATACGTTTATTATATTATTATTAGAGGAGAACATATGTATAGAAGAAGAAAAAGAATAACTATTGGTGGGCTAAATAACCTTTTTGGGGGGAAGCTGTCTGAAATGAATTGGGGAAAGATTATTTTCTTTAGCCTTATCGGACTTTCCTTATTGGTTATTGTTTTATTTCTTTGGTACTCTCGCGGACTGCCGGATCCTGGAAAGATTCAACGCCGTACTGGTTACTCTACCCAAATCCTGGACAGAACCGGAAAAACGGTTTTGTATGATGTTTATTCCGACCAGGATCGTCGCTTCACTCCCCTATCCGATGTGCCCCAGTATTTAAAAGATGCCACGATTTCGATTGAAGACAAAGACTTTTACAAACATAAAGGCTTTGACCCCCTTACTCCTCTGCGTATTGCAAAAAATATTTTAGTTAACCACCGACTTGTCGGAGGTTCAACTCTGACCCAACAGTTGGTAAAAACGGTTTTGCTGACAAATGAAAGAAAGATATCCAGAAAGATACGAGAGTTTGTTTTGGCGGTAAAAATAGAAAAAACATATAGTAAGGATGAGATTTTGCAAATGTATTTAAATGAAGTTCCCTACGGAGGCGGCACTGCAGGTGTAGCGGCAGCGGCACAACAGTATTTTGGCAAAGAAGTGAAAGATCTTAATCTAACCGAGTGTGTTATTTTGGCAGGATTACCCCAGTCTCCTTCTCGATACTCTCCTTACATTGGAGAGTCACTAGCTTATGTTCCTCGGGCAAAGGATGTGGTACGAAGAATGAGAGAAGATGGCAAAGTGACTAAAGAACAAGAAGAACAGGTTGTGGCAGAACTGGATAAAGTTGTTTTTAAAGGGGTAGGATCCAAGATTAAAGCACCTCACTTCGTAATGTATGTTAAACAGTTGCTTGAGGATGAGTACGGATCGGATATCTTAGAAGCAGGCGGACTGAAGGTGACCACAAGTTTAAACTGGGAACTGCAAGACAAAGCGGAGACAATCGTGAAAGAGGAAATTGACAAAGTGAGTACGAGTTTAAATATTGGAAATGGAGCTTCGATTATTTTGGATACCAATACGGGTGAGATTCTGAGTATGGTTGGGTCTAAAGACTACTTTGACTCTTCAATCGATGGTGAGGTAAATGTAACAACTCGTAACAGACAACCCGGATCTTCAATAAAACCTTTGGTTTATGCAGTAGGTTTTATGGAAGGATACTCTCCCGCGTCGGTATTGGCGGACATGGTGACAGAGTTCCCCGGTAAGGATGAAAATACTCCCTATATTCCCAAGAATTACGATGGCAAAGAACATGGACTGTTGCACTTGCGCGAAGCTCTAGCTAGTTCAATCAATATCCCGGCTGTGAAGCTGTTGGCTCGTGTTGGGGTGAGTGACGTTTTGGCTCAGGGCTATAAAATGGGTTTTACAACCCTTGAACCAACAAAAGAAACCTTAAGCCGCGTTGGTTTATCAATGGCTTTGGGTGGTGCCGAGATAAAACTGATTGATATGGTGTCGGCATATAGCACTTTTGCGAATGGCGGTTATAAAGTTGAACCGGTAGCAATTTTAAGGATTGAAGACAGCTCAGGAAAAGTAATTTACGAAAACAAATCGGTAAAACATGAGCGGGTTCTCGACGACAAAGTTGGTTTTTTAATTAACTCCGTGTTGTCAGACAACAATGCTCGTTTGCTAACATTCGGTGTTAACTCGTATCTTAATATGGGAAGCAGAGCCGTGGCAGTAAAAACAGGTACTACTAACGATCTTCGGGACAACTGGACAGTGGGCTGGTCGAAAGACACGATCGTGGGAGTCTGGGTTGGAAACAATGATAATGACAAAATGAAGAACGTGGCTTCGGGTGTCTCTGGCGCCGCTCCTATCTGGCGACGAGAAATGCTTAATGTCTTGTCCATAAAGCCGGACAGCCCCTTTACGGTCCCTCAGGGGGTCTCACAAGTTGAAGTTGATAGGGTGTCAGGTTATCCGGCCCATGATGGATTCGCAAGCTATAAAGAATGGTTTATAAACGGTACCGTTCCTTCCGATCCAGACCCGATTCACACAAAATTAAAAATATGTAAGGGTGACTCAAATAGATTGGCCGATCAAGTGTCGGTATCTCAGGGAAATTACGACGAAAAAGAGTACATTGTGATTAAGGAAACGGATCCGTTAACAGCAAAGAATCTATGGCAAAAAGGGATTGACCAGTGGATTGTGAAACAAACCGACTCAATTTATAAACCGCCAACTGAGACATGCGGCGCTTCAACCTCAACCGATATTCAGATTGTTTCACCCACAAACCATAGTCGAGTAAACGGTGAAACGGTGTCGATAAAGTTTACAGTTGTTAGCTCGAAGTCAATCGTTGAGGTAAAGCTCTATGTTGACGGTACTTTGGAACAATCGTTTACTGAAGGGCCTTATGTTAAGGAAATCAAACTGACAAACGGTAAACACTCAATCCAAGTTGTGGCAAAGGATAATGAGAGTAAAGAGGAACAGAAAACTCACGAGTTTTCAATGAATGAAGATTGGGAATAACAGTTTAATTAAACAAAGAGAGAAGAGATCTCTTCCTTTATACCAGCAATTTCTTTTTGAGATAAATTGTTGAGGAGGGATGAGAAAATTATTCTAAATGAGTGTTTATTTTGGTACGAAGTAAGATATTGAACGTCTTTTACAAGATGGCTGACAGAAGTTATTTTGGCAATAATTTCGCCGACTTTTTCCGTAGATTCGATGGTCATGTCTTCTAGTAGCTCAGGAAATTCGGAGATGGGTGTGTAGATTTTGTTTGGTGAACGAAGGTCGGATAGTGTTTGAGTATCTATTTCGACTATGACCGGATTTGAAGTAATGCCAATTTCTCTGAGGATAGATGGTTTGATGTGACCGAGGAAGCCAAGAGTGTGGCCTTGGTGTTTAATGACAGAGGTATGTTCGGGAAGAAAGTAAGGAGGTAAATCGGTAACTGAGATATATCGATACTTGGTGACGTTTAAGTTTTTTAATAAAAGCTCTACGTACCCTTTGGTATCTAGAATATCGACGGTTGTGGCGATAGCCAGTTTTGATAGTTCGTTGGCTAATTTGTCAGAGTTTTTTTGGTAAACATTTGATAGTTCGTAGATGAAGAATGGTTCTTCAGATTTACCTTGATTGTTTTTAATGTTTTGCAGAAGTGAAGGAACCAGTGAAGTCCGAAGGAACTGAAGGTCAGTCGACAAGGCGTTGATCAGCTTAAGATGGTCATTTTTATCAAGTTCTGTCTTGGAGATGAGGCTTTCCGATACTAACGAGTGATTAAAGATTTCGTTGAAACCACGATGAGAAAGGAAGGTTTTGATATCAGTTTCTGTTTTTAACAAGGGTTCTTTTGGCTCAGGAGCTAGATTTACCTGAGGTAAAACAGAAGGTAACTTTGAGTAGCCATAAACTCTGGCAACTTCTTCAACCAAGTCTTCTTGAATATTGATGTCGTATTTTCTCCAACTGGGTACGGTACAAAGTATGCCTTGTGAGGATTTGTTTTTAATACTAAAACCTAAGTTTTTAAGGATAGAGACATAATTATCTACGGGAATGTTTTGACCAATAAGACGATTAGCCCATTCGGTATCTAGTTCAATTGTTTTTGCTGGGGCAATGGACGGAGAACTATCGAACACTGATGAACTAACGTGTGCTTTAGCTCTTTCTTGAAAAAGTTTGATCGCTTGAGTGAGGACCGGCAGACAAAGTTCGGTGTCTGGTTGTTTTTCGTATATCTGTGAGGCAAGGGTACGTTTTTGAAGACGAAGTGAGGTTTTTCTAATATTTACCGGGTGGTAAACAGGAACAATCAAAAGAATGTTTTTGGTATGTTTATCGGTTTCGGCAACTGAACCTCCCATAATGCCACATAGGTCTACCAGTCTGCCGGCACCATCTTCGATAACAATGTCTCCTTCTTTGAGATCGTTTGTCTGACCATCTAAGGTGGTAATTTTTTCGCCGGAACGACTTTGGCGAATGATTAATTTTTGAGCACCCAGTTTGTCGAGATCAAAAATATGACAGGGCATCCCGTAGAGCAAAGTGAGTTCATTAGTAATGTCCACGATGTTATTTATGGGCCTTTCTCCACAGGCAGTAAGCAAGTCTTGAGTGCTTTTGGGAGAGTCTTTTACCTCAATATTCTCAAGAGAGATAGCGGTGAAACGAGGTACGATCTCTTGGTCGGCAATATCGAAATGGAATGTGTGGGGCAAATGGGTATAGAGTTCAATCTTTTCTTGATAGGGGTCATTTTTTAGTTCTGCTTTTATCCCCTGTTGCTTAAGGATGGCGACGGAATCACGGGCTACTCCTTGTGCACTGGCAGTGTCAATGCGATTGGTAATAACCTCAATCTCGTAGAGATAATCATCATCTAGCTGATGAAGACGATCAAAGGTAGGTCCACAGAGACTAATTGTTTGGGCAAGATCTACCGGTTTTATCGGAGAGTCTAAAAAGAAACGAAGTGCTTTGTCGGTAATTTTTATATCCATGTTTAGAATTGTTTTAAAAAGCGTAAATCATCAGTGTAGAGCAAGCGTAAGTCCGGTAAGTTTAATCCTGATTTCATCATAAGGACTCTTTCTACTCCCCAACCGAAGGCAAACCCGGAGTAGATCTTCGGATCTAAGCCACCATTTTTAAGAACAGTGGGGTGAACCATACCTGCTCCCCCGAGTTCCAACCAGCCAGATTTACAAACTTTACATGGTTTTTCGTTGAGAATGCCGGTTCCATGACAAAGTCCGCAACTAATGTCTATTTCAAAACTTGGTTCCGTAAACTGAAAGTGATGTGGTCTTAGGCGAATGGTACGGTCTTGACCAAAGTAGGCTTTTACAAAGTAGTCCATGACACCAATGAGATTAGTGATGTTGATGTTTTTATCTACGAGAAGGCCTTCGAACTGGTGAAAGACAGCGTTGTGTGAGGCGTCTGCTTGACGACGATAGGTTTTACCGATGTTGATCATCTTGATGGGAGGAGTCTTGACCCTCTCCATTTCCCGTAATTGACCATTACTGGTATGCGCCGTTAGAACAACATCGTCGGAAAGATAAAAGGTCTCTTGATCGTCTCTGGCGGGGTGATCTTTGGGGATGTTGAGTCCTTCGGCGTAGTACCAGTCACTTTCAACTTCGCGGTAGCGTCTTCTGGTAAAGCCTAGTTTGTCGAATATGGTTTCTATGTCGCTAATTGCTTGAGAAATAAGGTGGAGACTACCGGCAGGTAAACGATTACCCGGAATGGTGACATCAAAAGAATCTTGAGATGGCTGATTCAATAAATGGGTGATCATTTCCGAAATTAGTTTCGAACAGATATTTTTAAGTTCGTTAATTTCTTTACCGATGAGGGGGTTTTCTTTTATTGGGAGAGATTTAAATAATTTATTTACCTCCCCTTGTCTTCCGAGATATTTGATATCTAAAAGCTCCAGTTCTTTGACCGTACTGCACTTTGAAATATCCTCTATAAGATTGGATTTTACTTTTTCAATAGTTTCTTTGTAATCGTTGGCCATCTTTGTTAATGATAACAAAAACTCCCCTATTCGGGGAGCTTTAATTCAATAATTAGTTCCCCGGAATTATTTGGTGCTAAAGGAAACGAGATTTTTGAAGGCTTCGGGAAGATTAACTGCAAGTTGAGCCATGGATTTGCGGTTTAATTTGATTTTTTTATCAGAAAGCTTCTTGATAAAGACAGAGTACTTTGGAGCTCCGATTATTTCCGATAGAGCGGCATTAATACGAGAAATCCAGGTAATTCTCATTTGCTGTTTACGTTCCTTGCGGCCGTTGTAAGCATACTGTCCGGCGTGTAGTGAGGCTTCTGAGGCGACTTTGTACAGCCTATTTCTGGTCATCCGAAAACCCTTAACGAGTTTAAAGACTTTTTTGTGGCTCTTTCTACGGGCGATTCCTGTTTTAGTTCTTGGCATGTTAGTTAAATACGATTAATTATGGAGCATTTGTTTAATTTTGGTGGCGATTCTACCAGTGACTTCTTGGTAGTGTCGATAGCGCCTGATGAGCTTTTTGCTTTTTTTGCGGCGAAGGTGGCGCATGTAAGGACTGCGACGTAAGACTTTACCTGTTCCGGTAATCTTAAATCGTTTCATGACAATTTTTCTGGTCTTTTGTTTAGTTTTAGTCATAGACTTTGATTATTTTTTGGGTTTCACTTGAGCGATGAGAAGTTTACCTAGATACTTTGGCTCTTCTACAACCGTGGAGACTTCGGTCAAACCGTTGAGGGCTTGGTTCATAACTTTTTCTCCGAATTCCTTCTTGGTGATTTCCCTGCCACGGAATTTTACCACTAACTTGACTCTATCGCCATCCTTTAAAAATTTTTCAGCCTGTCTTACCTTAACACCAAGATCATTTTCGGCCATAAAGGGAGTTAGTCTAACCTCTTTTGTTTCTTGGCCACCTTTATTGGTACCGGCTTTTTCCTTTTTGTCCTCTTGATATTTGAATTTTTGAA
The DNA here is from genome assembly GCA_035389185.1 of Candidatus Woesebacteria bacterium. Lineage (GTDB taxonomy): Bacteria > Patescibacteriota > Microgenomatia > UBA1400 > MFAQ01 > UBA2277. The sequence goes on from DAOORK010000001.1 coordinate 122,010, forward strand.
AATCAATGATTTTAACAATTGGAGGTTTTGCTTTTTCGGTTATTTCGACCAAATCCAGTCCTAAATTAGCTGCCCTTGTAAGAGCTTCCTGTGTCGACATGATACCAAGCTGTTTGTTTTCTTGGTCTATGACCCGAACTTCGGGATATCGAATGTTTTGATTGATACGATAGTATTTGTTCACTTGGTTGTATTTTACTATATTTTAGGTTTGATTTATGAAGTAAAAAAATCTCTCCCTTTGGGGAGAGATTTTTGTAGTGGGCCCGACTGGACTCGAACCAGTGACCTCTGCAATGTCAATGCAGCGCTCTAGCCAGCTGAGCTACGAGCCCGACGAGTGATATTTTAGCATATTAGCCTACAGAAGTGGCGATGCTACGCTCATTATTCTGGGTATACGATGACCCCTTTTTGTTGGCCATATTCCAGTAAGCACCCATTTTTTTGGAGCGGCTATTATAGATTTCCAGCCAACTATTAGCCTTTCTCATGTTTAATCCAAAATTGCGAATCATTTCTTTGATGTGTTCAAGAAAGTTTATTTGGTACTCACCATACTCGACAACCGGCACCTCGATGGCTTTTTTGAGATTGATATCTAGTCTTTTCACCTGTTTGCTCATCTCTTTGAGCTGGACTCTTATTTCTTCGATTCTTTTTTCTGTTTGAGTTTCTTTAAAAGAGAAAACCCTGTTCCATTCTTCGTTTCGATGTGAGTAAAATTGCTCGACGCGTTTTTTTTCGATCTCTTTTTTTGCTTGAATTTCGGCAAAGATATTTTTCCCTGGTAGTTTTTCTGGACCATCTGAATTACCGGAAGCTTTCGATTGTGAACTACGAAGAGCCTCCAAAAAGTTTTGGATTTTTATGTTACCTGAGTTTGATGGTTGCCCTGTCCAGTTATTACTCATTTATCTAAACTTAACAAAGTTTTATAAGTAATTCAACAGTTTTGCGTCGGTCCATGATGGATTTTAGCTGACCAAGTTGTGTCTCAGGAACGCCGCCAACCTCAGCTAGCTTTTTGAGTTCTTTAATATCGGTGTCGATTTTTTCTATTTTGGCAATTTCGAGAAGAATTAGATCAAGTTTGATTGATTCTTCGGCCTTTTTGGCATACTCGGTTTTTATCTCATCCAAGGTCTTGTTGACTGCTTTGAAGTAATTTTCCAAGGTAAGATTAAGACTTTTTGCTTGACTGGCGATTCTTTCCAAGCTGTAGTTAACTTCTTCATCAATTACCGGTTTGGGAACGTCTACTTGAATACTTTTTAACAGATTGTCGTAGATTTTTTCTATCTTTTTTTCCTCGGTATCTTTTTTATCTACCTTGGTGGCGGAAACAATTTTTGAATAGTCTTGAATTTTTATTTCAGGATATAAAGGGAGGGAGATGGTAATTTTCCAACCAGTGGTTGATTTGGAGTCAATGTTTTCTAAAACTGGTCTACCTAGAAGCCTGTATTTATTCTCCTTGATAGAAATGTCGATGATTTCATTGAGAATATGACCAAGGATATGATTGCTTAGCTTGTCTGGGTCGACATGTTCAGCGGCAATTGATCGAGGAGCTTTTCCTTGTCGGAAACCTTTGACGGTAACGTCTTTAATTAGTTCATCAATAGCATGTTCTTTTTGGGCGTCAACTTCTTTTGAGTTAAGGATTGCCTCAACTTGAGCGGTGTTGTTTTTGATTTTTTTGACGGTTAGTTTCATATTTGATTGACATTTCTAGCTGCTAATTTTAGCATATCGTAGTTTATAAATCCTTTTTTTTTTGAACTAAATATTTTATGATTGTTGCGATAATCTGAATTGTCAAAGGATCAATCGGATGGATACATTTAAGATTTGACATTAAAACTACCGAAGTTATAATTGCGAGAATGAACGAATTTGAAAGAAATAACATTGAAAAAAGTGAGGAAGAGGCCTTAGTCTTAGAGAAGGCTGACATTTTTGTGTTGTGGCAATACGAGCTTGATAGAAAAAGTGAAAACTTTGACCCAGATGTAGCAATGGTGGGATTTGTGGCCACGGTCGAATCAAAAGATGTTACTGTTGAAGGTATTCTTTCGAGAAAAGACAATGTCTTGGTTGCTTACACTTCGTATTCTGAATTTCTCAATATTCTAAAAAATCCAAAAGTTTTAAGAATTGAGATGTGCTGGGATATAGAACTTCTTCTCTCAAACACATCAGATGAAATAGTGATTACCGTTCCTAGTCCGGGGCCGGTAGACGATGAATGGGATAGTCCAAGTTATGATAGTTTTTGGAGTCCTGTTGAAAACGAACTCCAAAGAAAGATTAAACGACTCGAAAGTGTCGGAAAGAAGGTAATAATTTTATAACGAATTTGTGCCGAGAAGAGGGGTTGGTCACTCTAGCTAATTTCATTAGGACTTGCCTCTCGATAAATTTCTGCTGAAATTTCCTCAAGGCGGGCCTCAGCGCCAGTCGCGCTTCCGGCTCTTCAAGTCCTCTTTACAAAGTCAAAATAAATATCATGCCACAAGGGCATGATATTAATTTAGTGCCGAGAAGAGGACTTGAACCTCCATGGGTTTCCCCGCTAGCTCCTAAAGCTAGTGCGTCTACCATTTCGCCATCTCGGCAGGCATTACGATCTGGGATATTTTACCATTAAGCTAGTCGAGCTGGTCGAAGAAAGTGGAAACACCGTTTGCCCACGAGCCGTCGGAAGGAGGTGTGTAGGTTCTCATAACTTCCATGGGATTTTTGTAGTGTTTTCCATCTAAAAATATTTTGGTGAACTGAGGAGCAATTCTTCTTAAAGCGTCTTCATAACTACTGAATCGGGTTACCTTGTCGCCGTATATCCCCCACCCCCAACAATTAAAGGAGTTATCGGGAATATGTTTACAAAGACTTGATTCTTGTTGGGCTATGGCTACTAACCAACGATAGTCAAAGTTGTATTGATCTGAGAGTTCCACAATTAGACCGGAGTATGGTTCTAGAGGTGATGTGTATTGATGAAGATATTGACGAATAATTTCCGGACGAGCGTCGGCTGTCTTGATAGAGGTTTTGATTTGCTGGTCAAAGGAAGGTAAGGCGGCAAAAACAACAGGTTCTTCGGCGTTTGAGGCGAGATAGTTTTCTTGATTTGTGTGTACTCCAAGAATAAGCTCCTGTTTACCCTGGGAGATATCGAGTAAGTTGGTGCTTAAAGATAGGGTGACTTTGGAAAGTACCAAAAATAAAGGCAACAAAATCAGACATCTTTTTACTTTGGTCACAAAATAATCGTGTCAGAACTGGAGAGAGATGTCAAGTTTTGTGCTCCAAGAGGGATTTGCCTCTCGATAAAACTCTGCTGAGTTTTTCTCAAGGCGGGGCTCGACGCCAGTCGCGTCTGTGCCTTTCAAATCCCTCACAATAACAAATTTAGGATATTCAACCGCAAGGGTTGGAATATCCTATTTGTGCTCCAAGAGGGATTTGAACCCCCAACCTGCGGCTTCGAAGGCCGACGCTCTATCCAGTTGAGCTATTGGAGCAATGCCTATATTTTAGCTCATTTGTGCGTTTAAATGGTAAAATACTCATGTTCGGGTCAGTAGCTCAGTCGGTTAGAGCACCTGCCTCTTAAGCAGGGTGTCGCGGGTTCGAGTCCCGCCTGACCCACAAATAGATATCGTATATATTAAAGATATAGTGAAAAGACTGTTAGTTTTTACATATGCACCGGCCGGACTAGGTCACCTAAGAGTAACCGATGCTCTTGTGGATAGCAGACCTAAAGATCTTTCCTATTTGATGCTTGGTTCTTATGATCGATTCATTACCAGTTTTCATCGTTTTTTTAGTGTAAATCCGATTGGGAAGTTTATTTTTACATTGAATCAGTACGGTTTCCTTGAAGATATTGTGACGGCAATTTATAGAAGGATTCTCATTATGACAAGTGGGCAAATGTATCGACAGATGAAAAGCATTGTTCAGTCAAAACAAGACATTGATGAAATATGGGTAATTGCAACTCATTTTGGTATGGCCCATCAGCTTGGAGCGGTAAAAGATCGTTTGGCAAAAGATACAGGAAAGAAAATTAAACTTATTGTCCAGGTGACGGATGACACCACCCAGCACATTTGGTGTATTCGAGGGGCTGACCTGACGTTTGTCCCGAGCTTACTGACAAAAGAAAAATTGTTAAAGTACGCAAGTCGTCACAAAATTGATTCGAAATATGAGGTAATCCCCTATCCTCTATGCCCGATATTGACTGCAAAACTTGACGTGAGTAAAGGACGTGACCAGGCTTTAGGGAAAAGTAAACAAAAAATCAATGTGGCTGTACCGATTTCTGGGGCATCCGTAGGTTTGAATTACGCAACGAAATTAATAACTGAGCTTTGTAAAAAGAGTGACCGATTTAAGTTTTGGGTTTTGGTAAAAAAATCAGTGTATACGGATCACTTTATAAATGAACTATCTAAACTTACCGGAGTGAGTTTGATTACCGGAAGAAATGATAATGAGATGATTAGTCTTTACGAGTTGTTGTATCAGGAAAACTTGATCCACTTGGAAATAACGAAACCGAGTGAACAGTCTTTTAAGGCAATTTTGCCTCCTGCCTGCGTGGGAGGATCTATTTTACTTTTTACTGCACCCGTAGGTCGTCAGGAATATGAGAACATGGAGTTTCTTAAAAGGCACGGGCTGATGCCTGGTTATCTGGACACAACTCCAAGAGCGATAAGCTTGCCGGAAAATCCTTTGAAAGCGGCCGATTTTGTGATTCAGAGTTTAGAGACAGGGTTATTTTTAAGAATGAGTTTACCTTCCTTCCAATTTTCTGAGGCTTCAATGAAGTCAGGTGAGGTTGGTTCTTCGGGGTCAGAAGATTTTTGGAAAAAGGTTGAGAGTCTTCTCGGTTGAAGTTTTTGATTATCGGTGTTAACGTTAGTGTGTGGCAGACACTAAAGAATCATATGATGTAAGTAAATTCGAACATCCTTCGGTAACGGTTGATGTTCTTTTTTTTACGATTAAAGACGATAAGCTTCAAGTTTTACTTATAAAAAGAGCTCAATGGCCTTATGAAGGTTCGTGGGCAATACCGGGAGGTTTTGTAAAAATGGAAGAAGACCTGGATACTGCGGCCAGGAGAGAGATATCCGAGGAGTGCGGTGTAGATATCCCCTATTTGGAACAGCTGTACACTTTTGGTGACCCAAAGCGAGATCCTAGAACTCGCGTAATTACTGTTGCCTACTACGCACTGGCTCCTTATAAGGAAATAAAAAACATACAGTCTGATGAAGTTGTCGAGGCGAAGTTTTTTCCTGTTGAAAGCTTACCCAAAATGGCCTTTGATCATAAACACATTATTGAAGTCGGTTTTGGCAGATTACGGAAGAAAATTGGATATAGCAATATTGCTTTCGGATTACTGCCGGAGTATTTTTCTCTTTCCGATATTCAAAAAACTTATGAAGTTATTAATGGTCGATCTCTGGATAAACGTAACTTTAGGAAATGGATGCTGGGTTCTGGTTTGCTTGAATCTACCTCAAAAAAATCAGTTGGGGTGGCACACCGACCAGCGATGCTTTATCGATTTGCAAAGAGAGACGTAGTATTTTTGAACTAAAAAAGTTACCCGAAGGTAACTTTTAAGTTGTATGTTATCGACTCAATTCAGCTGAGGCGACGAGGCGTAGGCTCGGGCTGCAAACTGAATTGTAAAGAAGAACTGACCGTCTTGTTCGACAATGAATTCATCGTTGAGCAAGTTATTAAACGGGAAGAAAGAGCGATTGCGGGCCTTCAGGTTAAAGACGTCAATTTCGTCTTTATTGAAGGGTAGCCAGCCCTTTCCTCGTTCTTGACAAAAACGTACAAGAACGTTTGCCGATGCTTCAGTTTCAGAATTACCAAAAGCGTCAAAAAAGTGCATTGAGGTGTCGATATCTTCAGGTTTAATGGGACATCTGACTTGATCATTGATGATATCTGTCACAAGATCCTCCTTAGAAATATGTTGTAGCCGAATTGTAGCATTAAAAGACAGAAAAGTCAAGCTATAGGATAATATAGATGACGAAGTCCGCCTCTCGTATTTCGTTTTTTGTCTTAAATAAAAACTCTCCATGAAGAAAAGATTTTTAGATTTAGGGTGGATGACGGGATTCGGTCACCGATATTTGCTTCGCAAATTCGTCGACCCCGGCGTTTGCCGCACGTTACGTGCCGCAAGCCGCCATCCGAGTCCCATTTATTTGTCTCAATAAAACAAAACGCACCACAAGGGTGCATTTTATTCTATTGGGTGGATGACGGGATTCGAACCCGCGATCTCCTCCTCCACAGGGAGGCGCTTTAGCCAGCTAAGCTACATCCACCATATAATTTCGAACTTATATATTTTATCATTTGAGGTAAAATATAACCATCGGGGTGTAGCTCAGATGGCTAGAGTACTGCGTTTGGGACGCAGGGGTCGTGAGTTCGAGTCTCACCACCCCGACAAAAAAATGAAAGACGTTCGATTAATTTCATATCAAAAGAAGTTCAACTATTCGTATTCGTTGGGCGTCTTTCCGACGATTGAGTTGATGGAAAATAGACCAGAGAAGGTTATCAAAATTATCTTTCATCCAAAAGGAAAAGAGAACAAGGGGGTCAAAAAACTAATTTCTTTTGCCACAAGTAAAGGTGTTCGTACAGAGTGGAGTGAGGGTTTGATCAAAAAAATAGGCGGAAATGACAATACCTATGCTGTTGGAGTGTTTAATAAGTATCAAGAAGAGGTTGAACCGAGAGTGAATCACCTGGTGCTGGCAAATCCCGAAGATGGTGGCAATTTGGGCACGATGATAAGAACTGCCTTGGCATTTGGAATCAAGGATATTGCCGTGATTCGACCCGCAGTAGATATTTTTGATCCAAAGGTGGTCAGAGCCTCGATGGGATCGATTTTTAAGGTCAATATTGAGTATTTTGATGATTTTACGGCGTATAAAACAAAACACTTGAACCACTGTTATTTGTTTATGACTGATGGAGAAAAGATGCTGAAAGACGTTTTATTTTCTCAGCCATATTCTTTAGTTTTTGGAGGCGAAAGCTCGGGACTTTCGAAGGAGTATAGAAAATACGGGGAAACAGTAACGATTCCCCAGTCGAAATCTGTTGACTCATTGAACCTATCCATTGCTGCAGGAATTGCGATGTACTCAGCCTCAGTTAGATAGGATTGTGCTAAAATATCTCCTATACGCGGGTGTCGTATACCGGTATTACCTCAGCTTTCCAAGCTGATGAAAGGGGTCCGACTCCCCTCACCCGCTCCAAGAAAAATCTCTCCCTTGTGGGGAGATTTTTTTGGACTGAAATAGGGATGTCGGACAAGCGGAGCCAAGCTCGTGACGATCTTGGCGAGCCCGACTGAGAATTCATCAGCAGATGAATATCGAAGGACGACTCCCCTCACCCGCTCACTTTAATACTCCTGTTGTTTAAGTTGGTCTTTTGCTTTTTTGATGAATTTACCAAACTTTCTATCTTTTTCTCTTCTTTCTTGTTCGGTCATTTCATAAAATTCAGACTCCTTCTTTAATTTCAGGAAATTTTTGTATTTATCTTTATCAATTACTCCTTCTTTTAGTGCTCCTAAAACTGCACAATTAGGTTCTTGTGTGTGAGAACAGTCTGAATATCTGCAACTATTTGCAAGAATGCTGATATCATCAAACACCTCTTTTAGGCCGATACTGGAATTGGAAATACCTACTTCTCTAGTGCCAGGGTTGTCGATTATGATTCCTCCATTTTTCATAAAGTACATTTCTCTTCCGGTAGTAGTGTGTTTGCCTTTATTTGTAATGCTAATGATTTCTCCAGTTTTAATAATGTCTTTTCCCAACAGCCTATTTATTAACGATGATTTTCCAACACCAGATGAACCCAAGAAACAATATGTTTCGTTTTTCTTAATATATTCTTTCAGTTTGTCTAGACCATGATTTGTAATAACACTTGTGGTGATGACATCGGCGATTTTAAATCTTTTTTGAATATCGGAGATTATGGTTTTTAATTCTGCTTCCGATATTAAATCGGCTTTGTTTAAAACAATTACCGGGGTGATATTTCCTTCTCTTGCAAGAACAATAAATCTTTCAATCCTGTTAAGGTTGTAGTTCTTGCCCACGGCTTCAACGATAAAAGCAGTATCTATATTGGATGCAATTATTTGGATATCTTGTTTATTGCTATATTTCTTTTTAAGTACAGTTTTTCTGGGGAGGATTCCGCGAATAACAGCATTGCCGTTTTGAAGTTCTTCGATACTGACCCAGTCTCCTACTGCAGGAAAATCTTCTCTTTTTGTGGCTTCGAATATTTGCTTTCCTGTTATTCTTCCTAAATATTCTCCAGATTCATTTTTTACTTTATATGCTTCTTTATATTCTGCTATCACTCTAGCGACAGGAGTATCGGGAAACTTGGAGTTCATTCTCCCCAATTCAAAAAAATCAGTGTAGCCTAGTTCAATTAATTTATCGTTCATTAATCAAATTATGTCACACATAGAAATTACTAAGTCCAACCAAAAGACAGTTACTAGCTCCGATGATTTGATGTGGTATACTATGAGCCATCGTAACTTAACATTTAAGGAGGATCGATGTCATATAAAAGTCCTGCTCCTAGGAGCAAAGCTGTTGCTGTTCGAACGGCCAGTATTGATAGATTCACAAAATATTTTTGTGAAGATCTTAACAAACTGATAAAGGCAAGGAGAATACGAGGCAAGTTTATCCCTGTACCGATAAACTATGGCTATGACTATTCCTTGATTTGGAATGATTACTTTTTTTGCAAACTTCATGGTATTTATGATGAAACGAAGACGAGTTTGCATTTGACTCGTTTCCCTTATTCAAGATTGTTGAGTAAAGAAATAGTCATTGAAACGTTTAAGAACGTTAGCGATCGAAATGTAACTCTTCCCAAGGGATTGGTACTGCCAAAAATAGAGAAGATTAGTATCAAACCGGATAACAGTCCTGTTTATGGCGAAGGTTTTGAGTTGGTTGTATTGTTTGACGATCTACATGTTCCTTCGTATGAAGTTAGTACAAACTACATTGCTATGGCCTTGAGCAGTATCGAAACGCGTGCTTGCTGTCATTTTTCTAATGGATCATTTGATGAAGTGTTCATCTTCTATCCTTTGGAAAGTTCCGCAATAAAGGCTGTTGAGCGCCTCAAGAAAATTTGTTTAAGTTGATCTATTGCCCGGCGAAAGCCGGGTTTTTTGTGATTTCGTAGTTGATATGATCGTCCGCTATTTTCCTATAATTATGATTTTTAGGTTATTTCTGATAAAATACGCACATCTGTACTTTGAAGTTCTGGAGGTTTTAAATGCATACCAAGGCAATATATGTCCTGAAAAATGTAACGTTTATCTTTTTTGTATTATTTTGGTTAGTTGTTAGCCAGCAGTATCTTGGTGAGTTGGTTGACGAGTACAACATTCCGGCTGGTCACTATCTGGCTGAGTCCGGTAATGATTATTACGTGTTTATTCAAGAATCACCAAAGATCGTTAGCTTTGCTTCGTTAACGTATAGAGCCTTTATTGAAGAAATTATGTTTAGAGGCTTGCCTCTATTCCTGGTTTTACTTTTTGATAAGTCTAGGAAGTATTGGCCAATTGTAGCAGTCATATCCTCGATACTGTTTGGCCTTACCCATGGACAGATCGGAAACGTATTTATTCAGGGTGTAGGCGGTATGACTTTCTGTATTTTCTTTGTGGCCATGTGGAAAGTTAAGAAAAATAGTCTTTGGGCTCTGGTGGCTACCACCTTCACCCATGCGTGGTACAACGCCTTTTTGCTATTTACATAATCTATTTCTTTTTAAACCCGGTAATACCCGGGTTTTTTGTGGCGCTAGGATCTTAAATATTGAGGTATATTAAGGAATGACTGAACGTGGCGAAAAAGACGAAGTTAGATTGGACATTCGTGAAATGTCGGAGGAAATTCTTTCGAAAAGCCAGGATATTTTAAGCATCGAAAAGGATGATATCTCGACAGTATTACTGCCCAAAATTGAGACATATTTATCCGAAAAAAAAGCCTCTAAATGGCTTCCCGAAGGAAACTTGCTTACTCTTGAACAGGAGTGTGGCATGAACTTGTTTTTGAACGTAATTAATTTTTGCTACAAAGATCCATCTTCCGGTCACGAATACGTTTATGTAACAGATGATGGAAAACTGATTAAAAGAGCAACTGGATTGATCACAGCTTTATCTAGAAGCGGCATTGATTGGGATAATTTTGCGGAGGTTCAAAATCTGTCGCCTGAAAGATGGGAAGGTGTGACTCAGATATCTAGAGAGAACCCTATGTATCTTGGGGATGAGCGTTTGAAAAGGATTACTGAGTTCGCCAGCTACTTAGCTTCTTTGGGTTATGTCAATATGGATGACTTTTTGGGTGGTTGTGATTTTGATACGAAAAAAATGGTGAATATATTCGTCAACAGCCGTTATTTTAAGGATGATTTTCTTAAAAGAGCTCAGCTTGCTTGTAGAATGATAAACGATGTTTGGACGCGTCGGGGAGGGTTCCCTCTCAAAGATATTGAGACATTAACAGTGATGGCGGATTACCGCATTCCTCAAGTTTTTTACAATCTAGGAGTGGTGACGATCAATGATTTTGAGTTGATGGATAAATTGATGACGGGGTCTCCTATCGACCCCAATAGCCGTGAAGAAAGAGCTTTACGGGCAACGGCGGTTGTTATTGGGAAGGAGGTGGCTGAGAAATTAGGAATAACTGAAGCTGATGTTGATGGTATTCTTTGGGGTCTATCTCAGGATATGGTGAGAAAGGGAGAAATGGAAATTCCACACATGATTGTGGCAACTGACGCATATTGATGGATGAACTGAGGTTTTTGAGATAAAATACGTAAGTACGCCGGGGTGGTGAAATGGTAGCCACGCGGGACTTAAAATCCCGTTCCCTTTAAAGGAGTGCGGGTCCGATTCCCGCCCCCGGCACTTTTGATCCGGTAGCTCAGCTGGATAACAGCTTACTCGTTCTCCTATCAATAATAACTATTATTGATATGTCGGCCTGCGTTTCCTGTTATATCTGGCGCCGATAATTACTCTGTCATTATCGTCTGGATATAGCGCTCGCTCTATCTGTCTACCTGCTAAATGGTTAGTACTTAGGTTAAAATATAGATGTTGATCCGGTAGCTCAGCTGGATAGAGCGACTGCCTTCTAAGCAGTAGGTCGACGGTCCGAGTCCGTCCCGGGTCACAATAGTAATTGTTCTGCTTTGCAGAATCAGCTGGATAACAGCTTGCTCCCCTTCTCTTCAATAATATTATTATTGAAGTATCCAGGCTCCGCTTCCTGTTATTTCCGCTCATAACTTCGTTATGATGCTTGGAAATAGCGCGACTGCCTTCTAAGCAGTAGGTCGACTACGAGCCCTCCCGGGTCACAAAACCAGAGATAATAAATATTTACATAATTGTCTTGCAGTAAGAGCTTGCTCCCTACGACGCACATAACATGCGTTATGTTGCTGTCTTCAGTCCGCTTCCTCTTATATTCGCTCGTAGTTCACTCTCTTAGTTCGTTTAACTACGATGCTTGAATATAGGTCGACTACGAGCCCTCCCGGGTCACAAAGAAAAACCCTCCTTGCGGAGGGTTTGTATTTATTTAGGAAGTTTTTTGATGGCTTCCAGATATAGTTTGCCAAATTCAATGGTGTCGATTTCCGGAAGTCCGAGACGTCTACGGCTATTCAAGACACTACAGACATTGTCACCGTAGCGCCTTTTGAAAGCAGTTTTGAGTGCCTGACGGAGAATTTTTTCAACTTTCTCTTCGGTCTCCCCGATTTCAGAGGCTACTATCTTGATTTGATATCGGTAAAGCTTGTTTTCCAGTTGGTTGAAGCCACCTTCGGTTTTGAATCCAAGTTGTTTAAGACGGCAAATAATGTAGTCACCCTTTAAGTACGGAAGACCGAGTTGGTCACTGGCTTTATTTGAGTCAGTAACTTTGAGACCGTCTCCAGGTATTGCATCAAGATTGATCTGGGGAAGTTTGTAAAACTCGCCCATGTCGTAAACCTCGTTTTTGGTAAATATCTGGATAATTTTGACATCACCTTCATCGCCATGTTTGGTGAAAAAACCCATGTATTTTTCGCTTAGGTCATCGGTGTCCAGATAAATACCACTTTCAAGTTGGGCATAATGCATAAGACCCACCATGCGCAGGCGGCATTTGATATTGCCTTTGGCTACCCTTGCCCGCGGATGACCCTCTGGAATAGTCTCAAGAAGCGGACATGATTGGTACCACGCAGTAAAGTCATGGTATTCCAGTTTGAGATCAAGCGCATTGCAAAGAGCTTTAGCCCTCTCGTAGTCTTCGGGGTGACTCTCGATGTCGATGAAATAACAATGCAGATTTACAGAATATCCTTGTGAAGATAGCGTGTCTGCAGTGCGTTTGGCTATGGCGGCAACGACTGATGAGTCAATACCACCAGAAATCCCCATGACAATGTCATGGAGGCCATACAATTTTAGGTATCTTGTTAGGGCCTTTTGGGCTTTACAATCGATCTTTGTTGCTTGTTCTTGTGTGAGAATGAGCATAGATATCTCCTTTTGATTTAAGGTACTGGGTATATTTTACCACTTAGGGTTGATTTTTTACAGTATATAGGGTAAAATAGCCAGTCTCAAATTACTCGTACGTTTATATAAGGAGGAACCGTGTCTGATATGTATGAACTGACAAAACGTGGTGTTGGAATTCGCGAGCTAGATGGTAATCCGGAAAAGGCAATTGTATATCTTGAAAGGGCCTACAAACTGTCGAGATATTCTCATGAGAGGGCTAGTATCCAGGGTGAGTTGGCTTTGTGCTATCACTTGATGGGTAACTATGCAAAAGCGGAAGATCTTTATGAAAGTGCTCTCGAAGATCTAGTGCTACACAGTGATGTCATTGGAGCGGCTCGGATTCGAAGACAGCTTTCGGCGTTAGTCCTGGAAGCCGGAGGAAGTATTGAAGATGCGCTGAGTTTGGCTTTGAGGGCTAGGAGCGCTGTTGTGAATAGCGGAATTCATTCTAACGATCTGTGTCACATGACTCATGGTGTGATTAAAGTTTTTTTGAAAAAACGAAAGGTTGAAGGACTTCTTCATTGGTTTACCAACACAAAAACGATCCTTGAATTGACGAACACCGAACGGAAAGAAATCAAGGAAATGGCTGAAAAAGAGAAGTCGATAAAAAAATACGTGTGGATTACGGGTTTTTGGGCCGATGTAGCTCGTGTTTTTCCCCCCTTCACCTACCCTGCGGCGCTCTTTGGGCTGTATGTGGCAAAAAGTAATGGTTTGGGAATGCGTCTTAGGCAGGCAAAATCTATCCTTTAAACAAAACCCTCTCTTTTGGAGAGGGTTTTTCTTTAGTAGATATTTTTGAGCTCTTCGCGATGGCGACGACGTTCAATACTGGTGAGATATTTTTTTCTTAAACGTAGACTTTTGGGAGTGATCTCCAGTAATTCATCGGATTCCAGGAAATCTAGGCATTGTTCGAGAGAATATTTGAGAGGAGGAACGAGTTGGATGACACCATCACTAGACTGAGAACGCATGTTGGTTAGTTTCTTTCCTTTGGCCGCATTGATTTCAATATCTTCTTCTTTGGCGTTCATACCGATAATCTGACCTTCGTAGATCATATCTCCGGCGTCGACAAAGGTAATTCCTCTCTCCTGAGCCGCCTGAAGGCCATAAGAAAGGGCTTCACCCGACTCTGAGGCAATTAGGGCGCCACGACGCATTTTGGGGAGAGGAGAGCCGACTGGTTCAAAGTCCAAAAACTGTGAGTTGAAGATTACTGTACCCTTGGTGGCCGACATAAGGAGTGAACGAAGACCCAAAATGGTACGGGTAGGCATTTTGTAGACAAACTCCATTTCCTGTTCATTGATAGGTTCCATATGAATTAGGTTGCCCAAGCGTTTGCCAATTTCTTGGGTAATGGTTCCGAGATAGTCTTGTGGGGCAATAATAGTTACTTCTTCGACAGGTTCGCATTTGTGTCCATCAATGGTCTTGTAAATAACCTCCGGTTTACCGACTTCAACTTCATAACCTTCACGGCGAAGGGTTTCTAGAAGAACAGCCAAGTGAAGTTCTCCTCTACCGGAAACTTTGTATTTACCATTTTCCAGTTTTTCAAGTTTGAGAGAAAGATTGGTTTCTAGTTCACGAGCCAAACGAGCTTCGATTTGACGAGCGGTTGTGTATTCTCCTTCACGGCCACACAAAGGTGAAGTGTTCGGGCCAACAGTAACGTGAAGGGTAGGTTCGCTGATTTTGGCACTGGGTAGAGATTCTTCATCACCAAGCATGGAGATTGTTTGACCGATTTTGGCATCACTTAATCCCGTGAGAGCAACAATATCTCCGGCAAAAGCTTCGGGAACTTCAGTGCGTGTCATACCGCTGGAAATAAACACTTTTTCTATTTGTCCGGCTTTGATTGAGTCTCCCAGAAGCGTAATTTTCTGACCTGGCTTGACGGTACCACGGAAGACTTTGCCGATGATAATACGTCCAAGATGAGAGTTGTAATCCAGAGAGGATACCAACATCTTGAACTTGCCCTCTTCATCATTTTCGGGTGCTGGAATATAGGCAAGAATTTCGTCTAGCAATGGAATCACGTTTCCTGGCTGACTAAAGTCTTCGGGAGGAGAGGTAAAAACCTTGCCTGATTTTCCAACGGCATACAAGACAGGGTACTCAAGCTGATCGTCACGAGTAGCAAGTTCTAGGAATAGGTTGCCAATTTTGTGTTCGGCGGTTTGAATATTTGAGTTTTGTTTGTCGATTTTGTTAATGACGACAATGACTTTAAGATTGAGCTCAAAGGCTTTTTTGAGAACGAAACGAGTTTGGGGCATAGGACCTTCTTGAGCATCGACAATCAAGAGAGCTCCATCGGCCATACCTAAGGTACGTTCTACTTCACCAGAGAAGTCTGCGTGGCCTGGAGTATCGATGATATTGATTTTGGTGCCTTTGTAACTAACAGAGATATTTTTAGCTAAGATAGTGATACCTCTTTCACGTTCGAGTTCGTTGCTATCCAACAAACAGGTCTCAGACATTTCCTCTTCGTTATCACGGAAGATGTGAGACTGTTTGATAAAAGCATCAATTAGTGTTGTTTTGCCGTGGTCAACGTGCGCGATGACCGCGATATTTCTGATATTCTGCATAGTTGGATTGGGCGCCTTAGCGTCGGGCAGTTAGATAACTTGGATATTATACACCAAATACACTATGGGGTAAAGTGTCTATTTATCTAGTTTCCCGGAGATTTTTACTAGGTGGGCCGAGTAGACAATTTGACGAACTTCACCATCTTCACTTTCAATCTGATCAGTGTCTGCCAGCTTTTGGTACTGCTGAAGATAGTTACTGAGAGCGACCTTGAGCTCTTTGAGTTCTTGGCGCATATCTTTAATTTTTTGATTTAAAGAGGCATTGGATGGTGATTTGAGAATGTTTGATTTGGCTTCTGCTTTTTTCTTGTTGACCTCCTTACCTTGCTCCGTGGCCTCTTTGTAGGCGGAGTCGTTGGCAAGAATATCGTTCATCATCTCGGCTTGTTTGCCAAGCTCAACTTTTACTGTCTCAATGTGTGAGATGTGGGTTTTGATGAGATTTTCAATGTTGAAGAGACTGGAAACTTCTTCATTGGTACCTGCTGGTAATGTGGTTTGGGTGTTTTGTTCGTCCATTTTTAAAATATTATTTGTTCAGGTTTTATTCTATATACAATACCACCCGAAACACAAGATCATGTTGCTTCTTGTTCGGCCCAGAATTCTAGTTCTTCTAGTTGATTTTCTTCAATAATGTTACTTTCGATTTTTTTTACCAATAGATTTAGTTCATCATGACTAAATGAAGATTTTCTAATTTTGATTTTTTCTTCTTTAAACATTTTTTCAAAATGCTCGATCTCGTAATCGTTTAAAGCACCATCCCCTTGTGTTTTGAAGCAACCTCGAGGATTTTGCTGATCTATGTTCATGTTTTGGGTAACTATCAGATATTGGCCAAATTTTTCCGGAGTGTTTACTTCAATGGTCATTTTATCTTGGCCTCGGCCAAAGTGTTTGAGACCATGTTGATCACAGTCATCTTTCATGTTTATATAATCGGCAAGTCGATTGATATTTTGGTGAAAATGGGAAAACTGAGAAAGACAACGTTTGTCTAATTGTTTGCTTGATTTGGCTTCACCTACGCCGACCACTCTAAGTATTTTGCCATCTTTGTCAGTCTCTACAAATGAAATATCTGGGTTTCTGAGATGAGAAACTTCGTGATAGTCGAATCTGTCTGGATTATGAAATAGGATGGTTAATTGTTCGTCAAGTTCGGCTTCAACTTTGCCGTTTTCAACATCAGTAAAACGCTGCAGATTGTGATTGGCTTCGGTGCCATTGGTCGCTAAATTGTAAAGATTATTTTCGATTTTCACTAGTTCCTCAAACAATGTACCCTGAATCACGAATCGATCTTCTACTTGAGAGTCCGGATACTCGACTCTATTTGCCTTAAGTTCTGCTCTCAAGATACGCGACATTTTTTTGATGTCAGGCAACTCTTTAAATATATTTTCCTGTCTTTCTCTAACACGGGCGTCTATATTCCTTACTGGTTCAATGATATCCAGGTATTGTTTGGCTCGCTTATCTTTAGCCTTTTCAATTTTTTGTTGCTGTTCTTTTGACGGCGTTGGTTGATCTTGATGCTCTTCCATGAGTTCACTATACAGAGGTAAAAAATGAAGAGCAATAGTTTTATGCTAGAATCGCTCAACGCACTTTTAAAGGAGGAATATGCAGCCATATTATCTAATCGGCGTGGTAGCGTTGGTAATAATCTTGATCGCGAAGATTATTGGAGATATGCAACTACGATGGTTTATCAACGAGCATTGGCCCAAATGGTTATCAAAGAAGACCAAGATTGAACTTTGGGAGCTTTACAATAACGATGGTGATATTGAAAATTGTAGAGTTCGAAATAAAACGATGTATTTGATAGACTATGGAGATTTTTTTCTTGAAGGTTATCGGATACCGAGGGATTGTGGAGTGAGTAACCCTGTTGTTATCGTTGACGATTTTGATTTGCCTTTTGGATCCGAAAAGGTTATGTCAAAGAATACATTTGAGCTTAGATACAAAGCTTACAAATCGTTTAATTCCTTACGCGAGTATATAAAATACGTACGTAGTTAAAACAAATCCCCTCATGAAGGGGATTTTTTGTACTCGAGTCCAAGAATTATTGTGTACCTAGAAATAAAATAACCACCTTTTGAGAGGTGGTTATATGTTCTTAGTTCGTTACTCGATGCCGAACAATCTCTTCGTATTCTCGAACATTTCAATGTCCGTGAAGAAAAAGAAGCCGTTGTTCAGCTCCAACCAACCGACATTGTCTTGGTGATTTCTTCTTGGGTTACCTTCAGGATTCATGTGATCTTTAAGACCACAGTATGAGTTTAGGCGAAGGTTTTTTTCGTCTTCAAGCAGAGTATCGAGAATGGCTTTTACGCCTTTTTCATAGCTCTTTGGGCAGATGTAGTACACACCGCGATGAATTCCTGAGATGACGAGAGGCAGCATGGACATGCGATTCAAGGCTTGGTCGTGTATGAAGTTCAATGCCGCGGGAACAGCACCAAATTCAAATTCAGCTGACCCCATGTAATCAAACGAGAAGATGTCTTTTAGAAGAGCCATTGTCTCATCGTTGAGACCGCCGTTTTTCAGACCACACCCGAAAGAGAATGGATTGTTACGTTCAACAGGCTTGCTGAGGCGCTGGATCAAATAGGTACGAACCATTCTTTCTTTCAATTCGAGCTTATCACCAAACATGAGTTTATCCTCCAAAAAATGGATTGATTGAATAGGTCAAAGTACGTATATATATTACTACAAGATACCACTTTTGTCAAGTTATAGGGTATTTTGTTGCCGAGCTAGGACTCTGTCACCGGTTGTCGCCTAAGGCGACCCCGTCGACCCCGGCGTTTACCGCACGTTACGTGCTGCATTCCGCCATTCTCGTCCTAGTATAGTATCAAAAAATATTCTCCCATAAAGGGAGAATATTGTTTTGTTGCCGAGCTAGGACTCGAACCTAGGATATCCTCCTCCAAAGGGAGGCGTCCTACCACTAGACGACTCGGCAATGCAAGCTATATTTTACCACCTGGAGGTTATTTCATTCTTGCCTGATCTCTGGCTAGAGCAAAAATCATGGTATTCAGGTCTGAGTTTATTGTAGGAATAACTTGATCTAGATAGCGATCTTTTTGGAGATAGATTTCGATAGCCTCTTTTATCCCTGGTCGAAATTTTTTAAAATCAAAATCGTTGATATTTGTGAGCTTGAGATTTTTTAGCTTGTAGCTTGAAAATTGAGGATATTTTTGAGGTAGTTCAAGATGATATACCGAAACCTTAATATCTGTGAGATTGATGTTTACGAAGGGAAGAATGTGTTCCGGAATGATGCCCCAGGGAAACTTTTGGGAAACAATTGATTTTGAAAAAACCTCGCTTTGGAGAATTCGGGCAAGAGAGTCGCGAATTGGTTCACCCACCTTTGTGTGCCCCATGGGAAGAGTGAGGTCTCCCCTTTTCCCCATTATGGAGCTTGAACCTAGGCTTTGATCACTACCGACAAGTATTGATTGAGGATCGTTTGGGGGTGTAATGATAAGAATAGCTCCTTGACGTCTGGTTAGTCCCAGGCGAGTGAAATGAAGAATTCGATGGAGTGTATTTGTAGATACTTGTAGAGAGTGCGGTGCGTGTTGATGATAAAGTTTCTCGAGGGGAATTTTGTAGTTGGCCAGAAGGCTTATGAGATAAAGAGACTCGGAAAATTTGGAGTTTGGCCCAGCCGATTTTATGACATGGTATTTATTTAATAGCCGATCAAATCCGGAAAGCGATATTGGAAGACAGTAATGATGTTTTTGAAAAACTTTGTTGATTGATCCGAAACGGAGATACTCTTTGATAAGAAATTTTTCAAATGTAGTTTCTTTTGAGGTTGCCATAATTGCGTAGGTATATTATAGATGATGAGATTAAGAGCTAGCTCGTTATCTATACTTCTATTCAAAAAAAATCACCGCAAGGGTGATTATTTTTGAAGTGAGCGGGAAACGAGACTCGAACTCGCGACCTTCTCCTTGGCAAGGAGACGCTCTAGCCAACTGAGCTATTCCCGCAATGTTTGTATTTTAGCTTTAAGACGATTATTTTTCAACCTATTGTCTTATGATTTCTATTGTATGTTCTAATTCGGTGACAGTTTGCACATACTAGATCACATTTTTGTATTTCCTTCAGCAGTTTATTTTTGGTGAAATATGCCTGACTAACTAATGATCCCACATTACCATATTTTTGACTTCCGTCACGATGATCAAAATCCATTACACAAGGAGGAAAACTTTTGCCACAGTCTGCACATGGATGATTTTTTAGAGAGTTTACGTATTCTCTTTGATTCCTCCTTCGAATCCGATTTCTAGTTATTGATAACTGAAGTTGTCTGTCGTGATTTACCTGATAGTATGCTTTTCCCCTAGTTCTCATACAATCCTTACAGTGATTGTATTGTTCACCAGCTCTACTGCCTTTATGTCGAGTGTAAAATTCCGAATTACTCTTATCTTTGTGACATTTTGAGCACAATTTCACTATTCATCTTACAATTTTGTCTGAAAAACATCAATATTGTTTTTGTGCCGAGGGTCAGAGTTGAACTGACATCTGAAGTTTTTCAGACTCCCGCCGTGACCACCTTGGCTACCTCGGCAACAGCCTTGATTATATCAAAAAGCCACTCTTATGTGGAGTGG
This sequence comes from Candidatus Woesebacteria bacterium, assembly GCA_035389185.1. Classification (GTDB taxonomy): domain Bacteria; phylum Patescibacteriota; class Microgenomatia; order UBA1400; family MFAQ01; genus UBA2277. The sequence goes on from DAOORK010000001.1 coordinate 142,046, forward strand.
CTAATCCTTTTTTGACGTAGGTAGAGTCGAACTGTCATTTCGCACTGACGAATTCCCTGTTGTTTCTTTCTCATTTTCAGACATAGATATAGTAGGTATTTTTTGTCTTTGATTTCATCTAGCTCATGAACTATACGCAACCCGATAGATTCTTGTTCTTTTTTAAGAATATCTAACTGGCGACTAGCATTTTCGTACTCGATTTTTGAAATAAGGTGTTTTGTTACCACGCTACACCTTTCCTCTCCTGTTTGGGAATTAATGAAAGTGACCGAAGCGTTTGTAGTAGTTGATCATTTTGTTTAGTTCGCGAAGACCATGTGAACCTTTGCGATTGTGACTGATTTGTTTTTGAATTGATCGCAAATGTCCGAGGTTTATTGCATTTTCGTCACTTGATAAGACGTGTTGTTTGCGCTCATTTATCAATATTGCAAATTGTAGTTTGAGGTTGTGTTGTTTGCGCTCAAGAATAAAGAGAGCATCACAGGTCTGAATATACGTTAAATCTAGTTTCAAAGTTCAACTCCTTTCTTGGGTTGCGAGTATTTTACCATCTAAGGTAGTTATATGAGAAAATATACCTGTTGGGCAGGTGGCGAAATGGTAGACGCGCAGCGTTCAGGACGCTGTGAGGCAACTCATGAGGGTTCGAGTCCCTCCCCGCCCACATAAAAACATCAATATGTACTCTTGCAGTAAATATTGTGTTTTTGATTTTGTGGAGGACTCGAATGGCGCAGGCATGACTGATGCCGAGCCGGGGTCGACAGAATCGCCAGCAGGCGAGAACTGGTGACCGAGTCCCTCCCCGCCCACACGTGATTCGTGCGGTATAATATAGTCTGTTCGTTAAATTGCCGAGATGGCGAAATGGTAGACGCACTACCTTGAGGTGGTAGCGCCCTTTAAAGGCATGGAGGTTCAAGTCCTCTTCTCGGCACAAAAAACTGAATACCGGTCGTACCGGTTTTTTGTTATTTGAAAGTGGCCGCTGAGGGATTCGAACCCCCGACTTCCTCGATGTAAACGAGGCGCTCTAACCAACTGAGCTAAGCGGCCATGTTAGGTTATGCTTGATATTTTACCAAATTATCGACCAAGAGAATCAAGGTCAGATTGACTACGGCCAATATCCATAACGGTTGGGTAATACAAAACAAGTGCAGGCAGTTCTTCAGAAAAGGTTTTTTGGAAATCAATGTAGATTCTTTTTCTTTCTTTGTTGTCAACAGTCGTTCTTCCATCTTCGAGGAGTTTATCTATTTTTTCATCAGCACCTCGACCAATATTGGTGGCTTGGGTCGAGTGCCAATCTCGATACTGATCCGGGTCGGATGAGATGCTGTAGGTTGTCAGGAAGAGTTGGAACTGATCGGGAGTAGAGGTAACAACTTTGGTATTTATTTTTAGGATATCTGAATCCAGATCGGTCTTTATTTTCTCGGCAATTGGCAGTAGTTCCGGAGTAGTTGCAAGTTCGAGAGTAAGTGGAGAGGTAATGAGCTCTTTGGTCCTTTCGATATTGTAAGCATAGGTTTTGACAATCGGACTGTAGGCCCAAGAATTGGGATTAATGGTGGTTAGAGCTTCAGTATAGCCAAAGGAGTCATCTTTTAGAGCGTATGCAATCCCCTGTCGGACACTTTTTTCTTTTAGATTTGGATCAGTTTGATTGAAAGTTAAAAGAACAACTCGATTGTTGTCGGTGTATTTTTTGGTTTTGGCGTATGAAGCTAGTTCGGTTTCATAATCAGAAGGAAGTTCTAGAACAGTGTCCAGTTGACCCAGTTTGAAGGCGGTGATGGCTTGTTTGGCTGTCGAGTAAACGTTAAAAATGATTTTTTTGGTTGAGGATTCTAGAATAATTTGGGTGATAAGGCCAGAACTTTTTTGTTTGAGTCTGATGTCGTAGTCTCCAACTATGTCTCCATTTTGGTTAAGTAGAGGAATATTTAACAAAGAGAGAAAAGGAGCATATTTGGTTGGAATATGGAACTTAATGACATTTGGATCTTGTGTTTCGACGGTAATGTTGGGAATTGAGAAGCGAATATCGGAGGCTTTTACAGCAGACCCATCGGACCACTGGAGATTGGATTTGAGATAAAAAACGTAAGTGGTATTGTCATCGAGGATTTCCCATTTTTCTGCCAAGCCAGCTACCGGTTCTAGTTTGTCATTGATGGAAATTAAGCCTGAGTTAAGATAGTCTACTACTGAGGCAGGTAGTTGTCCGGAAGAGTACTGACCAACGATACCAACTTTGATTTCTTTTTTGGAATGAGGAACTCGACTGGAAACAATATTGAGAAGAAGGGCAAGAATAATAGTCAGAGTGAGACTGGAGATGATTTGTTTGGAATATTTTTGAACAAATCCTTTTATAAACCAAATTCTTTCTCTTAGAGCTTTGATCATTTCCAGAAAGCAATATTTAGAAAGGAAAATAGGACAAAAACGACAGCAACAACGATGGTTAAAATATAAATCATCTTTTCCGGACCTCGCTTTGTATGGATACCGCTCTTTGTCGCTGATGAGAAGCTGGACCCTAGAGAGGACTCATTTGATTGGAGAGCGACCAGAATTATCATGATAAGCGAAAGGATGATTTGAATAACGAGTGTAAGTTTCATGTTATTGATTATAGCGCCAAGATGGTTAATCGGAGTCTTTTTTTATCAGCCAGACGATACTGTTGTGGAAAATATTTAAAAGACTTGAGGTAACGACGTAAGACCAAAATAAAGAGAGATGGAACGATGGAATGGTAAACCCCTGATAACTAATTCCCGGGAACCAGTAAGGAGAGATAGTGATGCCGCTGACTAATACCGGTAGCAAAAATAAGGTGATTAAACTAACGGCCCAGGAAAATAAATTGAGGGTGATTAGATTAATCGGCAGTAAAAGCAGTTTAATTATCGGCTTGACTATTTTGTTGAGAATCATCCAGATGATTGCTGCGGTGAGGAGAGTCTTTAGGTCGTGGTAAATAGAAAAACCTGAGTAACAAGCACTAACAACATAAAATACTAGAACATTAATGAGAGTGTTCCTAAGAAGCGTTTTCACAATTTAAGTATACCTGTTTATAAAACTTTTTTCTCTTTGTTTTTGATGAAAAGTTGTGGCAAAACGATGGGCTTCGTCTCTAATATTTCGGAATAAGTTTAAGACAGGATCTTCTAGGTTGAGACTAATAGAAGTGACGTGATTTTCTTGGTCGTAGAAGTAAATGGTTTCTCTTTTTTTGGCTAAGGTGATGACCGGTATATGATCGGGAATTACTGAAGAAACAATGGAAAGCTGGGGTATTCCCCCATCAAGAACGATCAGGTCCGGTGTGCCCCATTCGGGATGAGTGAACCTTCTGACGAGAATTTGCTTCATCGCATGGGGATCGGAACGATCTGTTTCTCCTCTGATGTTGAAATGTCGATATAAGGATGTCTCTGCTCGTCCATTGATAAATACAGCCATTGAACCAACATAATTATCGCCTTGGAGGTGGGCCAAATCGTAACACTCGATTCGATAAGGAGAACGAGTTAGTTTTGGATGATTGAGATTTTTTACTATTTGATATTGAAGTTCATCAGAAGCATCCGAGAGCTTTAATAAAAGACTTGAGTTTTGAGAAGTGAGAGCCTGCTGAAGACTTTCAATTTGTTTTTTATATATTTCTGCTTTTTCAAAATCTTGTATTTTTATAGCCCGATTAATTTTTTTATAAAGGGAACTGTTTAATTGATTAAAGTGGCCAGAAAGAAGTCTTTTTATTTGGCCTAAGTGTCTTTGATAGTTGCTATAAGAGATATTGGAGAGACAGGCTCCGGGACATTTGTCTAGGTGATGGTTAAAACAAGCTCGATTTTGAGCGTTAAAGGGAGATAGGCAATAGCCAAAAATTCTTCTGGCTTGTTTAAGAATAGTTTCTGCTGCCGCTCCCGAAGTAAAAGGACCGAATACTTGTTTTTTGTAATCATCAAGATCTAGAGTTTGGATATCTGTGGCATGTATGATTTTAATTTTTGTATCCGGTGAGTTGGTAAAAACGATATAGATATTTGATTTACCATCTTTGGTAATGGCATTGTATCGAGGTTTATATTGCTTGATGTAGTTAGCTTCAACGATAACTGCCTCTAAGTCGTTTCGGACAGTTCGGGTGTAGAGAAACCTGGTCTGGGGGATAAAGTTTGCGGCCTTGGTAGAGCCCTCTCTAAAGCCTTCGTAGTGTTGTTTTAATCGACTTTTGATATCGATGGATTTACCGATATAAAGAGGTTTTTTGTTTTCGTCTTCGAAGATGTATATTCCTGGCTGCGAGGGCAAATGTTCCCAAAATGATGCCAATTCCGGCAAAAATAGCTGCCTGTGGGATAGCAGGTTCAATGGAGATATCTTGTTCAAGTCTGAGGCCATTAACATAGATTATAGCTTTTGACTTTATTTTTCCGAAAAATGGAGTTGATTTTAGCTTAATTTTGATGCTTTCCACTCCATATGGAAGAATAACTATTTCTTGCTCAGTTTCTAAAAGATAGTCTGTTTGGTCGGCAATTATTTTCCCAGTGTAAGAGACTCCCGAGTTGTTGATTATTTGCATGGTGACATATCCCCTATCTTGTTTTAACTGGCGAATTGAAAAAGTGGGATCAGGAAATTGAATCGGGTCAGACGAGACGATGTTGATGTCTTTTGAATTTTCCATTTTATCTTTATATCCTCCAGCCGGAATAGGATAGTTTGGGTCAGTCCCATGTATGACAAAGACAATATGATTGAAATCCAGTTTGTTGAAGTAGTCGATGCCTCTTGTAGTACTGGACCAGGTAGGATCAATTTGTATCCATGTTTTTTTGTTGCCGTCGTAGTACTCAGGCCAAGAATGAAGAACATCTTGGGTTAATGACAAAGGCTTGAGATCGGGATTCTCGGAGATGGCGTAACCTTCAAGTTCTCTTGATGGGATACCGGATTTCCGAGCGATACTAACAAAGACATTCGAAAAGTCTGTGCAGATGGCGCTTTGACTATTGATAAGAGATTCTGCCGCTGGAGTTTTTTGTGATTTTTGACGATTAACTTTGCCGTAGTCGTATTTCATTTTATCTACAATGTAGTCGTAGATTGATTTTGCTGAGGTGAGATTTTTTATTTCTGGTGTGGAAAATACACCGTTATCGTAGTTCCAAATTGAATTTGATAACAAGTATGTATCCAGTGGGGCGATGTTGGTTGGTTTTGGCTGGAAATCCAATTTTAGGTAGAGATTGACGGTGACATCGATCTTTGATTTTGGCGAAAGGTTGTATTTTGCCAATGTGTTTCCATCCTGATCGGTGTAAATCTGTGTTGGCTGGGGTGTGATTTTTTCGTAGTATACAGTTTGATAGGCTGTATCTGGAGGAATGGCGATGATGGCTTCTGTTTTGATATCCAGGTCGTTTACAAGGTGATACTTGAGTTCTCCTTTGAAGTACTGGGTTTGGCCAAAAACGGCACTTACGGGCTTGTTTCCTAATGTATTTCCGCTAAAGTAATAAACATTATTTTCTGCTTTGTCGGGTTTGGGATCAACATAGGCAGGTGCAGGAAAATTATCAGGTACTGACAAAATAACTGTTTGACTGGAGACATTTTCATCTACTTCGAGGCGAGGAATGTTGATTTGCCAGGTACTGCCATTTTTTGTAGCTACGTCGGCTGAATCATACTCAATAACAAAGTGGTGAGTTTTGTCTTTACCGACAATTTTGTTGGCGAAGGAAAAGGAAATTGTTGTCTGATTGACTGTTTTAATTACATCGGGGATGACAATAACATTTTGATCAGTGACCTTGACGTTGCTAATTTTTGTCTGATTAACGTTAAGTCCAAAATCGGTGGCGTAAACGACAGAAAGGTTGTTTTTTTGGTTTATCACATACGAGACATGAGTATTTCCACTAGGTTCGACACGATAAAAGGTTTGATACTCCGTATTAAACTTGGCGATGGCGCTGACTGACTGGGGGCAAAAAAAGCCATAAAATAGAAGAGCGAAAACAAATGCTGAGAGAAACTTCTTCATCAATTGATATTACAACAGTTTTTTTAGCTCCTCGGCTGTTGGGGTATCAAAGTTATCAGTAATTTTTTTTGGTGAGCCAGAGGCAATAATTTCTCCGCCCTTGTTGCCTCCTTCGGGACCCATGTCAATTACAAAATCGGCATTCTTAATAACATCCAGATTGTGTTCGATGACGATGACAGTGTTGTTTTGGTTAACAAGATCAACCAACGTCTGCACTAGTTTGTTTAGATCATCGAAGTGAAGACCTGTGGTTGGTTCATCTAGAATATAAACAGTGTGTCCATTACCTGTTTTGCTAAGTTCGGTGGCCAGTTTGACTCTTTGGGCTTCTCCTCCGGAAAGTGTTGGTGCCGGCTGACCCATCTTGATATAGCCAAGACCAACTTTTCTGATGGTCTCTAATTTTTTGCTGATGGTTGGAATGTTGCGGAAAAAGATGGCCGCTTCATCCATGGTCATATTTAGTACATCGGCAATATTTTTTCCTTTGTATTGAACTTCAAGAGTGGGTTCATTAAAGCGAGTTCCCTTGCAGGTCTCACAGGTAATATATATGTCACCCAAAAACTGCATTTCTATTTTGATAACACCATCTCCCTGACAGGTTTCACAGCGACCACCTTTGGTATTGAAGCTAAATCTGCCTGGTCCGTAGCCTCTGTAGTGAGCTTCTTGGGTATTGGCAAACAAGGCTCTGATGTGATCGAAAACTTTGGTGTAAGTGGCTGGATTACTGCGAGGAGTTTTTCCGATTGGACTTTGGTCAATTAAAGAAACTCTTTTTACGGCATCGGGAATCATGATTGAACCAAAACTAATATCTTGCTTACGGTGCATTGAGTTTAATCTTTGGGAAAGAGCCTCGTAAAGTGTGTCCACAACCAGAGATGACTTACCAGATCCCGAGACGCCTGTAACAGCGATTAATCTGTTGAGCGGGAAATCGGCATCGATATTTTTTAGATTGTGGTGAGTACAGCCCTCAAGTCTGATTTGACCGAGACTGTCGGCAGGATTTTTGGGTTTTTTGGCGACGATTTGTTTTTTGCCAGATAAGTATTGGCCGGTAATGCAGTCAGATTTTTTCATTTCGGCAACACTACCCTCAAAAGTAACCTTACCGCCGAATTCTCCAGCATGAGGCCCAAATTCGACCAGGTGTTCGGCGGACTCGATTGTTTGCTGGTCGTGTTCTACGACAATAAGGGAGTTACCCAAACTAACAAGATCTTGCAGTGTTTTTATTAGCTTAGCGTTGTCTCTTTGGTGCAAGCCAATTGTGGGTTCATCAAGAACATAGAGAATACCGGTGAGGTGTGAGCCTATTTGACTCGCAAGACGAATGCGTTGTAGTTCTCCGCCAGATAATGTGCCTGATTCGCGACCAAGAGTAAGGTAGCTTAATCCAACCGAGGATAGGAAGTTTAGACGATCCTTGATTTCTTTGACGATTGGTTCACTGATTTGTTTTTCCATTTCGGTTAATTTGGAGTTTAGGTCTTGGAAAAACTTAACGTTGTTTTCAATAGATGTTTTGGTTACTTCACTAATTGATTGGCCATCAACATGGATTGCCAAAACCTCGGGTTTTAGTCTGGTACCCAAACACACAGGACAAGTCTTTTTGATCATGTATCGTTCGATCTCATCTTTTAGCGCTTCAGATGATGTCTCGGCGTAGCGTCTTTCAAATTCCTTGGCTAAACCTTCATATTTACTTTTCCAAGAAACGATCTTCCCGTAGCGATTTGCACCTTTGACGGAGTAGATTTTGTCACCGGTACCTTCGAATAAGACCTTCTGTTGTTCGGGAGACATCTCTGAAAGAGGGGCATTGGCGGCAAAACCTACGGAGGCAAGAGCTTCAATAATAAGTTTGGCAAGCCATGAACGCATCTCGAATTGGGCGGCTAGAGGAATGATGCCTCCTTCAAGTAAGGTTAACGAGGGTGAAATAATACTTTCGGTGTCAAGAATCATCTTGGTTCCCAGACCGGTACACTCAGGACAGGCGCCATCCGGGGCATTAAATGAAAAATAGCGTGGTTCTATTTCGGGTATAGAAATGTTGCATACAGGACAGGCAAGTTTTTGCGAGAATAGATGATCTTCTGTTTGTTCGGGATTGTCCGGGAAGCTTAGCGATGGATCGCTAACGACAGAGACAACAACTTCACCATCGGCAATCTTGAGTGATTGTTCCAAAGAGTCGATAAGACGCTGTTTTTCGTACTCAACTTGACCGCCGACTTGACCAATGACCAGTTTGTCGATGACCGCGTCTATTTGGTGACGATTATTTTTGAATAAGGTTAAGGTGGACTGAGTAGAGAGTATTTTTCCATCGACACGTACTTGGGAAATTCCCTGTTTGAAAAGATTGGGAAAAAGGTCAGAAAACTCACCTTTTTGGTTTTTAACTATTGGGGCCAGAATTAGAATGCGAGTCCCCTTTTGTTTGCTGTATGAAGGATGAGTTTGAGCCATTTCTACAACAGCTTTGTAGATCTGATTGATGTCTTGGGGCGTGATTTCGCGACCGCATTTGGGACAGTGAGGATGACCGATACGGGCAAACAGGAGACGGAGATAATCGTAGATCTCGGTTACTGTACCGACGGTACTACGGGGATTGTGGCTCCCTTGTTTTTGATCGATCAGAATAGCTGGAGAAAGACCTTCAATCTGGTCAACGTCTGGTTTGTCCATGACACCCAAAAATTGACGGGCATAAGAGCTGAGTGACTCGACATAGCGACGCTGGCCTTCGGCATAAATTGTGTCGTGAGCCATACTAGACTTACCACTGCCTGAAACACCAGTGAAAACCACCAGTTTGTTCTTGGGAATAGTCAAGTCAACGTTTTTGAGGTTGTGTTGACGAGATCCTTTGATAATAAGATGAGTTGATGGTGAAATTTCCGGCATAACAGCCTATTCTAACATTTTTTACCTTAGATTACCCGAAGGATAAATTATAGTGTTCTGGCCAAAGCATTGTAACGGTTTTCTTTTGCTAAGCCAAACGATTCAAGACCTTTTTTTATGGCCATAATTTGTACTAAACCAATACTTATATCTCGAGCAATATTGAATTTCTTCATAATATAGTTTCTAGCTCTGTCATGATAAGAACCACGGAGTTGATCATATCCGATAGCGTCATACTGATCTTGATGAGTGACGTGATGTTTTAGCAAAGAAAAATATTCATCCAGAGGATTAATTTCGGATGAGTTTCCACTGTAAATATTTTTTTTATAGTCAAGCATAACATCCTCATCTTCGGCAAAATGAATCAGACAAAGGCGTGCTTTTTCGTCAGACTCAAACAAATCTCGCATTTCATAAGGGTAATCTTCGCTGTATGTTTTTCCACTCTTGAAGTTAGCGAACCCCTTTTTATATTGTTCACTTTGACGAAAGTTTTCTACATATTCGACGGGATCAATAAAAACTTTGTTGTTGTCGATTTCATTTTGTACGTTTTGTATTTCCGTTAGGGTATTATCCATGGATAATATTAACTTATTTTTTTAAGCGTGTCACGATATCGAGCGGCAAGCTCGAAGTTCCAGGAGTTGGCGGCGATGGTCATCATCTTTTTTAGCTTGATAGAGAGGGCCTTTTTCTTTTGAGGTGTCAGTGATTCGGGGTTGATATCATCTATTTCTGTCCAGCCAAACTCGGCCAGTTCTTTAATTCTGGGAGCCGGAGACGCGGAATCTCGATGCAAGAGGGCCTCTCGAATAGGTTTAACAATACCGATTGGAGTGATGTTGTGGTCCAGATTATATTGATATTGGACCTGACGACGTCTTTGGGTTTCTTCAATGGCTATCTTCATAGAGTTTGAAACTCTATTGGCGTAAAGAATTACATGTCCGTTGACATGTCTGGCGGCTCTACCCATGGTTTGAATTAAAGCAGTCGGGGTACGTAAAAAGCCTTCTTTGTCGGCGTCAAGGATAGCCACAAGGGATACTTCGGGAAGATCTAGGCCTTCGCGAAGGAGATTAATACCCACCAAACAGTCAAAGTTTCCCAGACGAAGATTTTCGAGGATGTCGGAGCGATCTAGGGTTTTGATATCCGAGTGGAGATACTCTACTTTGAGTCCGTATTTGGTTTTGAGGTGTTCTGACAAATCTTCGGCCATTTTTTTGGTGAGAGTAAGAACAAGAGATCTCTCCCCCTTCTCCTTTCTCATTTTTAGTTCGTTTGAGAGGTCGTCTATCTGACCGGTAACCGGCCTGACTTCGACATCTGGATCGAGTAATCCGGTTGGTCTGATTAGCTGTTCGGCTATGGTAGGTATCTGACTGGCTTTGGATAGAGATAGCTCATACTCTGATGGAGTTGCAGAACAGTATAGAGTTTGCGGGGTACGAGATTGAAATTCGGTAAAGGTGAGAGGCCGATTGTCTTTGGCACTAGGAAGTCGGAAACCAAAATTGATGAGGTTCTCTTTTCGAGCTTGATCTCCGTTGTACATGCCTCTAATCTGAGGCAGACTAATATGCGATTCGTCGATGACGGTAAGGAAGTTTGGCAGATTGAACTTTTTGACGTTGTAGTGAAAATATTCTAAAAGAGAGTAAGGTGGGTCTCCTGGTTTACGGCCATCAAAATAACGGGAGTAGTTTTCGATACCGTTGACGTAACCGACTTCTTCTAGCATAGAGAGGTCGTAGTTAACTTTTTGTTCCAAGCGATAAGCTTCAATAGTTTTGCCAATACTTTTGAAGTAAGAGATTTGCTTATCCATGTCGGAGCGAATTAGCGCGACAGCATCAGTTTGGGTTTTGGGGTCGGTAAGGAACAGCTTGGCCGGATTGATAGTAATGAGGCCAGTTTTCTCAAGATCCGGGTCTTCAATTTTGGTAAAGTTGTAGGGTTCTAGAATGGTGATGTTTTCAAGAGTAGTTGGACTAAAAGTCATGGAAATGACGATGTCCTTGTAAGAGGGATAAAGCTGTATATTGGAACCGATAACTCTAAAAGTACCTCTTGTAAGCTCTGCGTTTGTTCTTTGGTACTGAAGATCGGCGAGGCGACGGATAACGGTTTCTCGAGAGATTACTTGACCTTTGGTTAGGGTGAGTATGTATTTTTCCTGATCTTCCGGTGAGCCGATGTTGTAAATACAGGAAACAGAAGCAATAACGATACTGTCTGGCCGTGAAAGAAGGTTGGCTGTGGTTGTTAGACGAAGTCTGTCGATCTCCGGATTGATATCTGCCTCCTTTTCGATATAGGTATCTGTTTGAGGAATGTAGGCTTCCGGTTGGTAATAATCGTAGTAACTAACAAAATAAGAAACGGCATTGTCGGGGAAATAATCACGAAACTCCTGGTAGAGTTGACTGGCTAAAGTTTTGTTGTGACAGACAATGAGAGTGGGTAGCTGAACTTTCTCAATTACTTTGGCAACGGTGAATGTTTTCCCTGAGCCGGTGACTCCGAGCAGGGTTTGATGTGTATTTCCTGAGGAGATGGCCTGAGAAAGCTGCTCAATTGCTTGAGGTTGATCTCCTGTCGGCTGGTAGTCGGACTTTATTTTGAATTGCACAACTATATTTTACCCGAAAAAAGCCCCATTGACTTTTGGGTATTGTTTGGTAATAATGGATTCATGACCGTAACACTTTATCGAAGACAGAGACAGATCGTGGAGTTTATTTCTCAGTTTATCCAAAAAAATGGTTACTCCCCTACTCTTTCTGAAATAGCTGTGGCAATAGGAGTATCTTCTTTGGCTACTGTTCACGAACATCTCCAAGCACTTGAGAAAAAAGGAATCATCAAGAAATTTGATGGTGCTATCCGGGGTATCTCTTTGGTAGATACAAATGGAGCGGAAGCTAATTCGGTGGAGTTACCCATTTTGGGATTTATTGCCGCCGGAAGGCCGATTGAGCCTTTGACAGATCCAAATGCTTCAATGAAGGTAGCCTCGTCAATGATCTCCGGGAAAAAGAGAGCCTTTGTCCTGCAAGTTAAGGGCGACTCAATGATTGAAGAAGGCATTTTTGACCACGATTATGTGATTATTGAAGAGTGCGACATTTCTGGAGTCAAGGATGGCGATATTGTGGTGGCTTTATTGGAAAATGGTTTGGCTACCCTAAAAAGATTTTTTAAGGAAAGAACTCGAGTCCGTTTGGAACCTGCAAACTCGTCAATGTCCCCTATTTTTGCCATCAACGTAAAGGTTCAGGGAAAATGTGTTGGTGTTATCCGTAAGTTTAGCTAATGAAATTATTTATTGTTGGGTTACCGATCGGAAACATTGAGGATATTTCTTTGCGTGCTCTAAGGGTATTGCAGGAGACAAAGTATTTGATCTGTGAAGATACAAGAATGTTTAACAATTTATGGAGCAAATTGATGCAACTTGATTTGGCAAAAAAATTCGAAGGTAAGATTCACTTTATCAATGATTTTAATGAGTACAAGGAACTCCCCAGAGTTTTGGCAGAAGTTTGCTCGTTGGAGTCGGCAGTGCTAGTTTCGGACGCCGGAATGCCCCTTATTTCCGATCCTGGCTATAAATTGGTAAGACAGGCAATCGACAATGGTTGGGAGATTGATGTGGTGCCTGGTCCGACGGCCGAAAGTGCGGCTTTGGCTGTCTCCGGATTACCTACTGATCGATACCTGTTTTTGGGATTTTTGAATAAGAAACCCGGTAAGCGATTGGACTCGCTGAAAGTGGTCAAGGAAATGGGAAAACTGTCAAAGCTGACGGCAGTTATCTATGAATCTCCGATGCGTATTCAAAAGATTATGCCTGATGTTATTTCTATTTTTGGTGAAGATGCACCTGCGTGTTTGGCAGTTGATCTGACTAAGGTCTCACAAAAGATATTAAGAGGCTCTTTGACCGAGTTAAGTGATATGGTGGCTACAAAGAAGATTAAGGGTGAGTTGGTTCTATTGATCTCGGTCGAATAAAAAACCGTCTGCCTAAGGCAGACGGTTTAAGTCAGTTCCAAACTTGATCATGGCCGAGAAAAGGAAATTGTTCAAGGATGGATTATATGAAGGAGAGACGTAGACTACGTCTGTCTGATTACCTTTTTCAATCAACTTTCTTAGTTCTGCATTCACACTTTTTGTTAATGTTTCTTGGCTTTCAGATGAAAGGATTATAACCAGCATTTTAGCCTCCAATGGTAAGATATGACTGTATTATATAGGATAGTCCTCAAAAAGTCAAGCTATAGGGGTTTGTCTCGCACAATGAGATCTTTGCCGTTCATTTCCGATGGAAGCGGAATTTGAAGTAGATTGAGAATGGTTGGGGCAATGTCCCCTAGTTTGCCTGGCTGAAGCTGAAAATGGAAATCAGTTGGATGAAATACTATCAGAGGAACGGGTGAAGTTGAGTGTTGGGTGTTGACTCCGTTAGTGCGGCTAGAGATCAGTTCCTCGGCATTGCCGTGATCGGCAGTGACAAGAAGATAACTATTTGTTTCTTTGGACAGAGAAACCAGTTGAGCAAGGGCATCGTCTGAGGCTTTGATAGCTTCGATTGTCTTATCTATTTTACCAGTGTGAGCTACCATGTCAGGACAGGCAATATTGATTACCGATAAGTGATATTTTTCCCCTGTTACTTTTTGACAAAAATCGTTAATTAGTTTATCAGTGGACATTCTGGGCGAAAGGTCATAAGTGGAGACTTTGGGCGAGTCGACAAAAAGGTGTGATTCACCCGGAAATTCAATCTCATTTTGACCATTAAAATAATATGAAACCATGGCTATTTTTTCGGTTTCTGCGGCCCGAAGCTGATTGAAGTTGTTTTTGGAGATTACCTCTCCTAAAGTATTGTTTAGTTTGGTGGTAGTAAACATGACCGGATTTTGAAAGTCTTCGCGATATTTGGTCATAGTTACAAAGCGCAGGTTGGGAATTCCTGAGCCAAGAAACATCTGAGTTAACTGTCTGGGACGATCAGTACGGAAGTTAAAGAAAACAACGGCGTCTCCGGCTTTTATTCTGGTATTTGGTACATCATCCCCTATGGCAGTTGGTTCAACGAACTCATCAAAAACGTTATTACGATAACAGTTCTCAAGATAATTATCTGCGGTGTTCTCGCTTTTGCCTGATTGACCAACTAGGACATCAAATGCTTTTTGGGTGCGATCTAAACGCTGGTCGCGATCCATAGCATAGTATCGGCCAATGATAGAAGAGATTTTCCCGACGCCGATTTTATCTATCTGAGTTTGAACAAGTTTGATTTGTTCGGCACCATTTTGAGGAGGGCTGTCACGGCCATCGGTAATAAGATGCAAAAAAACGTTTTGAATGTTTTGTTTTTTGGCGAAAAGAAGCAGAGCGTAAAGATGTTCATTGTAGGCATGAACACCTGAGTTTCCAATCATACCGATAAGATGGAGCCGTGACTGAAAAGTATTAAGGTGTTTTATGGTTTCTAATAGTGCTTTGTTGGTGAAAAAACTGCCGTCTGCAATGGCCATGTTGATAAGAGACAGGTCTTGGAAAACTATTCGGCCGGCACCGATATTTAAGTGACCGGTTTCACTGTTGCCATCTTGTCCTTCTGGCAAGCCAACGGCCGCACCAGATGCTAGAAGCTCTGTGTGAGGATAGTTTTCTAATAGATAGTTAAAGGTTTGTGGATTTGCTTGAGAGATAGCGTTACCTGACCCGGGTGGAGCAACTCCCCAACCGTCCAGTATGCAAAGAATGACAGAGTGATTATCCATTGAGACTGGTGAGGTATTCTTGAATGAATAGTAGTCGGTTATACTTGGCCACACGCTCGCCTCTTCCTGGAGCACCAAACTTGACAAAGTCTGCACCAATTCCTACAGCAAAATCGGCCAGAAAATCTTCATCGGTGTCACCTGATCGATGAGAAACGACAATAGTGATGTTGTTCTTTTTGGCAAGTTTGACCACAGAGACTGTTTCGGAAATAGTACCAACCTGATTGGGTTTGATAATGATGGCATTACATGCATTTTTTTGGATGGATTCCTCGAGGCGTTTTTTGTTGGTAACCAAGAGATCATCACCAACAATCATCATTTGTTTTCCGATCTGGTTAGTGAGATCTGTCCAGTCTGACCATGAGTCCTGATCAAAAGGATCTTCAACCGAGAGAAGACCGTATTTCTTGTTGAGGTTGATAATAAAGTCTCGAAATTGCTGACCGGAAATATTGTCTTTAAGGTCGGAAATTTTGTATTTGCCGTTTTTGAATAGACTGGTTGCGGCAATGTCTAGACCAAGGTAGACGTCTTGATTGAGTTTGTATGGGCTAGCTTCAATTGTTTCGACTAATAACTCGATTGCATCGGTGTTGCTAAATAAGTTGGGAGCGAAACCGCCTTCATCGCCAACTGAGTGAATACCTTTTTTCTCGATAAGAAGATTTTTAAGATTGTGATATAAGGTACCGCCAATTTCTAAAGCATCGGAGAATTTTTTTTGACTACTGGGAATCACATGGAACTCTTGAAAATCAAGGTTTCCGGCTCCATGTTTTCCTCCGTTGATAAGATTAAAAATGGGTGTCGGCAAGTCGAGGGCGGTAGGCTTATTTAGACCGTATTTTTCGGCTGTGTATTGGAAAGTAGGCATTCCTGAGCAGGCCGCACCAAGTTCAAAACAAGCTTGAGAGACAGAAAGAATGGCATTGGCTCCAAGACGGGATTTATTTTCTGTTCCATCTATGTTTAATAAAATCTGATCAATATTGTTTTGACGGGTTGGGTCTTGACCAATAAGATATTTGGCAATTATTTGATTGACATTGGCAACAGCTTTTAGGACTCCTTTACCGTCAAATCGATCAGGATCACCATCTCTTAATTCAAAAGATTCAAGACGTCCGGTAGAAGCTCCACTGGGAATTGAGGCCACTGATCCGTGTTTGTCATCGGTCCAGATAGTGGTTTCGATGGTAGGATTTCCTCTTGAGTCGAGAATTTCTCTGGCGTAGACGGATTTAATTTTGGACATTTTTATTTAAGTAAGCGTCTTTCAATTTCGGCAACTGTTCTTCGAGTATTATCAACGGCGTCCGGGCTAACAGAAACTGAGGTAATTCCCCAGGAAACTAGTTTTTCAACTAGATCCGGATAGAGACTAGCTGCTTGCCCACAAAGTGAACAGGTGATGTGTTTTTTGACTGCTGTCTTGACAACATGTTCTAGAGCCCAGAGTACGGCAGGATTTCTTTCATCAAACTCAACAGCCACTGATTCGTTATCCCGATCTGTACCAAGAATAAGCATGGTGAGATCGTTTGATCCAATAGACACACCGTCGATACCAACATTGATAAAGTCTTCTAGAAGAATCACATTTGAGGGTATCTCGACCATCATCCATAGTTTGAAGCTATTGGAACGAGTTAAACCTGCTGCAGAAATAATTCTTTTAACCTTGATCAGTTCGTCAACAGTGCGAACAAAAGGAACCATAAGATGTAGATTTTTGTAGCCCATTTTGTTGCGGACCATTTTGATGGCTTCCAGTTCGAGATTAAAGACCGTTTCATCTGAGATGTAGCGATAGGCGCCTCTAAAACCAAGCATAGGATTGGGTTCTGTGGGTTCGTAATTTTGGCCGCCTATTAGATTACGATACTCGTTTGTTTTGAAGTCGGTAGCTCGATAGATAACCGGTCTATCGCCAAAACTTTTGGTGAATCGAGCCATGTTTTCGGCCAGTTTTTCGACAAATAATTTGCTTTTGCCGTCGCGAATCATCTTTTTGGGATGAGTACCAATTTCGGCAATCATAAACTCAGCCCGAAGCAAACCGACACCATCTGAGTTTCCTTGAGCCACAATTGAAGCTAGTTCTGGCTCTCCCAGATTGACATATATTTTGGTGGCTGTTTTGGGAAACTCGAGTTCTTTGAAGTCTTTTACTTCAACTGTTTTACCTTTTTCCGGTACACCATTGTAAATAGCACCAGTAGAGCCATTGACGGTAACGATTTGATCCTCTTTGAGTATTTTGGAAGCATTTTTTGTACCAACAACTGCCGGAACACCCAACTCTCGGCTAACAATGGCGGCATGAGAGGTTTGCCCACCCTTGTCAGTGATAATGGCAGCCGCACGTTTCATGGCAGGGACAAAGTCGGGAGCGGTCATCTCGGTTACCAGCACATCTCCGACTTTTATTTTGTCGATTTCCTTGGCGGACTTAATCTTAACTACTTTTCCAAAGCCAATACCAAAAGAGGCGGGTTCTCCTTGAACGATTTGAGTAAGGTTTTTGAGCTGGGACTCGGAAATTACTCTCTTTCCTTTGGAAAGATCTAGAGTGGTAATGGGCCTGGTTTGAACCAAGTAGACTTTTCCGTTTTCGACAGCGAATTCGGAGTCTTGGGGAAAGAAATAATGTTGATGCACTTTGATCGACAGCTGAGCAACCTCGATTATCTGTTCGTCGGTTAACTTAGGTAGATTAATTTTCTTTTCGGGAACTTTGACTTTTTTCACCCCGCTTGGATAATCGTAGACTTCCATAACGGTTTGGGGAACATTGTTTCGGGAGTGAATTCGAAGGGTATCTTTGTTGACGATATAGTGATCAGGATTTACGACTCCTTGAACCATGTAATCTCCCAGACCCCATACTGTTTCAACCACAACTTGGTTTTTGTTTTTACTTACAGGGTTAACCGAAAAGGCAACTCCGGATACTTCGGACTGAACCATTAGCTGAACTGGAATGGCAAGGTAAACCTTAAAATGATCAAAGCCTTTGGTAACGCGATAAAAAATGGCTCTAGCTTCCCAAAGAGATGCCCAGGCACTACGAACAGCCTGAATAAGATTTGATTCCCCTTTGATGTTGAGGTATGACTCTTGCTGGCCGGCAAAAGATGCGTCAGGAAGGTCTTCGGCCGTAGCAGAGGAACGAACAGCTACAAGAGGATTCTTGTCTCCGGATTTGAGATTAGAGTAGTGATGGAATATTTCATTGACTAACTCTTGGGGAATATCGGCGGTATTGAGAAGACGCTGGATCTTTACGGAGGCTCTCTCAAGTTCTTTCTGATTGGTAACTTCAGTTTGACGGATTATTTCTCGGATAACAGGTTGAAGCGCGTTGTGATCAATGACTTTTCGGTAAGCGTCGGCAGTGACAACAAACCCATTTGGAACTGGCAAACCCATGTGATACATCTCTCCCAAGTTAGCTCCTTTGCCTCCTACAAGAGCAATATCTTCTTTTCTGATTTTGGAAAATGGTAATACCAGGGCAGGCATTTTGATTAAATTAATTGTTTTTTAAAAAGATCCACCCAAGGATTGGTTCCAGGATCTTGCTTATTGACGATACTTAAATAATAGCTAAACATAACCAAAAAGACCAGCGATTCAAATACTTGAGAAATAATATCGACGGACTCAGGCTTGATTACCGTAAGTTGGTATTTTTGTTTGAGAAGAATCTCTTTGGTTAATTTTAGTCTTTTTTGAATTATCTCGGGATAAAGAGAGGAATCTAGCAAAATAAAACGCGTGTTGTCTTTTAGAGATGTGGGAAAGGTAAAGCCTTCCATTAGGTGATGATTTAGGTCGGGAAGGGAAAACCAAGTGCTAAATGTTTTTGAGGTTTCATTAAGAAAGTTTGAGGCCGTTTTGGCGACGCCATTGAGATGATTAGCGGAAAAAATAATGACTGACTGACCTTTATTTTTTAGGGCCAGTGATTTTGCGGGATTAATGGTGCTGGCAATTTCCAGTTTTTGACTGTCCAGACATCTTTCGATTGTTCTTTCAATGTCTTTGGTATCGATGTGACGGAAAGATTCTGGATTAAGACGAACCAGTAATCCAAGAAGACCGCCAAGCATAAGACCTAGTCCGAATCTGGGGACACGTGAGTGATTTAGTTTTTCGTCGAGTAGAAGAAGTGGTAGATGTTCTTTGATGGCAAAGTCCTTGAGTTTTCCACCTGTGGTGATAACCACTGCGGGAGACTGTCTTTGCTTGACATCTTGGGCACAGGATAGTGTTTCTTCGGTATTACCGGAGTAACTAACCAAAATAACAAGAGTTTTTTTGTTTACAAAGGACGGTAAGCGATAGTTTGCAATGATTTCAAATGGAATCTTAAGTAGGAATGGAGACAATGACTGGGCGATGTGGGCGGCAAGATTGGAGCCTCCCATACCGGCAACGACAATATTCTCGATCTTTTCCGGTCCAAAATTGAGATTAACAAACTGCGAGTCATGCCAGGCAGACTCGAATTGTTGGGCAAGATTCGACAATGACTTATTTACTCCCAAGGAGTCATACTGTGCGAAAGATTTCTGATTATCAAGTAGACTTTTCATGCGGATAGTTAAGTATAGCAAGAATCAGGAAAGTGCCGATGTGTTTGAACCTGAGTCCATGTCGATTTCGGGAAACTTCTTAAACATGGAGGCAATCTCTTGTTTGAGTTTGTCATAACCTTCTTGTGTTTTACTCTCGAATTTGGTGGTCAGATATGGCCCGTTTTGTGAGGCGCGAACGACAACCATTGAGTCATCGGTGTCGATACGAACTCCATCAATTTCATCCACCTGTCCGTTGGGGACAATTTTTAGCAATTCATTTTTGATCGGCCCGGAGATGAATTGGAATTTGATATCGTCGGCTAGACCGAACTTAATTTCCGGACTGCTAATGTATTTGGGAAGCTTGTTGACAGCTTCATGAAGAGTAATACCGATTCTTTCCAGATAGCTCAAAAGGCGCATTGAAGCATAAGCGGCATCATCGTGGCCATAAAAATTGTCCATAAAGAAAATGTGACCGGAGAGTTCTCCCCCAAAAGGTGAACGTGAGGCTTTGATTTTTTCTTTTACAAAAGAGTGACCGGTACGAGAGATTGTGGGTATACCTCCGTGAGAGGCAATCGTTTCGGAAACAACTTTGGAACAAAGATTGTTGTAAACAATTGGGGCACCGGGAATAAAATCAAGAACATCCTGAGCAAAAAGAGCAACAATCGTATCCATCCATAGAACCTGTCCTTCGTCATCAACAACGGCGATACGATCACCGTCTGCATCGTAGGCAAAACCAATATCTGCTTTTTCTTTGAGGACTGTTTTAGCCAGCCTTTCCAGAACTTCCGACTCGGTTGGATCAGGGTTACCCAAAGGATAGTTTCCGTCCGGAGTACAGTTCTGTTCGATTACTTCACAACCTGCTTTTCTTAATATTTTGGGGTAAAAAATACCCGATCCGGTGTTACAACCTTCGATCACCACTTTCCACTTTTTTTCCAAGTGAAAATATTTGGTAATTTCTTCAAGATAGGGTTCGAAAATATCCTTGGCAATGTTTTTTCCTTGACCTTCACTAAACTTACCGGATTCGACAAGGCGACGAAGTTCTTGAATTTCTTCAGTAACCATAGTGTCGGAGTAACCGACTGAAAGTTTAAGACCGTTGTACTCTTTGGGGTTGTGAGAGGCGGTTATCATGGCCCCTCCTTTTGTAAGGAAGACATAGGAGCTGAAATAAACTATCTGACTCATGGTGAGACCAAGATCAATAGTGTCTATTCCACCGTCGTTTAGACCTTTGATAAAGGAAGATTTGAATTCTTCACTGGTAAGACGGTTGTCACAACCTACTGGACAGAGTTTGATTCTTCTTTGGGCAAGGAAGGTGGCATATCCCCTACCCAACTGATAATAAACGTCGGATGAGAGATCGACTCCGGCAACTCCTCGTAAATCATAACCTCGGTAAATCACAGGGTTTATTTGCATATATTGAGTATAACAATTTGGCAGATCGGTGAATTTGGTTTATGATTTTATGGATATGTCAAAACAAACAAGTCTAAAGATAATTGGTGGAATATCAATTATCGGAGTTCTTTTTTCCGGTTTTTTGTCCTATCGAGAGCTGTTTCTTGGTAGCTGCGACCTGAGTTTTGTTAGCTGCGGTGCAAGTGTAGCCGGACTCCCTGCATGTGTTTACGGGCTGGTGATGTACACGGGAGTGTTGATTGTCAGCCTAATTGGTTTGAAGGCGAAAAAATAGTGCAAAAAAACACCCTCTTACGAGGGTGTGGTAAATCATTTTTCTACCAAAGTCATCTTGTCGGCAATGTCAGCAATTCTCACACTATATTCCTGACCGTCGATTTTGATACCAACCATGGCATCGGCGAACGCAGCCTTCATTCGATCAATCAATTCACTGGATTTAGTCTCAATGGTGTCAGCTAGACCAATTTCATATTTGGCATGGGCGAGAGCTGTTGGATCACCAGAAGCTTTAGCCGGATTATCTGAAATTTTGACAGTCCAGACACGACGTCCATCGGGAAGATATACAGCAATCTGCTTGATGACGATTTGCAGAGGTTCAACTCCGACAATGTCATTACTCAGATTTGTACCGATACCAAAGGCACACTTGATTTTGCCTTTGCAGTAGGCGACGATTTCTTCAACAAGGCTTACGTTAAGACTATCGGAGAAGAGAATTGTCTTGGAGAGTGGGTCGATAGCCAGAAACTTGTAATGAGCCACAATTTTGTCGGTGTACACCTTGTACTCTTCCGAGTCGTTGCGAACTCCGTCATAAAGCATGGCGGTATGACGATCAAAACACTTGAGAAAATCATTGGTGGTGAATGTGTCGGTTAAGGCAATGCCCAGACGAGTATCAAAGACTTCTATCCAGGTTTCAAGAGCTTTCTTGTTTGCCATACGAATGCCGAGAAGACCCATCCATGTCTGGTACCACTTATGGGCATTAGTACCCATAGGATTGATATCAAAGTCCATACACAGCTGGACGTTGCTAGCACCATTGAGTACGCCACCTTCACTGGTAAGTCTTGCGGATTCAATAAGGGCCCGGAGAACACACTTCTCCACTTCGTAAGAAAATCGTCTGCGAGCACCAAATTCGGAAAAGTAAGCACTAGCTTTTCTTAGACGGAGGCCTTTTTCCTTGGCTCGAAGAATGTAGTTGGGGTCTGGCTCTTGGCCCGTCATCTTGTAGTAGAGTTCCGAAATTAGTGCCATGATTGGAGTTTCCCAGTAGACTGTACGACAGAATCGTCCTTTGATGCGAACCTCAAGACGTTTGTTGTGCTGGGTTACTTCAACTTCATGCGGATCAAACTGATACGTATGTAACCAGGCGATGTATTCCTCAGTGAGATAGTGACCACATCTCCGTCTTAAAAATGCTGCTTGATCTTCCGACAAACTCAGATTGGCCATGAGGTTAATTTGAGCCCTGAGTTCTTCGGCAAATCCTTCAGGAAATGCGATATCTTTGCGGATTATCAGCTTGTCTTCGGTAATGACTTTGGGGATTTTAATGAGGGCGGCCATCCCCATGGTAAAGCCATAGAGATCATTATCAAGTAGCGAGTTAATGATCTGGGGATATTTATTTCCCATACTTCCTCCTTTTTAGAGTGCGAAAAGAATAGATTACGGCCTATATTGTATCTCTTGATGATCTATTAATCAAGCGTTATAATCTGAAAGTACAATTTTTAAGGAGGTAGACAGTGAACGCAATTACGGACATTTATAAATGGCAAAGAGGTTTCGTGTTCAAATCATTCCTAAAGGGAATGAGATCCAAGAAACTCGGTAGCCAACCTGCTCCTTGGATGATCAAGGGTCTTCAGGCAATTGAGTCCGGCAAGTTTTTGACCGTTGACATGATTAAACTGTATAACAGCTAAACAAAAACCCTCCATTTAGGAGGGTATTTTTTTTATTATTCGCAGGTATTCCCTGAAGGAATTAATGCTTGCGATTTCAAGAGTTGATACTGTTGTTCAAAAGCTAAGGCAAGAGATTTATCATAGATTATGAGGAGATTCTCATCGTTACTTTCATCAGCGTTTTTTGAAAAGTTGAATGAGCCAAAGATGACAATCTCTCCATCAATAATGATTACTTTGTGATGGAAGGTGGAACTACTGTTACCATCAAGGCGGACATCAAAACCCCTATTAAGTAACATTCTGCATTCCGAGGCTTCTGTATTGGCACCCCTGGTTTCAAAGATACCTTCGACTGTAATACCCTTTTCTGCTTCAGAAATCAAAGCTTCACCAAGATCATCGCTAGTGAAACTAAAGATCATAAAATGAATCAAGGTGTCGGCTGTATTGACGACATTGATTATTTTTTCTAAAACATGATCTTCGGAGCCAAAATAGTTCTCTATCCTTACTCCATCAACGATAAAAACAGGATAGGGTGTGTCTGATGGTGATGTTGGCCCAAATTCTCCATGGTACATCTCGTCAAACTCGGTTTCATAGTTGGTCGCAAGCTCTGGAACGCAAATGTATATAGCATTTTCGTTGTTTTTGGTGGATGCATTTTCCGTGATATTGAAAGAACCAGTCCAGACACAAGCATTGTCGAAAATGAAAAATTTGTTATGCATCGAAGCACTTCGATTATCTGCTACTGTTGGAATGCCTACGGCTTGGACTTCACCAATTTGTGGGTCGGTATCTGAGTACTCGTTGTCGTAGACTATTCGAACCTCAACACCACGATTTTGGGCTCTTATTAAGGCCTGAGCTACGGATTCTAAATCAAATTCGAATATGGCCAGGTGGATTGAGGTTTCGGCATCATCGATTTTTTGAACTAGCGCCTCTTCAACATTTCTATCTTGTGGATCGTTGGGGTTGGTGAAATAGACTTCGTATTCGAGGTTGCTGAATGCAGTTTGGGTATTTGTAGAAAGTCCTTGAACTGTTTTTACCGGTTCAGTCTCAGAGATTGGCAGAGATTCAGTGTCTGTATCGTCATAGATGAAAAGAACAAGAGCAAAAACAATAAGTAGTAAAGACCAGAGCCATTTATTGTTTGATTTGGGATGATTCGCGGGCATATTTCTCCTCTAATTTTGTCATGATTTTCTCGAATACATTCTCATCCGTGTCGCCAATTTCGAGAATTGATGCGTTGTCAGTGAGGCTTTTTATTGTTTGGAAATGAGCCTTCTTGTCAATCATTTTTAGCGGATTAAACATTTGGTTTATTTCTTTGGCTAGCTGTAGGGCCACGTTAATTTCTTGTGATTTCTTTTTGTAAACCTTTATCAGCCAATCGATAACTCGAACGGCTTGAGAGTCAGTCAGATTGTCTAGAAGCGCTTCGTTGTCTAAGAATGACGGTGCTTCGTTATCAGATTCCATGAATTACCTCCTTGTTAAAGTACGGGGGTAATTATATCAATAGGTTTGATGGATAAAGAAAAATAGCTACTTAACTCATTCCTCCCCCACCCCCGCCGCCTCCTCCCCCACCCCCGCCGCCTGAAAAACCTCCATGCGATCCGGATCCTGAGGCACCGTAACTAGAAAACGATCTGCTTACACTGCCCAACCCTTGTGAAATCCCTGAAAAATTGATCCCTGTACCTCCTGGGTTCATGGCGGCGAGATAGACAAATGATGATTTTGTTTCGTCACTAATTTTGAGAGGAAGCTCGGAAAGAGCTTTAAGTGAGACTCCCAATGCGGTTCCATAGACAATATATTTTTCCCAGATAATGACCGATTCGAGCGGAGATCTTTTGGTTACTGCGTAGTCTTTGAGATACTTTTTGAATGCTAACCAAGATGATTTTTCGACGGCACCTTTTGGGGTCAACCGGTCCATAAAGCGATACAGAATGGTTAAAGCAATAACATAGAGAACAGCCATAAAGACCGAAGCCACACTAACAATGACCGCGTTGTTACTATCGATGAAAATAAAGTTTGAAATAAAGCCAAAAATGACAAAGCCGATAATGATAAGAACGATCTCAATGGTTATGCGTTGCTTTTCCTTATCCGACTGTGTATCAAGAAGTCCTTGTTCGAGGAGAAGTTTGGGGAAGTTACTTTTCCATGCTTGAAAATGAATACTGGCCAAACTGTCTGATTGCAGTTTTTTGAGTATCTCGGACTTGGATCTTTTTTGGACATTGTTTAGATAGAGTAGATTGAGAATCTTTTCTTCGTTTTTGGATAAAACTATTTTGGAATTATTTTTGCCAACAACTTCAAACCAGATCTCAGGATTTCTTTTAAATAGACCCATGAGAGGCTTCTTTTCTTCTTGAGTAATTTTGAGATATTTGCGCCGACAAAGTTCTAAAAGCGTGGCTGTTAGCGAGTTTTCCCCTGGAAGATAGTGAGGAGACAGAATGGCTTCAACTAGCGACGGTTCGAGGTCTGAGGGTGGCTCATGAAGACTGCCGGATAAATTAATGGCTGGTAAAGGCAGATCTTTACCCATTTTTTTCCACCTGAGAAGCCAGTAAATAAATCTCATCATAAATAGTAGTCCGATGATCGAAATACCGATAATGGCGGCAGTGTAATCTGTTTTTGCCGTGGAGTCAGAAGAGTCAAGACCATTAATAGTTTCGTTAATATAATCAGCCTCTTCTTGGACAATGCGATCAAAGGCGTTTTCATTTTCCGTTGCTACTTGAGGCAGTTTGGCAAACAAGACTCTTGATTCAACAAAAGTATCGGCCGGCACGTAGTCTAGCTGATAAACAATTGTTTGGTTGTCGACGATGGACACTTCGCCCGAAAGAGGTCCATGGCCCCAGGCTTTTAATCGATCATCGGCTGTAGGATTTGGAAGATGAATGGTGGCCGTGAGATTGGCAGTTGGAACACCCCAGCCTGTTTGTATTAGCTGCCAGTATAGCTCAGCCGTGTCTTGATAATTATTTACGAAGTTTTCAACTCGATAAGAGACCGTAAAGTCTTTTGTTTCGTTGAGGGCAGAGTAGTGCCAAGTGACTGTTTTTTGGTTATCTTTATCCGAGACGGAGTGAGAAATTATTTGATTGGCTTCTCGAACGGTGATGTCTTTGATTATCAGAGAGTCGCACTTTGTGTTGGTACAGGCCTTTTTTAATCCTGTTATCCACCAACCGTTGGAATACTGACCGCTAAAAGTGTAAGTCCTTTTTTCGGAGATATCGGCAGAACCATTTGAATTAACTTGAATATCAATATCCGCTTTGTCGATGGTGTAGCTTTTGGCAAAACAGTTCTGAGGAAAGAGAAATACGCCAAAGAATACGATTAAGAAGAGGAGGATCTTTTTCATGACTTATGGTGTCATGGTAATGCTCTCAATAATATTGCCAACTTCTTCCTTGAAACCAAGCTTACCGGGATCTTTGATGACTGAGGTAACCAACAAGAACTTTTCTGATGTCTGTGGAATATAGTAATAGGCAACTTCTCCAAAGGAGTCTTCTGAGAGATAATAAAAACCAGTACTCTTGTATGGAATCGGAGCCACAATAATCTTAAAGTCTGGAGATAGCTGTTCTTTCTTTTGCTCGATATCAGCTTCAATCAGCGACTTTAAATCTTTGTTGGCACCAAGACTACCCTGGTCGATATTTACAGAATAACCATCAAATAACTCTGTTTGAGTTTTTTGGGTTGGGCCCCATTTTGGAAATGAGACAGTCCCGTCAAGATTTTCTTGAGCATCGACACTATTGGGGAGGCTGGCTGAGAAGGCCATTTGGGTATTGATGTATTTTTTGGTTTTTGTTTCGCTGACTGATGGAGTTTGAGTAACATCTGTGGAATTACTCTGACTGGAAAGGAAACACTCGGTTGTAGGCATCGGAGTACTGGGCTGACCGTGTTTTTGCCATGAACCGTCAACACAGATCCAACTGTCTTCTGGCGACAGAAGACGCAGACCAAAAATAACAGCTATGGCGATTAGAGATAAAACCAGTATTATTTTTATTTTGCCCATGTATTTTCAAATCCTAAATAATAATATTTAGTTTAGTGTTGCGGACTCTGTTGCCAGGAAATCACCTGAATTTGTGGCTGTAGTGGGAGAGACGGAAATTGTAGGTGTAGAAATGGGAGTGGTGTTGGAAGTGGAAAAAGACGAGGGGTTTTTGGACATCCACAAGATTATGAGAACGATGATGGCAATGATAATAATGATCCACAAAACTGCTTGGCCTTTGAACGTTTTAGCAAACATTTGCTTTTTTATTGTTAACCCCTTGACCTATCTTAACACTTTGTAAGGAGTGGTTCTCGATTAAATTTTTTGCAAAAAATGACCCAAAAGTTGTTCTGAATTTGCGGTGCTTGTACCGGTCTTTATTTTGACGTCTATATCTGCCAGACGTTGATAGAGATCTAGAAGTTGATCAAGGGAAAAGTAAACTGACTGAGCTTGAATCAACCGAGCCGGATATGGAGCTAACTTTAGGTTTTTGGAGCCCGCTTTTGCTTGGATCAGTAATTTAATCTGTCTAACCATCATGGCGAAGACAAAATCTGGCTCTGTGCCCTCTTGAAGAATGTTTTTCCAGGATAGTAGTATGGTCTGAGTATTCCCGGGCTTAAGGGAGTCAAGAAATTTAAAGATTACCGGGCTGATGGGAAAGATCTCGGTTTTGGCTGAAGGGATTTGTTTGAGAGAAGAGGGAGTGAGAGTTTTGTCGTCCCAAAGAATGATTTCGCTGTCTTCGTTTTGATTGATTAACTCGATAATTTTGGCCTTATTTTTTGATTTTTGTCCGCTAATTAGATTTTTGATGACGAAGCACTTTGACGAACCGAATAACCCGTATGATCCAATTTCCTGTCTGAGACCGGTAATGTCTATCTCTGAGGCTTCGTGTACAAGGATCTCAAAATCATGAAGTTTTAACTGGTCGGTGAGAGAAAACAATCTTTGATAGGATTTTTGAACATCTTCTCCATGCAAAATGGTGATCATATATTTAACAGTTTAAGCAGTGACTGGAGACTATTGTAAAGCTTTTTGAGAATTGTTTGGCTATTGATTGTGTTAGTTGGTCTGAGGCTTGCCGATATGGTAACTATTGGCTGTGAGGGAGATATTTGCTTAATCTCGGCTATCTTAGGACTACCCTTGGTCGCAAAAGAACTAAGAACGGATGAGAATTCTTTGAGAGTGCCATCATTTTTGACAAAGCTAAAATCTACGAAGGAACCATCTTGAGCATTGAGTAAAAAGGGCGTAATAGTGACAATGTTTTCGTCTTTCCAGGAATGAGAAAGAGCATAAAGATAATAAAGAGCAATTTGATGTTCCGAAAGGTACTGACCCGACCAACCAGTCTCGGTAATAAAGACGGGCAATTTTTTCTTGGTAAACAAACGAATAAACCTAAGGTCTGATCTAAAGGAGTCTATCTTGTTGGAACCTGATTTGTCGGGTCTGGCGGAAAAATCTGGATTTGGATAGGCATGCGATGTCCAGCCGTCTATTTTGTCAAAGATATCGGGGTTTCTAAGATACATACGCTCAAGATACAGTCTCCAGTTGAGTGAGTTTTTGGTGTTGCTGGCGGCATTATCGAGACCGGCAGGAAGAATAAAAAAGTCAGGTGAGACATTTTTGAAAATATCGCTTGCGTTTTTTAGGGTGTCGGAGTACATTTCCGGAGAGACATAGCCTCCATACTCATCGGCTCGATTGACTTCATTAAAAATAATGACGTAGCGATTTTCAACCGGCCAGGAAAGATCACCTAGAAAATTGGCAAAGTCGATGAGGTCGTAGTTGTTTGGCTCGGCCCAGTTTGATCCATCAGGAACTGTGGCTACTCTGATAAGAGGAATGACTCTATTTGCTTTGCAGTCATCTAAAAATTGCTGCCACTTTTTACGATCTCGGTCTGAGGCCTGGATAGGTATTGTGACATATCCCCACTCTCCTTGACCATCATTGTTGACGATTTTGGCGGCTTGATTAATTTCGCTGGGAAAAAGAATGTGAATACCAATTTTATTGTTTGGGGAAGAAAGTGGGTCGGTGATCGCCAGTACAGGAGTAACAAAATTTAGAAAGGCAAAAATAGAGATGGTGATGGCTAAAAATGACACACTAATATTATAGAGGTTATAAAAAAACCTCCCCTTGCGGGGAGGAGAATATCAATCTTTGTAATAAAGATAGAAACGATTGTCAAAATACTTGTCGTGGACAAGAATGTATCCTTTTGGATTTGAAAAAAAGCAATAACGTTTTTCCAGTTTATTTCCGTAAGAATCATCCTTTACGCAGTATTTGGTCGAAAAAATAATTGCCGGTTTTATGAAGTTTATGATCACATAATAGTATTTTTTTGAAGGCGTCGAATCTCCCACTCTTATAGTGTCGCTGATTTCAATATTTTTCCAGTGATTATTTTCGGCATAGACTTCAAGGTCTTTTTTACCAGTTTTTAATTTTTTGTAGGTAATTATCGGCCTAAGAATTTGGGCGATAACTAGCAAAACTGCCAGTGCATCTATCGCCAAAACAATTTTGCAATGTATGGGGTTTGGAAAAATGCTACAACCATTT
Organism: Candidatus Woesebacteria bacterium; assembly: GCA_035389185.1. Lineage (GTDB taxonomy): Bacteria > Patescibacteriota > Microgenomatia > UBA1400 > MFAQ01 > UBA2277. The sequence continues at coordinate 171,517 of DAOORK010000001.1, forward strand.
GCAAACGATGTAATTGAGGCGATTCCTCCATCATGAACAATGAAAATCACGCTGAAAGAAAGTATTAGTACCCAAAAAATGCTATTAAGAATCTCACCAGCAAGCTGGTTTTTTTCGCTTTTGTCCATTATTTTCTCCTTTAAAGTGCAAGATGCGGGTATTATAGCTCAAAAAACCTCCCCAATTGGGGAGGGTCTATTATTTACGATACAGACGAAGTGGGGTTTGCCGATAAAGTAAGTCCTCTACTACACAGTATTGATTGTTGAAGTAGAGTACTTGTTTTTTAATCTCAACAGAGTCCAGCTCCGACTTTCTTAGGGCAACAACTTGAAAATTGTCGACGCCGACAAAAAAATCGTCTTTTCCCCCATCTCCAGCCACAAAATCGAGTTTTTGGATGGGAGATTGATTTAATTGCTGAGTAAAACCAAGTTTTTTTAGTTCTGCATTGAGGGCATCAATTTCTCGCTTTGATCTGCTTGGACCACTAGGGTTAAGAAATATGAGAATGATCAAAAGCATTGAAAGTACTATCGTCACAAAAAATATACTTTTCATGGTTGGGTAGTTCAGAACTGATATTATGTTTGCGGACAGTAAGAGACATAAAGCAATACCATACATTTCGTTACGGGTCATACGACCTCCTTATGAATGAATGTGCAGTTTTATAGGATTATATCAAAGGAGTTTTTCAAAATCAATTTAGCGTGGCAGAGTTCTACCTAGATGGATATATGCCTTGGGGGTGGCAATACGACCGCGATTGGTTTTGCCTAGAAAACCGGATTGAAGCAGATAGGGTTCATATAGGTCGGAGATAGTGTCGACAGACTCGGAGATAAGGGCGGCCAAGGTTTCGAGACCTACTGGACCGCCGGCATGTTGGTCGATGATAGCTTCCAGAAGTCGTCTGTCTGTGGCATCGAGACCTTCTTCATCTACTTCATAAAATTCAAGTGATTTTTTGGTATTTTCGTGATTGGATTTTGATTGGTGTTCAACTAGATTGAAGTCACGAACTCTTCTTAGAAGCTTTAGGGCAATACGAGCGGTTCCTCGAGAACGCTTGGCAATCTCTAAGGCTGAGTCATCGTCCAGACTGAAATGGAGCTTGTCTGCGGCCTTGAGGATAATACCTTGAAGCTCTTTGGGTTCATAAAAACGCAGGCGATGAACAATACCAAAACGGTCTCTGAGAGGAGAGCTAATTCTGCCTGCTTGGGTTGTTGCGCCAATAAGAGTGAAAGGACTAAGGTCTAGGCGAAGATTCTTGGCCGCCGGGCCTTTGCCTAGGATAATATCGATGGCAAAGTCTTCCATGGCTGGATAAAGTGCTTCTTCTACCGGCTTGTTGAGGCGATGAATTTCGTCGATAAACATGACATCCCCAGGCTCAAGGGCGGTGAGGATAGAAGCTAGATCGCCAGCTCTTGTGAGTGCGGGTCCAGAGGTGACTTTGAGATTAACGCCCATCTCGTTGGCAATGATGTGGGCAAGAGTTGTTTTCCCCAGACCCGGAGGACCATAGAGAAGAACGTGTTCCACGGGTTCTTTCCTGGATTTGGCGGCTTTGATAGCAATCTGCAGAGACTTAACGACCTGTGGCTGACCAGCAAAATCCGGCCAGTGTGTCGGACGAACAGTGATTGGTTCTGGTTGTTTGTTCATTTTTTCAAAAGCTTAAGAGCGGTCTTAACTTGTGTAGAAAGCGAAGAAGATGAGTCAATTTGGGAAAAGACACCGGTAATCTCGGATTTTTGGAAGCCGAGAGCCAGCAGTGAGTCTACCAGTTCGGAGTTGCCTTCAAGATTCCCAAGGTTGACGTCCCCTTTGCTAATCTTGGATTTGAGATCCAAAATTATTTTTTGGGCTGTTTTTTTGCCAACACCGGAGATTGAGGAAAAAAACTGAAGATTACTTTCGGAGATGGCTTTTTTGATGTTCTCCCCTGTCGATGAAGAAAGCATGGTTAAGGCAATTTTGGGACCAACTCCAGAGACGGTAATTAGAAGTTCGAAAAGATCTAGATCTTCAGGGGTTCCGAAGCCAAATAATGCCAGATTGTCCTCTCTGATATGAGTGTGGATAAAGAGCTTGGCGTTTTGATTTTCGAGAAAATTAAGATTGTGGGGAAGATTGACGGTGAAGCCAATACCGTTAGCAAAGAGAATGATTCTTCCCTGGGTTGCGTACTTTACCGTGCCTTCGAGATATCCGATCATAAAGTCAGTATATCACCCTCGGTTTCGGTTTTTTAATGGGTATTGTTGACTTTATGGATAAATTATATATAATATAGGGTATTGACCTTTTAAATTGGAGGAAGTAATGGCTAAAAGAATTTTGATTGTGCACGCCGATCATACAATGCAATTTCATATGCAGGCATATGGAGAACGTTTGACCGATGATGGTTATTCTGTAGCAGAAATGCACTTCTTGACTGGAGAACCCATTAAAGACAGAGTCAAGATTCTTGCCGACATTCTGGCTGGAAAACCACAAGATAACGTCAAGTATGATCTGGTGATCATTTTCGACAACTACGAAACCATTCTGAAGAAAATTAGAAATTTGAAACCATTTGCGATTCCAGTCTTCTATGTAGACATCTTTCGAGAGGTTTCTCCGATTGAAGGATTTACCTGGTTTCAAGATCCAATGCCCTCAGAGCTTTCTGAAGAAGCTAAAAAAGTGTTGAGTTAAAAAAATAATCCCGGGAAACCGGGACTTTTTTATTTTGGATGATGAAAGGTATGGGTGAGAGCGATGGCCACAGCATCTGCGGCATCGTCGGGCTTGGGGATTTCTTTGAGATGCAGGATCTTGGTGACCATAAATTGAATCTGACTCTTTTCGGCTTTGCCATAGCCGGTAAGAGATGACTTTACCTGCATTGGCGTGTACTGGAAAATAGGTAGGTGTGCTTGCTGACAGGCGAGGATAATCACTCCCCTAGCGGCACCGACGTCAAATGCGGTGGTAACGTTTTTGGCAAAGAAAAGAGATTCCATGGAAACAGTATCTATTTGATTGTGAGCAATTAGATCGGTAAAAAAATTGTATATTTTCTCCAGTCTGTCTGGTAGTTCGGATTTCACTTTTGTTTCAAAACAGCCATATTCGAGCAAGACATCTTGACTTCTTTGATGATCTAGGATGGCCCAACCTACTCTACCTGTACCCGGATCTATTCCTAAGACTTTCATACTTTGATTGTATATTGAGGACAAAGATTTAGATATTTTATTTTCACCAGCTTCAATGGTAAAATATACTGCGTTGTATGGGTCAGTAGCTCAGTCGGTTAGAGCACCTGCCTTTTAAGCAGGGTGTCGCGGGTTCGAGTCCCGCCTGACCCACTTTGGTCCCGTCGTCTAGCGGTCTAGGACGTCAGGTTTTCATCCTGAATATCGCGGGTTCGATTCCCGCCGGGATCACTAAGTTCAGTTTGTTCCGAGGCGATCCGCAAGGGTCGCTTCGTTGTATTGATGTATCCGACTAAAATTTTCCTAAATTGATTGAAAATCGCGTTCGAGTCCCGTAAGGGTTGTTATTGGATTGTGGATAATTCTTCAAAAAACGTCTATAAATAATAGTAGAGAGCAATCTTTACTCAACAACTATTTGTGTTTTGTTTTATCCACTAGCACAAATTGTTGCCTTTTACCCTGGTTGTTTGGCGGTGTTTTATCACCTCGACTGAGAGTGTACTCAGTCGTACCACCCGAAGGTCGGTACTGTCCAGAAACTGGAGCAAGTTTGCCTGTATAGGCAATTACTTTTTTCTGCATTTCCTTTTTCCTCCTTTCTCGCCGGGCTACGGCGTGCTGGTTGCACCGCTCCTTCGAGAAATTTAGCTGTACCAATAAAGACGCTCTCTACTGCGAATAATCTATCACCAAAAATCTAACTTAGCAACTTTTTACTTAGAGTGCTAATTATTGATTAAAATATACCTGTTTTTGAGAACGAACCTTGTGTTAATAAGTGAGAGAATTTCCAATCTTTCTTCTGAAGTTCCTCCCCTGAGAATATGGATCAGGTAGTTCTTCGCCATTGCTTTGAATTCTAGTTTTCCCGGAATCATTCCATTTTCCCCATCGAACTTACCCAACATATATTCTTGGTGGAGTACATCGGTTTTTAACCTGTGATATCTTTCGATGTCCTCTTGGATTTTCCGAGAGATGCCAGCCTGATTGTAAGATATTTTGTCGATATGACCAATTATTTGTTTAACGAGATCATCTTCCTCAACATATGGTTCGTTACATTCGTAATCTAAATATCTCCGACAGTGGTAGTAGATATGCTTTTTAAACCCTCCTCCCCTTAATTTTCTCAGTTTCTCTTCTGCGGTTACCGAACTTCCGCAAGATCCACACTTTATTAATGTTTTGAAAGCAAAGATATTTTTGTTCCATGTCTTTGGTACTGTTTCCAGTTGTTTTTGGACTTTCTCGAATAACTCTTTGGTAATAAGTGGTTTGTGTTTGCCCTTGTACCAGATGCCACTTCCAGATGGAAATTCAAACTCACCATAATAGAATGGATTTTTGAGAATTGCGTGAACTTTACTCGTGGGACACAACACACCTTGTCTGGTTTCAAAACCAATTCTATCTAGCCATCTTTTTACCGACCTACCACTGTGACCTTGGACACCAACTCTTTCAAACATTTGTTTTACAAATGGGGCCCTAATTGGATCGAGGATAACCAGCTCATCAGTACGGCCATCTCCCTTTTGGTTGAGATATCCCATCGGAGCCATACTTGGTTTCCAACCTAGACTACATTTGTTTCTTAATCCCCTTTCGACATTTACTCCCTTGTTATCGTTTTCCAATTTGGCTTGGGAGCAGAGGATCATCAGAAGAAATTTTTCGTTGGGACTATTGGTGAAGGATTGGCTGTAAGTTTGGATGCGGAGTAGTTTCTTCTGGTCCATGAGGTCCACAAGTGTTCCCAGATCACCCGCATTACGGCTTAGACGATCAGGTGCCCATGTGAGTATTCCGTTGAACTTTCCGGAGCGAATTCCTTTTATTAATTCCACAAATACAGGTCTTGCTCCAGATTCTTTGGCTGAATGACTTTCTATTTTTATTTCTTTTACTTTTATGTTTTCTCTCTTAGCCAATACTTTCATTTCGTCAATTTGAGAATCAATGGACATAATTTGTCTTTCGTCACTTTCAGAAGACTTGCGGGCGTAGAGACAGTAACTTATTTCCTGTGTTTTTGTGGATGTATCCATTACTTATCAATGTACCGCAAGTTTTCTGTAAGTCTAGTCCAGGTATCTAACTCTTGGCTCTCCTTTGCTTGCCTCAGCTATGAAATAGTAAAAACCGAGAGTGAAAGCATCAACTAGATCATCGTGTGGCTCTACCCCAAAATGAATAATCTGTCCGATTAGCTCATCGGCTCCATGGACTGGAAAAAGCACTTTACCGTTTTGAATCCAACTACTGGTAAGTGAGAGTCGACTTCTTTTGTCATTTCCACCGATTGTTATTCCTTTTACGTTTACGCTCTCGGTTTCCAACATTTGGATTAAACTTTTTTGATAAGCAACATCTTCTACTAAAACTAAGGGTGAATATTGGAGAAGGGATTGTCGGAGATCATTAATTATTTTGATTGTTTCCGGCATTCCCATTCTTTTATTTACCATTGTGGGCATTACCTTCACTTGGATATCTTTGTGGTAACCATACATCAGGAATATTACGATTGCGGTTTTGTCTGCCCTTTGGTTTTCGGAAATAGCAGGATCGACAGATATGACGGCACACCTCAGATTTTTTGTATCGATTGGAAGTGTGGAGTCATATCGAGCAATCCACTCCGGTAAAACGACTTGATCACCATCGGGGATTATTTTAAGCATGAACTCCCGAAGAAAATCGGAATCACTGGCAGTTTTCTTTCTCAATCTTTCAATTGAACGTTTGTCCGTAAACTTCCCCGGCCAAAGGATTTTGCTTCCCCTCATCAAGGGATACTGTTTATAGATTCCGTCAATTCTTTTCTTGGATATGGCTTTCTTCATCCTCATCATTAGAGAGTCTTCGTGGACGAGATTACCGATGAAAACAATTTTAGTGTTTTGATCTCCTGAAGGAATAAGCTCCGAGTTTACAAATTGCCAAAGTTTATCTCTTCCTTCTTTCGTCTTAGCCGACTGCATATCCTCGATATCATCGCAGATGATGAGATCTGGACGGTATTGGCGATGGCGAATACCTCTCATACTTTGTGAAACGGAAACTACGGTAATTCTGGCATTGTATCGATCCAAAACTAAACTCTCACTATTCCACTCTCCCTTTTTGGAAGCGAAACTTCCAAAGTCTGTATAAAGTAGTTTGTTTAACTCCAATTCCGCTTTTATATTTGATAAAGTTTGCTGAGCCTGTTGTTGGGTTTGGCAGACGATCAAAACATATTTCTTTTGTGGCGCACCTACGATTGACCAGATCGGGTATGAGAGTGTCATTATGGTCGATTTGGCTGACCCACGGAAGGCAACAATAGCTAGTGTTTTAGTATCGACATTCTCCGTTAAACGAAATATTTCCTGTTGGAACTGAGCGGTTTCGTATTTAACAAAAGAAGAGAAATATGTATGGAAAAACCAATAATGTGAACCAAAGGTTACTGATTGCCTTACCGCTGGATTACCGATGATATTTTCAAAAAGTTTCTGCTTTTCCATTTTCTTTGATTGGTTTTTCTTTTATGACTCCTGAAAGCAGAAGTGCTTCTCTTACAATTGCCTCTTCATCAGGTGTGAGATCATCACGCAGGTGATTCTGGTCGGAAGAGATTTCCAACTTGGGAATGTATGACTGGTGATGATTTTTGAGCCAGAAGATGATGGCAGTCATATTCTTGTCTCTTATCGATGAAAGCAACTGCGACTCGGCCATGTCATTAATCATCTCAATGCCTTCTTTGAGAGCTTTATCGCTTTCCTCTTTGAACTTTTTATCCTCCGACCGCCAACGATAGTAGGTGGCACGGCTAACCCCTGATTTTTCGCAAACGACTTGGACAATTGGTGTCTTTTGCAACAACTCGATGAGTTTGCTTTTATTTTCTTCTTGACGTTTTTCGATGGTGTTCATGTGATTTGTTTAGCTTTTAATCCAGTGAGTCTCTCCCATCTTTTTTTGATAACCTCAGCGTAGACTGGAGACTTCTCCATGAGATAGCAACGACGTTTCATTTTGGTAGCCGCAATCAAGGTTGACCCGCTGCCACCAAATGGTTCGACAATCAGGTTACCTCGCTTGGTAAGAACTTTGATGTATGGAATTAATATCTCGGTTGGTTTGGTGCCGAAGATCACACCTTGGCCGGAATGTTTTTCATCTGAGGCATTAAACTCAATGAAATCTGTTGGTTGTGTTTTCTTTCCTTTCTCATACCCTTCCCATTGAGGTTTGCCAGATATGGCGTAGAGTGCGGTTTCATATTCTTGCTGGAGTCCGTCTTGTTCTTCCTCGTTGTTGTACTGAATATCCACTTCTTTTGACGCTCCAACCATGGCAATGTCATGTTTGCTGAAGAACTTATATTTAGCAGAGAAACCTTGATGTCGATTGGGTAAATGCCAAATTATCATATTTTTTACTTTCCAATGTTTTTCCATTTCCCCCCAAATGGTTCGTAGGTTCTTCCAGTTTTCGTAAACAATGATGGAGAAATGTTCCTTTTGAATATTGGCGATGCTGTTCATCCATTTTTCAGTAAAGTCTAACGGAAGACTTTCGGTTTCCAAATATCTTCGATCTCTTTTAGCTCCGAATCCTGTTACCGCTTTTCCGTGGCGTTTAGCTTTTAGATAGTCGAGAATGTATGGAGGATCGGTAAAACACATATCTGCTTTCTCCCCAGCCATCAACTTGAGCCATTCTTCATCGTTGGTGGAATCTCCACACATCAATCTGCTTCCGTCGAGGTCATAAATATCACCTTTCTTTATATTTATTTTGGTGATATCCATCTTCAATAGTTCCTTCTGGAGATCAAACTGTTCCGGTGTGTCTTCAATCTCAAAGATTTGATCTAACTCTTCACTGGAGAAACCAACACTATCCAAAAAAGCAGAATCAAAATCGGCTAACAAACCCCAATCCCATTCACCTGTGTTTTTGTTTAGTCTGAGATTTAACTCTTTTTCTTTCTCGATGTCGGGAATATTTACATAGACCACAGGAATTGTTTCGAAGCCCATTTCTTTGGCGACTTCTAACCTGAAATGACCACCGATGACAATGTTCTTCCTTTCTGGAGCTTCGTTGACGATGATTGGATCGACCAATCCAAATTTGGTAATACTTTCTTTCAACTGGTCAGCTGATTGTTTATCGTGCTTCCTGGGGTTGTATGCCGCAGGATTAAGTTCCTTTATGAAAACTTGGGTTATTTGTATTTGTTTACTCATGTTTTTTGAGTAATTGATAATAAAAAATGCCTACCTCACAAAAACCTGCTTCAACGCGAAGCGATAAGTTTCTGTGAGGTAGGCACGACCGAGGCGAGGCCTCTTCGATAGCTTTGGAGCCATCTCCTATCAGGTATTCCTGAAATGAGTGATTCCTACACCACTAATTTAATTATACTGATTTTTTCTGTATTTTTTTCAGGCGCTCTTTTACGTCTTCTCCAAGAAGAAAGGGTATGCCATTTGGCATAATTATCCGGATGGTCATTCCTTGCTTATTGGCTTTTTCTATTGCTTGAGTAATTTCTGGACCAAAAGGAATTGTGAACGTCATTTTCCCTGTCGATTCATCGAGCTTAACATTATCTCTAGTCATAAATGCACGTCCCTGTTGTCCAGTAGATATGGATTTGGAGATAGCTCTGCCAAATGAAACAGGTTTCCTTACCTCTTGGGTGTGTAGAGAAATATCGGTAAATTGGATATCAAAATATTTTTCATCGGTCATAACTTAATTATATTAATTTTGACCGTACTTTTTCCCGATTTGGTCTTTGAGTTCTGCCGCGAACTTTTCCAAATCTTGATACTCCTTGTTTATCACAACTTTTACGCCTATTTTTAGAAGTTCCTCGTTGTATGGTGGGACAGAAGAAATTCCAATTATTTTATCTACTCCAAATTTTTCAAAATCTAATGCATGGAAAGATCCGCCCATGGCACAATCACGGTCAAGAAGAATTATGTCGAATTTTAGTTCACTAGGGTTAAGTATCTTTTCGACTTGCTCATAAGTGGAAAAAACTACTGGAGCAAAATCTATCTTTGTTTCGAATAATACTCTAAAAATTATCGAGAGCGTCTCCAAATCATCTTCGAGGATAAGCATTGACTTCATTGTCCTTGTTTATCTAAATAGTCTTTGATAACCATGGTAGCTACACAGTCGTCTTCGTTATACAGAAGAATTCTGTCCATATCGGCCTTGTCTTTGGTTTCAAGATAGTGGTTAAACCATTCAATAGACATGGCGCCGGAGGGTGTCTTGTCTCGCCAGCTAAAGCCTAGATACTGAGCAATTTCTTTTAGAGAGTAGCTCATCAAGGGCCAATCGGTATGTTTGGAAACTACAGAATATAGATCTATTGCTTTTTCTTCACTAAAGAACCAAGCAAGTTCTTCCTCAGTAACCACATCCGGATACTTTTCTCTCATGCGGCGATAGGTTGTCTTCTCGTGGTGGGAATAATAGTAAGTAGTAAAGTCGTCTTTGGGTAGTGATCGAATATATTGCCAAAAATTACTCCAGGCTTCTCTTTCTGATTCGTCGGTTTTGTCTAATGCAGTAAAGTCTATAAACCTCTCCCCTTTTGGAGAGCGCTCGTATACACCATGAAGATAGACAAAGGCTTGGGTGGGATCGTCTTCAATATCAAAATATAATTCGTAGCTTGTTTTGGGAAAGTTCATTTTTTCGTAAATGACGGGACTTTTTGTAACTTCCATGATTTTTGATCTTTGAACAAACTTTGTGAGTTTTGCCTCTCCCAAACCAAATAAATACTTTTTGTCTTTTTTCTTTTTGGCCAATAGTGTGTCGATGTCCAGGTCAATCAAATCTATGTAGCTTTCAATGTCCAAATCTCTTTCTAGGATATCTCTGTTGGCCCTACCGAGACAGAAGATCATACTTGGGTCATGACTCTCTTTTATCCATTTTTTGCAGCTTGCGTACCATGGGCAAAGTTTGCATTTGCCGGAATATGCTGGTTTGTTTTTTATTTCGTTATTTAAGAGCTTCCCTGCCATTACTTTTGTTTCTTGGTAAAAGTCCCAGTAAGTTTGAGGTGTTTTTGTGCCAATAGGTTTATCCAAGTCGTATGTAGTTCTCTCGGAGTTAATATCGATAATGGCACCAGAATGTTTTTTAGCAAAACCGAGATTGATAAGCACTTCGCAGTAGAGAGCGAGTTGAACCGCATAATGTATTTTGTATTTTCCCTCATTATCATTTTCCTCATCTACTCCCTCAACTCCCATACCGCTTTTGATGTCGACTGGTAGGTAGGTACCGTCTGGCTGTATTTCTAAGAGGTCCGGAATGCCAAAGAGCTCGCTGTGGCGAATAGCTCCTTGGTAAATGAGTGGCATTCCTGCATTCATGGCTTCTAGAGTGGCTTTTTCTCTTTCTTTCTCCCCTACTTCTTTGAGATCCAGAATCTTTCCCAGCTTGCCCACTATATTTTCTTCGTGACTGACTCCTTTTTCCCAAAGCATTTCTACAAAGGGATTTGTATCTGGATTCTTTTCGGCCTTTGGGCCATACACATCACGCCAAATACGATGTTCGCACTGGAGGTAGTTATATAGTTTAGATGGTGTGATTTTCATTTAGACAAGGCGACTCCTGTGTTTTATATGCACTCTTCGGGTGGTGGCTAAATTATATGCCAGTTATTCATCAATAGAGTTACAATAGAAACTATGACTTTCAATAAAATATTGGATCGTTTTAGGTCTGAATCATTTTCTGAGCGAGATAAGGGATTTAAGTTTGAAAGGCTTATTCAAGCATATTTATACACTGACCCAAAATATACCCACCTACAAAAGATATGGCTTTGGGGTGAATTTCCCTTTCGCTCCTCATTTGGAGGCCAAGATGTAGGAATTGATTTGGTTGCTAAAACATTTGAAGGTGAATATTGGGCAATACAATGCAAATGTTATCAAGAAGATAATCGCATTAATAAAGAGGAGGTCGATACTTTCTTAGCCACATCGAGTCGCAGTTTTAAGGATGAACAATTAGCAGAGATCAAATTTAGTCACTGTCTTTGGGTTTCTACAACAAATAATTGGTCCTCAAATGCGAACGAATCGTTGCAAAATCAAAATCCTCCGGTAACCAGAATAAATCTATCTGACTTACAGGAAGCATCTGTTGACTGGTCTAAAATAAGTGAAGGAATGTATGGTGAGAAAGCACGAACTCCTAAGAAGCAACTTAAATATCACCAAAAAGAGGCCCTTGATAAAGCCATAAACTATTTTAAGAATGACAACCGTGGAAAATTAATCATGGCTTGCGGCACAGGCAAGACTTTTACCAGTCTAAAGATTGCAGAGGAACTGACAAATCACACTGGTACTATTTTGTTCTTAGTCCCCTCGATCGCCTTACTCGGACAATCTCTTCGAGAGTGGACAAGTGACGCCGCAGAAGAAATAAATCCTATTGCAATCTGTTCTGATTCGGAAATTACAAAAGACAAAAAAAAGAATGAAGACACCGACACCTACAGTGTAGTTGACTTAGCTATCCCCGCCTCTACAAACATGAGAGACATTCTCAAACAATTTGAGTATTTTGAAATGGCAAAAAAGAAAGGCCTGACCGTTGTCTTCTCCACATATCAGTCAATTGATGTAATTTCCCAGACCCAGAAGAGACTTGAAAGTATCGGGAGTAAGTACCAAAAGTTTGATCTTATTGTATGCGATGAAGCACACCGTACTACTGGAGTAACGATTTCCGGAGAGGATGAATCATCATTTGTCAAAGTACACGACAATGCTTTCATTAATGCAGATAAGCGTATATACATGACTGCCACACCTAGACTATATGGTGAAGAGTCAAAGAGAAAAGCTGAAGAAACATCTGCTGTGTTGTGCTCAATGGATGATGAGGCACTTTATGGTAAAGAAATATATCGCATTGGCTTTGGTGAGGCAGTTGAACGAGATTTACTGTCGGACTACAAGGTCTTAATCCTTACTCTTTCCGAAAATGATGTAACTCCAGAGGTCCAAAAAATACTCCAGAATCCTGAACACGAAATCGGTGTTGATGATGCTTCAAAGTTGATTGGATGTATAAATGCAATGTCAAAACAAATTATTAGTGATAAGGGCACTGTGAACACAAATGACCCTGATCCTATGCGACGTGCCGTGGCATTTACTTCGAGCATAAAGATTTCCAAAAAAATTACTGATTCGTTTAATGAAATTGGTGAAACTTACGCAAAATCAGTTCCGGAACTAAAACAACAAACACTAGTAAACCTTAACTCAAAACACATAGATGGATCTATGTCTGCGACTGACCGCAATGAGCTTATGTCTTGGCTAAAGGCAGAGCCTAACGACTCCCAAGAGGCTCGGGTTCTCACAAATGTTAGATGTTTAAGTGAAGGTGTTGATGTACCAACTCTCGATGCTGTTATGTTCCTTTCGGCAAAGAACTCCCAAATTGATGTAGTTCAATCAGTGGGTCGAGTAATGCGAAAAAGTCCAGGTAAACAATATGGTTATATTATTATTCCTATTGTTATCCCAACAGATGTTAAACCTGAAGATGCTCTGAAAGATAATGATAGATATAAGGTTGTCTGGACAGTATTAAACGCACTACGTGCACATGATGACCGATTTAACGCGATTGTAAATAAGATCGATCTAAACAAAAATCGTCCAGTACAAATTATTATCGGAAGGCCAGATCCAGATGGTGATGGAGATCCTTTTAATGATTCTGACGAATCAAAAAAGGCACTCAAGGGTTCTCAGCTAGCATTACAATTTGATCAACTCCAAAATGCTATTTATGCGAAAATGGTGCAAAAAGTTGGTGATCGTCAATATTGGGAAAACTGGGCAAAAAGTGTTGCAGACATAGCTGAAAGGCAGATTGTAAGAATCACGAAGATAGTTGACGAAGATGACTCTGCGCACATGGGCTTCCGTGAATTTGTTCGAGGTCTACGAAAAAATATAAATCCATCGATAACTGAACAGCAGGCTATTGAAATGTTGTCGCAACACATAATCACAAAACCAGTTTTTGAGGCATTGTTTGAAGGGTATTCTTTTGTTTCAAACAATGCAGTGTCCATATCTATGCAAAAAGCACTTGATGCTATAGAAACAAAGGCTATCGAAGATGTTGATGCAGAGCTTCTTCAGGGGTTTTATAAATCAGTTCGAAAACGAGCAGAGGGAATTGATAATTCAGAAGGAAAACAAAGAATAATAGTTGAGCTTTACGACAAATTTTTTAAGACTGCATTTCCAAAACTGGTAGAGCAGTTGGGCATAGTATATACACCTGTGGAGGTGGTTGATTTCATAATCCACTCCATAAATGATGTGTTACAAAATGAATTTGGTCGTAGCTTGAGTGATGAGAATGTAAATATTCTCGACCCATTCACTGGGACAGGAACATTTATTACTCGCTTATTACAGACTGGTGTAATAAAGCATCAAGATCTTGAAAGAAAATACAAGGGAGAAATTTTTGCTAATGAAATAGTACTACTTGCCTACTACATAGCAGCAGTAAATATTGAAAATGCATATCATGATCTGCTTAAAAAAGATGTCTATGAGAGTTTTGAAGGTATTGTTCTTACTGACACCTTCCAGCTGAGTGAAGATGGCGACAATGAAAAATTATTTTGTGATGCGTTAGCAGAAAACTCAGAGAGACTTGAACGTCAGAAAAATACACCTCTTAAAGTGATCATGGGAAACCCACCATATTCGGTTGGCCAAACTTCAGCAAATGACGCGTCACAAAATCAAAGCTATCCAAAACTAGAAAACCGAATCGGACAGACATATGTATCTCAAATCACCGATAACACCCTCAAGCAATCACTATATGATGCATATATTAAGGCGTTCCGCTGGGCCACTGATCGCCTTGATAAAGATGGTGGAATTATCTGTTTTGTTTCTAATGGAGCCTGGCTTGACGGAAAAGCTACCTCTGGATTTAGAAAAACAATTGAAAATGAGTTTACTAGTGTTTATGTCTTTAATCTTCGAGGTAACCAACGAACAAATGGAGAAGAATCTCGTCGCGAGGGGGGGAAAATATTCGGAAGTGGCTCTCGTACACCGATTTCTATCACACTACTAGTCAAAAATCCAAACAAACATAACGATAAAGCTGAGATTTTGTATCACGACATTGGAGACTATCTAAGTCGGGAAGAAAAACTGAAAATTATATCTGATTTTAAGACAGTATCAAATCAAAAATTAGTCTGGAAAACGCTTAATCCAAACAATGAGGGAGATTGGATAAACAAACGTCATAGCATTTTTGATACTTATGTAGAGCTTGGTTCAAAAGCTAAAAATAAGAACTCGTGCTTTGATCTGTATTCTGCTGGAGTTATTACGCATCGCGATGCATGGGTTTACGACTTCAGCGAAATTAAGCTGGAAGATAAACTAACCAGAATGATTTCCTTTTATAACAGTGAGGCAAAAAAGCTGCAAGTGATGAGGCAAAAAAATCATAGAGTATCTGTCGAGAAAAGTGTTAATAAAGATTCTAAACTTATCAAATGGGATCGTAGGCTGTATGAACATGCTGATAAATCTGTAGTTCACACCTTTAATAGTGCTGATATTTATACAACGCTATATCGCCCATTCTCGAAACAACATTATTATTTCAATAAAAATTTAAGCTGGAGCAGATACTTACAACCGAAGCTATTTCCCTACCCCACGAGCAGTAATCTTGTGATCTGCACCACAGGACCAGGAGCAAACAAGGATTTTTCTGCATTAATGAGCAATGTTGTCACTGACTTCCATACGTTAATGAATAATCAATCTTTTCCGCTATATTACTATGAAAAGAATGAACAAAATATTCCTTCTCTTTTCGATTTAGAAAAGAATAACGAATATAACAAGAGAGATAGTATAAGTGATTACGTTTTGCGTAAAGCACAAACACAATATTCTGATAATGAAATCAGCAAAGAAGATATCTTTTATTACATATATGGACTGCTTCATAGCATGGACTATCGAATTGAGTTTGCAAATGATTTAAAAAAAATGTCACCTAAAATTCCCCTTGTTGAAACAATAAGTGATTTCAAGAAATTTAGTAAAGCAGGTAGAAAATTGGGAGAACTACATGTAAACTACGAAAAAGTTCCCCCATATGAAGGTGTTAGGGTGAGCGGGACACAGCACAATAACTATCTTGTTGAGAAACTCAAATTCATTAAGAAGGGACAACGTGACACAATAATATTTAACAATCAAATAAAGATTGAGAATATCCCCGAAATTGCTTATAAGTATGTTGTAAATGGGAAGAGTGCAATTGAATGGATTGTCGAGAAATATCAGATTAAAACGGATAAGGAAAGCGGAATAGTTAATGATCCAAATGATTGGGCGAAGGAAGTTGGAAATCCCAGATATATTCTTGATTTGCTTCTGAGTGTAATTAATTTAAGTGTTCAAACAGTGGACATTGTAAATAGCTTACCCAAGCTAAGTTTTGACACTGGGACAAAAGAATAATATGGAATGGCTAGTCCTCATGGGAGGAGTTCTATTAGTCGGATATTTTCTCGGTAAATCAGATAAGTCTGGTAGAGAGGTTAGCACTCCTGATCCAGTCAAATCTGTACAATCAGGTCAATTTCCTAAGAAACTAAATGTTAAGCATGAGGAAATTGACAGCATTAATCTTAGTGATGAGCAATCTGAAATATTTAACTTACTAGAAACGACAAATAATGCTTATTATGTAACTGGAAAAGCAGGCACTGGTAAATCCATACTATTAAAATATTTTGTTACCCATACTGGAAAAAGAGTTGTTGTAGTTGCTCCTACAGGAGTGGCTGCTCTAAATATTGGTGGCCAGACAATACATTCACTTTTTAAGATGCCATTTGATATCGATTTTAATGATATCAAGGTTGATTACAGAACCAGAGAGCTATTGAGAAATATCGATACGGTAGTTATTGATGAAGTATCAATGGTTCGTGCTGATTTGATGGAGGCAATGAATATTAAACTGCAAATATCCAGAGGAAATACTCTGCCGTTTGGTGATGTCCAAATGATAATGTTTGGTGATTTGTATCAATTACCTCCAGTCGTAAGTGATGGCGAATTACAAAGATACTTAAATCATAAGTTTGGTGGACACTATTTCTTTAACGCACCGTCAATAAACAAAGCTAATCTGCAAACCTATGAACTTAAAAAAGTATTTCGGCAGAAAGATGCTGAATTTATAAGAATATTGGATGCCGTAAGGAGAGGTGTAATTAAAGAAATTGACTTAGAGGCACTTAACGAACGTTCTCGTGCCGATAAACCTACTGATGGATATGTAACTCTGGCAGGAACAAATGAAACTGTGTCGTATATCAACCATAAAAACTTAGATAAACTCCCTGGAGAAGAAAAGGTATATGAGGCTGAAATATGGGGAGATATCACAGAGAATTCGTTTCCAACTGAAAAGAAGTTGAGACTTAAAATTGGTGCTCAAATTATGATGCTAAAAAATGACACTGAGAAACCGAGGCGATGGGTAAATGGAACACTTGGCGTAATTACAAAATTAAGTCAAGACGTGGTTCGCGTAAACATTGATGGAGTTGAGCACACCATCACACCCGCAAACTGGGACAAAATTCAATACGAATACGACCCAGATAATCGAGAGCTAAACAAAAAAGTTGTAAGTTCTTTTAAGCAATTACCATTACGATTGGCTTGGGCTATAACAATCCATAAATCACAAGGGCAAACATATAAAACAATTGCAATTGATTTAACAGGTGGTGCGTTTGCTCACGGACAGACATATGTTGCACTCAGTAGATGTGTCTCGCTAGAAGGAATATATCTTAATGCTCCAATCAAGAAGGAGGACATCATTGTTGACCCTGACATTATTGAATTTATGAGCAAGGCGGTGGTACTTAATTAATAATAATTGGAATTGTTAAGACATTGGCGGTGCCGATGTTATTTCTTTACTTCAGGGTTAAGGAAGAATTCTGGACCTTGGGAATCGTAAAGGCTTTTGAGTTCCAGAATATATGACTTGTTAAGTAGGTAGGTACTGCCGTCTTTGACAGTTTCCCAAGTTCCCTCGTAGGTTTTTCGTATCTGTTCGCCATTGACCCACTCTGCCATGCCAAACATGACATAAACTAGATTTGGTTTGATTTCCTCAACACGGAACACCTCAACACTTATGACATTTGGGAAGCGAGCTGTCCACTCTGCATAGGTTGATTTGGTTTTGTAGGATGGACTCAAAAGATCGTAGCAACCCTGAGTGTCTCTGGCTTTTAGAAGATAGTAGTAGGCATAAACTGATGCCTTTGGTGATGCACCTGGCTCTAGCTTTATTTTTTTGGGTTCCTCTTTGGTAGCTAACTTTGCGGTATCTAAAGTGTCTCCACTAATAATTAGTGAAGTACCCGAAGTTGTCATTGTATTTATGCCGACAAAGTCACCACACTTGTCAAATACTGGTCCACCACTCATTCCTGATACTAGAGCTGAAGAGAATTGATAATATTCCGCCTTATCTTGTGGCATGACACGAACATCTACGTATCGAATAGGGAGAACTGTTGGTGATCCCTTAATATCTGAACCCAATGGATAGCCAAATGATAGGAACTCTTCACCAGAAACCATTTTTGCCTTATTTCCATTAACAACATACCCTGGCTCGTTTATATTTATTGTAATGATGGCAATATCGTAGTCTTTGGACATTTCTACCTTTGTAGGAGTAATGAACTCTCCTGTTGGAAGAACTATTTTTGGAAAATCTTCACCTTCTACTACATGTCTATTGGTAATAACTGTAGTTTGGTCTATGAAGAAACCTGAACCCTCTGAATACGAGCCGATAATCCTGACTACTTTTGGTGAAATCTTTGTCTTTGTGTCTTGGTATGAACAGAAAAATTTATCATATCCATTTAATTGAGAATACAGGCGGTATTCAAGAGTAGAGATGTAAAGAAGCGAAACCAAAAGAACAAACGAGAACATAAAGTACTGTGGTTTTTTGAAGATGAGCTTGAAGTAGGCTGGAATTGACAAGGCTATTACAAATATACTCGCGAGTCCGATTGGAAGTGCAAGACTGAAGAAGTAACGATAATGATCCGCTGCTAACACAGAGGCATTTACGTCTGGAGAGGTGTAGATGAAGGCTATAGGAATGGATATCAGCCCTACAATACCCAACGGGACTGAGAAAAAACGAGAAATTTTTCTGAGTAATTTGAAGGATATGATAAATAAGGCTATTGGGAGATAGAAATAGGCAAGAATTTCAAAAAAGTTATTTGACTCTTCGAAGTTGAAATTAGTTTTTGAACAGTACCACCAGAATATTAAATATACCCAGATGTAGAGCTTCCAATTAAACAGTATCCCAAAAAATCTACTGAGCTTGGGTCTAACTCCAAATTGAACCCGTAAAGATGTCCCTACTTTTCTTAATATTCGTGATGTCACTGTAATGGTATTGTGTATCTTTCTGTATAAAATTACTAGAGGTTTGTTGTGCTTGAAGTGTAAGATATGGATATGTCCAAATACATCCTAACTAGTGATGGAAAGATTCATGTAAGAACTGATAACGTGAGCTTGCTTGATGTTGATGAGAAATTTGAAGAAGCTGCGAGATTGATAATATTGGAAGGAAGAGGTTCGGCGTCGATATTACAGAGAAGATTAGAGGTCGGGTATGCAAGAGCCGCGAGAATATTGGATCAACTTGAACAAGCAGGAATTCTAGGACGATCCGAGGGGAATAAACCTAGAGAAGTGATTATTAGCTCTTTTGATGAATTTATAAAAAGTGATGGAAAAGAGGTTGGACCAGAAGAAGTATTTCCAGAGGATATTAAGAAGGAGTGGGCACCAAAAGAGATTGCAGATGCAGTTATGTCAAATCTACAGAAAGAAGCCTTATATGTGGAGGGAATAATGATTCCGGTGGGAATGGAGAAAAAGAGAATGATTTCTGCTTCACTGGACAATCTTGGTCATATCTATATTTTTAATAGCCCAATGTGTAACTCGATTGGACTACTTAAATCGCAACTGGAATTTCTAACTAATACATATAGCCCAGATGCACTTAAGCTGATTGTGAGTGATGATACTAGATTGTTTTCGAACTCTACAATTGCTGACTCACCTCACATGCTGACTCCGGTAATTTATGACCAGAGCAAAGTCCAAAACGCACTTGGTTGGGTGAGTGCTGAGATTGAAAGAAGATTCCGAATTCTTCAAGAGACAGGTGTGAGTAGTTTTGACGCTTATGGAAAAACAGGGAATCCCCCACTGCCTAGAATTATTTGTGTTGTTAGTAGTACTTCTAGCAGACTGGCATATAACGAAGATTGTCATTATGGTATTGAAAACATACTAAATTCTGGTCATTTGGTTGGTGTGCATTTGATTGTTGCATCGCCACTAATTGAGAGGAAGTTCTCTAAACTGATGACTTCGTTCCCCACAAAGATTATCTTTAAAACATTCTCTGCTTCACAAGCAGACTTGCTAGGAACTGATGATGCATTCGATCTGACCAGTGGTGATGAGTTTGTATTTGTACCGGCATATGGTGAGATACAAAAATTGAAAGTGAATGGATAAAGGGATGTGGGACAAGTTGATGAATACAAATTGGTGGGAGAAATTTGTAAAGTTTGTATTTGAAGGATTGAGAAAATTATTAGTCTTGGTTGGCAATTTAATTGTTAAGATTCAAGCATTTGTTCATAGCGGTGAGTGGACGAAGAAACATTTGTCTTTTGTTAAGGAGGGAAATAAGTTCAAGTTTGTTGTAAAAAGTCATGACGATTTAGTTGATGAGGTGGAAATAGAGATAGCTAAGTACAAAGGAAAGAGATGGGGCAAGAAGTTCATTAAGTTTGTTTTAGAACAGGCATTGTCGGGGTGTAACTTTGTAGTAATTGAGAGCGACAATGTGTTTGTACAGTTTTGGACTGGGAAAGGCAGACTGGAGATGGATATACCTTTAGTAAAGGGAAATGGCTTGAGGAAGTACTACTACACCGTGATTGGATTACTCACCGACATGAATTACTTTAAGTATCCATTTACTAGAACAGGTATTCCTACGATCCTCAAAGTGCCGGAACATTTTACTTTTCGAGTAGATGAGGAAGAAGGTTTTACTAAGGTAATTGGATATTTTGATAAGAGGACTGATCAGGCGGTTGAATTTGTGGATAGGTTGTTTAGGGAAGTTTATGAGGTGAAGAATAAGGTGCTGGAGATTAAGGTTGGGTAACTTTGGTTGCTGGAATATACATCAAGTGGTTTTTTCAAATTTATATTTACTAAAACTATCTACTAAAGGCATCTCTAAATAGTTTCCAGCACGCGTAACTTGTAAAATTATAAATTGCCCCTTTCAGTACTAGTAGACTAATGTTGCTTTCAACTTTGTGCATATCGCCAAAATATATTGAACTAAAATCATTATGAAAATCGCTGTATTTAACTGCCAATTCACCTTTATCTAATCCAGAATTGCTTGTTATACCCTCGATAAATTTAAGTAGTCCAGGTTTTTTCTCCTTTTTAACGATAGGAATAGCCATTGGAAGAAGTTTTTTGCCAATTTCTATTACATCAGCGCTTTTTCCAGATCCATCTCTTTGACTAAGTGCTTCGACTACATGGAGACACCCTGATTCATAAAGTTCCTTAATTGTTTTTCTCCCCTTTATTTTTTCAGCTATTTCCTTTAGTCGGCTTTCGTTTGATATAAGTTCATCTTGTAAATCCTTAGCGTAGACCTGTTCTCTTGAAATAAAAATTGCTCTCACACACCGAGTGAATATTTTTCTGGCGAAGCTAATATGATTTAAATGTTCATCAGTTGAATTCCTACCTCTGTATAGAGTGTTAGGTTCCTCCTTTCCATGGACAATTTTTGAACGTTGTTCGTAAAAGTTTTTCACCCAATGATTCATTTCTGGTGTTTCCCCCAACAATGCCATTATGTTTGATGACAATGTAGCCTGAATCGCTTCAGACGGTGAATTGAATAGTGCTTCAAAGGCAACTGCTAAACTAGTAAATCTTTCCAGATCATCGACCTCTGGATCAACCTTGAAAGATCGGTTAAACCAGTCAAACGCCCTAAGATACCGAGCAATCTCGTCCCCTGAATGATATATACCGGAAAAATGAAACATGTGATTGAACACATCGCTTTTTCCTTCGACAGTTACTAAATGTGGTCGAATGTCAAAGTTGGGACAGAATTTTGTCTCTGGATAGCTAATTTGAATTGTTGACTTTCCATTAAAAACTCCTTGATAGTACTCAAACTTTCTTGTGGACATCGGTCTATTTATTTCGAAAACAGCGTAATCAAAATTTGTGTAGTTTGAACCACTCTTGTCGTCTGACAATTCTTGATATCGAAGCGTAGTGGAAAATTTATCTAAAAACGTTTTTAGCTTAACCCAATCTGCTTTGTCATGAATTGTAGTCCAACCAAATGTATATTGATTAATGAAATTTGTGTTCCTAAGCTTGAATGATTTAGCAATCTTTTTTAAATGGCCTCTAACTCGGGAAGATTCTTTCGCAACAATAGATGTATAAGAAGGTTTGAGCTTATAACCAGAAAGTTCAATTTCTTTATCAATAAATAAATAAGGGAATATATATATTGTTAGATTTCCTCTTCTTTTATTACTATTTTTATTACTATTACTCATTTTTTTGACTATAGACTTAAATCTGACCCAGATGGCCAAAGCAATGTTGCTTGAAGGCGGTCCGGAACAACAGTAAACATCAACTCCGCAATAAAGTGTGGAGTGAACGCAACCAGACTGGCTGGAGGTGCCTGAAATTTATTGCTTGGTGGTAGTATATCAACTCTCATCACCACTGAACTTGTGCAATGATCCGGAATTGGTACCAAAAAGTTGATCTTTTCTGTAGTGGTAGTTAATACATCAAGAGGTGGAGTATAGAGATGAAAAAGATTAAATGGTGAAATAACTGGATACCAATCAATTGATCTCTTGTTTTCTGGCAATATCTCTTTGTTGCTTGACCTAACATGCATTTTCCCTCCCATGTCTCCATCTGGCGGGTGGAGTGTTATATGCAAATCGTTACGATCACCACTTTGTTGGCCTTCATATAATTTAAACTTATGGTCTTTTAGACTTGCCTTCCCCCATATCATTGGAATTTCAGATTTACCATGAAATTCAGACCTAAAGACAAACAGTCCTTTCATCGACCAACTCGCTTTTCCAATTTTATAGTTGTTTCCACGCCACGATAGTCCAACAACAGCATCTTTCTTGTCTGACAATGCTTCTATGGTGTCCAAGTTATCGTTATCAGAGACTATCATTTTTATATTATATAAGTGATTATCTTAATAGATCAGTCTATATCGATACACCTAAATTATACTGTCCTTTTTAGGTGTCTTATTTGTCTTGTTTAGCCTCAGAAATGAGACAGTTATAGCGACGTAAGGGTCCCAGTCCCAGATGGCTCACTAGTTCCAGTTTGTGCCAAGGCGACCTTCACGGGTCGCTTTGTTGTATTGATGTATCCGACTGATATTTAGTTGATTTTCTCCAAATTCGCGATCGATTCCAGTGAGTGTAGTATTGGCCCATGGATTTTTGAGTGATATGATGAGTCATGATTTTTAACCAAGAAGAAGAATTGGTAGAAAAGGAGTTTAATGCATCATTTGAGTCCAAAATAAAGTTATTTAAAAGACAAGTTTTGATGTTAGAGTCACTTCTCAAACTAATCGGTGAAAGTAAATTGGTTAAAGAAAACGAATATGATAAATATTCCATTTCTGTTTTAGCTTCGATTGCTCTTAAAAGTGTAATTAGTTCTCAAGATAGATTGTCAAAGGGATATATCGGGGACAGCGAAGCCGTATTAAAAAGAGTAATCGAATGTTTCTTGGCCCAGTGCTATTTCTCTAAAAACCCAGATAAAGCAAAGGATTGGGTTGAAGATAAAATTTCTTTAGGCAAACTTGAAGGAGATAGATCAAACTTAGTGAAATGGCTTGACAAAAACAATATATATCAAGAAATATTTCCCACCAATTCACTAGATTTTTTTCAAGATTTTGTTTACCGTGTAGGTTACAAAAACAATAATTACGTTTCTCATATGGATTTTAATATGGTTCATAGAGAAGTCGGATTTGACAGTGCAAGGAATAATACCGCTGTTACTACTTTGGTATTAGGACCCAAATTCGATAAAGAATTTATGGAAACAATTTTGAATCGGTTAATGATGACTCTTATGTTGGAAATAACTATGATTAATTGTTTCTTTCACAATCTTGTAACCGAGGATTACAACGATCTTTTTAAACAGATAATGAAGGTAATTTCTGATGTAAAGCAAGTTTCTAATGCTGTCATTATAAACTGACTATGACATTTGAGTTTAATAATAAACAGAAAAAATTAGTCGCAGAATACCACGAGATAGTAACTTACGGATACAAAAAACTGTGCTCAGTTTCCTTGGATCTAAATAGGACTAGAGTAAGAAAGAAGATTTTATATTTTATGATGGGAGCGATGCAGAGTTATTCTGAAAGCAATTTGAAACTTATGAGTTCAAAACCTGCCTATGAAAAACCTGGTGAATCTTTACTTAGATCTCAATTAGAAATATGGCTTAATCTCAGATTTATCTATTCGAGCAGATCTGAGGATAAAGCTAGATTATTTCTATCAGATTTGGTCATTGAATCAATTAAATATGCGACTAATCATAAAACCTTATGGGAGAAATATCCTTCCTGGAATCTAGAGTTTGGAAAAATTAAGAAATCAGATGATTGGGACAAGTTCATTTTTGAAAATACTAAACTACTAAAGAAGTCGCAAAAAAAACATAAGGACAAACCTGTTATGAAGTTGCCCAATTTATATGCCAGAACTATTGCTATAGACAAATATCTTGAAAAACTTGGAACTTTGTCTGAGAACACAAGTGCGGAAAAGTACTATACACTTTTTTATCCTTACTTCTCCCAATCTACACATGCCAATATGTCTGGCTTACTAAGATATATGAGTGGAACGGCTGTTTCACCAGACCCATTTTTTTATATAGACTCCAAGCCTGAGGATGCTGAAAAGGTGTTGACGATAAGCTATGTGGCCTATTTTGATGTCCTCCGCTTCTTTCTACAAGTGTTTGGTGTATATAACGCAGCTGAATATAAGCGATTCAAGCTGTATTCTAAGGAGATGATGAAGGAATAAATATATCGAACTATATCATTATACACAATTTCCTTTCTTTTTATGATGTCAAATTTGTCTTATTTAACCTTAAAAAATGGTGTTAATGGTGCGTATGTATCAGTTATAGCTGACTATTAAAAAAAATAGTTTTCTTGTCGGAATTTTTTATATGTGTTTTATAAGTAATATTTCCCCAACAATTCTTATCCCGTTTATTTGTTTATATACTGTTCTATTTTGAATTGGTGGTAATCCAGGATCATTAATACGCCAAATATCAGGTGAAAATTCTTGAATTAATATAATCCAGTGTTGTGATGGATTTATTGTCTCAATGTATCCATCTAGCCATTGATGCACGGTTTTACCTATAGCAAGACAGTTATCATTTTTTAACGCTTCGGATAATTGAGAATCATCGAACTTTTCTTTTTTCCACAAATCTTTGCTTAGCATCTCTTTTGTTGCGTCCTGTACTTCATTCATATATTTATAGTCGCCCCTTTCATTTTCTAGATTGAAGAATGTCCCCTTTATTTCTTTTAAATATTCTATTCCTTCTTTTGCTACCCTTTCGTAATCACCTTCGCTGTAAAAACAGACGTCAAATCCTAATGAGTTTAACCAAACAACTGTTTTTGGTATCCAACTAAACGAGTCTTCGTGATACCCAGTAGATTTTTCAACATTAGAAAATTCTCTTGATAATTTAAAGTAATCTAATACGCTCTTTACGCAAGATTGTAGACAAGCGTTATTATTTTTTGAATTTGGATATATTTGGACTGATTTCATTTCAATTTATATGTGAATGGAGAAACATATGTATTTTCCCAATATGGGAAGTATACAATTATTTTGTGAGAAAACCTGCAAAGAAGAGATCGGGATTAAAGAAAAAAATTGCTTTTGGAGTAGTAACGATCGCGACAGCTGGAGCACTGGGATTAGGGTTCGGGAATAGAATAAAAATACCTCTATATTCTGTTGAAAGAGTGGTGGATGGTGACACTTTTGTAACTACAGATAACCAAATGATAAGAATCTTGGGAATCGATGCACCTGAAATCGGGAGATGCGGGGCCGATGAGGCAACATCTTCGTTAGTGAAAATACTTAAGAAGTCTCCACTTTACATAAAAATTGTTTATAGAGATAGCAGTCATAGACTTTATGGTTTGGTGTACAACATTGATGGATCTGTCGCTTTTCAACAACTAAAGGCAGGAATGGCAGTGATGAGAAACAATGAAGATACGAGAGCGGATAATTTGTCCAAAGCTTTAGCGGAAGCTAAAAATGACAAACGAGGAATCTATGGAGCAAAATGCACTCAGCTCACAAATATTGATAATCCAAAGTGTGTGATTAAAGGGAATAACCGACGTGAAAGTGATTCCAGGCCAACATACCATTTCCCTGGTTGTGCAAATTACAACAGTACC
The DNA here is from genome assembly GCA_035389185.1 of Candidatus Woesebacteria bacterium. Classification (GTDB taxonomy): domain Bacteria; phylum Patescibacteriota; class Microgenomatia; order UBA1400; family MFAQ01; genus UBA2277. Next base: position 197,562 of record DAOORK010000001.1, read on the forward strand.
ATTGTTCAACTATACGATGGCGATCAATGGTTTTGCACCGAAAAAGAGGCTATAAAGGCCGGATATGAAAAAGGAGCTAATTGTTTTGGAAAGACGTATAACGATACTCTTTGATATAATCTCCCTTAGCAAATTGACAAAGGAGGAACTATGCCCCCAAAAGGAAAATGGTTTATGGAGTTTGATGTAGAAATAATTGGTAATAACTCACTTGGTGTATCTGACCAGGAAATTGATACTATCTCTATTGATCTTGACGCAAATGAGGACACGACAGAGGCGTACTTAAACCAAAGATTCGAAACTTTGTGGTACGTGTTAAACCGCATAATGCTGATTGGGTATTTGAATAATATTCAGGTTGATAACGATGACAAAGTGATCATAGCCAACCCAAGACTCGTTATGCTCGGCATGAAAGATGATAGAAGAAGAGAGTTATAAATTTGTTTGACCGAAGGGAAACCTTCGGTTTTTTGTTGATTAAAAATAAAAAACCAGCCTCGATATGAGACTGGTAAACAAATTATTTTATAAATGTAACTGGATCACCGTAAGGTCCAAGAATGACTTTTTGAACCTTATCTTCTTTTACCAGTTCAAGAAACTCGGCCGGACCCAAGATACCAACAGAAAAAGTTTTTGGATCAGCTTTGCGTAAGATGACGCCACTGATATCTTTGATTTTCTGACAGAAATCGGCGAACCATTTTTCGTCGGGATCCTTGCCGGGCCAGACATCCATAAAGGCTTTCATCACCGTATGGCCGTCGACATCTGAGTAATCCGGTTCTTCCATCTTGGCTAACGAGGATATTGCTCGATTGCGTATTTCTTCGTATGTCGGAGGAACGTATTTTCTCCCTAGAAGGGTTTCGAGCAGTAAGAGCTCTAAAGCCTCTAAAGCATAATCCTTTTCACTTTCAAAAGTTTTTCCATTTAGATCTTTGGGATCGAATACACCAAAGTGTTTCATCAAAAGCGAAACCTCTTTATATGTAAAAGAGGATCCTGTGACTAAGATCACGTTTTTTTCTCTTATATACCATGAATATGGGGCACGTGGATCTGTTTTGGCTATACTTGATCCAAATCCACCGATATACGAAATTGATTCAATTTCCCAAGTTCTCATTTGATCTCCTTTTGTTTATTTGATTATGGGAATGTGCTGATGGATTTTACCATCGTTCTTTCGGAAAATATGAAGATGTTTCCTTTTCGATATCGGCGATAGAACCTTCGGCGTCAATACTAATCAGTCTTCTCTCTTGATCTAGCTTAAGGAGCATGGGATATGTTTCTTCTCGATAAGTATCAAGACCCATTTCTACACACTCAAGCTGATCTTCTGGTCTTTGCTTAATCCCCTCTCTTGTGGCTGTTTCCGTACGAATTCTGGCTCTTTCTCTGATAGAGTCGTCGGAAACATCAAAAAACAAGTGATAGCTAAGGGAACCTTCGATGGTTTTTAACAAAGCGTCAGTAAGCTCTAACTGCTCTAGATTTCTGGGAAAACCGGTAAAAACAAAGATCTCTTTGCCTTCGGCCATTCGCTTGGCAACAAGTTTTTCGACAATTTCCATTGCCACTGCTGGCGGATAATACTTTCCTTGATTGTCGACCATGTCGATATAGGGTTCGATAATTGGCCTAAACTCAACGAACTCCGGATCGTAGTCTCTGGCTTTTCGGTAGACTTCTCCTGTAGATAGCTTAATTGCCTTATCACCGAGGGTTTTAACAAGAAGGTCGGCCTGGGTGTCTTTGCCACATGCTTTTTTGCCATTGATAAATATAAATGTTGGTGTTTCCACAGAGATATTCTATAGCAAAAAGCCGGAAAAATTCCGGCTTTTTGTGCACTAAATACTAATCATTTTGTAACCGAGGGTTGATTGCCTACTCCATTTCCGCCTTGGTTTCCCATGTAATTTGTACCCATGTTTACTGTTTGGGCGGAAATACTGCCTGTAGTGCTATCTGTGGTGCCGATAACCATGACTTCGTCTCCTTCTTTTAAATCCGCTTTTGAAGCTTGGGTTGTTTTGTTTACTTTGGTAGAGTCGGAAATAAGTACGATTTTGTTACTGCCATCACTGGTTTGAATCGTAATACTAGTTGCATCGAGCTTGATAATTTTCCCCGATACAGGAGCGCCATTACGGTTGCCGGTGTTTGCGGAAACGGTACGAGTACCATTTACCATGCCTTGCTGGTTGATACCTGGACGAGTTGCTGCCAACTTTCCTTTTTGATAGGTAGTGCCGGCAAAGAAACCGAGGAAGAGAGCGGCAAAACTAATAACAGCGGAAAATAGAATTGTTTTTTTCATATTAAGGCTAGTTTAGAGGGTTTACCTGAATACTAGCTGACTATTCGTAACGTAAGGCTTCGATGGGTTGAAGGTTTGAGGCACGTCTGGCTGGATACCAACCAAAAATGATACCGATAGCCGCAGAGACAACAAAGGCAAGAGCAATTGATGATGGAGAGAGATAGAAAGTTGAGGCGTTTGCGGTGGAGTAAATATATGAGGCAAGAATACCGAAAACGATACCTAAGATACCACCCACGAAGGTGAGAATGACTGACTCCATGAGGAATTGACGAACAATAACACTTTTTTTAGCACCCAAAGCCTTTCGCAGACCAATCTCTCGAGTACGCTCGGTAACTGTAACAAGCATTATATTCATAATGCCGATGCCGCCAACCAACAGCGAGATGGCCGCAATGCCTGTAAGTAGGGAGGTAAAAGTACCGGTGACTGAAGAGGCAGTAGAAAGAATATCTTGCTGGGATTGAATACGAAAATCGATCTTGCTGGTATCGGTGATCTTGTGCCGGTCCATGAGCAAGTATCCAATTTGGGTAACGGCCGTGTCCATATCTTCCTCGCTTTTTGCCTCGACCGCGATAGATGTTAGATATTTTGAACCAAAAAGAAGTTTTTGAGCTGTGCTTAAGGGGACGTAAATACGATCGTCTTGGCTTTCATTGGTTCCACCTTTGGAAGCTGTGACACCAACGATGGTGAAGCTTTTTCCTCCAATACGAATTGATTGACCGATTACCGTGGCCGCTGTGGCATTGTCCCCAAAAAGATCGGTGACGACGGTTGGCCCCAAAACTGCCACTCGACTGGTGGATGAAACATCTTTGGTGGTGATAAAGACACCATTGTCGAGTGTAAGACTGTGTACTGAGGTGTATGTAGGGGTTACTCCGATGATGGTGGTATTGGTGTTGTTTGAACCGGTTACGACTTGAGATCTACCTGAGTACTCCGGAGAGACATACTTGACAGTGGTAATTGATGTGGAGTTGGTGATGGCTGTGGCATCGGCACTGGTGAGAGTGGTAGCTGACCCGGCTGCACCTCGAATTGCACCTGATGATGATCTGCTCGGGGAAATGGTCAAGAGATTTGAGCCAAGGGACTGAATATTTGACTGGACTGCTTTTTGACTGGACTGTCCGATAGAAACAAGAGCAATTACTGAACCAATACCGATGACAATACCTAAGATGGCCAGACCTGTACGCATTAGGTTGAGCTTTAATGTTCCAATACTCTCGATGAATTGTTCTTTTATATCCATATTATTTTTGAATGGCACGATGGCGACGATGGTCTGTTTTATCGCTTACGATCTTGCCGTCTTTGATAAGAATGATTCTCTTGGCATGCTCGGCAATATCAGGCTCGTGGGTAATCATCACGATAGTGTTACCTTCATCATTTATTTTTTCAAAGATGGCCATGATTTCCTCTGCCTGAACTGAGGCAATGTTTCCGGTTGGTTCATCGGCCAGAAGTAATGAAGGGTTCATAACAAGAGCTCTAGCGATGGCCACACGCTGTTGCTGACCTCCTGAGATTTGATTGCTGGTGTGATTGATACGATCCTCAAGACCGACCATTTTGAGCAGTTTAAGCGCTGTCTCGACTCTCTTTTCTTTGGGAGTTGCACCATAGGCCATGGGCATCATGACATTTTTGAGACAACTGGTACGAGGCAAGAGATTAAACGCCTGAAAAATGAAGCCAATTTTTTTATTACGGATGTCCGATAGCTCGTCATCATTGAGTTTTTCGACGTTGTGACCATCGAGAATATATTCACCTGATGTGGGTTTATCGAGAGCACCAAGAATGTGCATAAGAGTGGACTTTCCGGAACCTGATGGGCCCATGATAGCGACGAACTCCCCTTGTTCTATCTTGAATGATACATCGTCGAGGGCTGTTGTCTCTAGTGACTCAGTACGGTAAACCTTTGATAAATGTTTTACCTCAATAATGACCTTTGCCATAGTATTTAAAAGCCAGGACCTCCTGTCATACCCGCTCCCATACCGCCGCTTCCACTGAAGACGTTTGTCCCGGTTGAGCTATTTGAAGAGGACTTGGTGGAAGAAGATTTGGTTGTGGAAGAAGATGAAATTGTTGAGGTAATAATAGTATCGCCTTCGGAAAGACCGGATTTAATCACCGTTTGAGAGTCGTTGGAGTTGCCAATCTCGACCGTTATTTGGGTCACTTTACCGTCTTTGAGGACTTCAACGTATGACTTTTCGGCATCTGATTGAATAGCTGTTGTGGGGACTAAAAGAACATTTTCTTCTGACGATGTAATAATCGTGGAACTAACGGCCATGTTGGTATAAAGATCGAGAGTAGTATTGTCTAAAAGTATTGTGGCGGTATATGAGGTAACTCCAGAACTCACCGAGCCGCTTGTATTTACAGCCAGTACTGATCCGGTGAGAGTAGCGTCTGGATAAGCATCCATGGTGAGTGTTACTTTTTGGGTTGATTTGACGGTAGTTACATCTACCTCTGTCAGACTTACTGTTGCCTGGTACTGACCATCGGGATTTTTGATTGCTCCAATTTGGACAGAAGTTACGGATTGAGAGTTTTCTGATGAGTTAGTTCCTGTGCTTACAGTGATCGAACTAGTTGAAGAAGTGCCTACAGTTACTCCAACGGCCAAGGTAAGATTCTGCAAAACTCCTGTGGCTGGAGCGTAGATGGAAGAAGATACTTTTTGGTAGTTTCTGTAGGCGGCTGACGCCTCGGCTTTTTTGAGGGCTATATTTGTATCGGAGGTTGAGTCGTCAGTTATGGCGGCATTGTAGGCTGCAATAGCTTCGTCATATTGCTTGTCGACAATGACAAGCTCGTTTTCGGTATAAGGTTGGCGGGTTTGAGGATTCCAGCCTCCTGAGTGAGCATCTCTCTTGGCTGTTTCGGCATCTTCCATGGCCTCTTTCTTCTGGGTTACGGTGATATTGTCGGTTACTCTCGATTTTTCTGCATTTTTTATGTTGACTAGGGCTGTCTGATAGTTGTTCCATGCTGTGACTTGTGTTTCGAGTCCTGTATCATCGAGAGCAATATCGGCAATCTTTTGTCCTTTTTTGACAGTATCTCCATTTTGGACATAGACTTTGCTGACAGTTCCGGTTGCACCGGTTGTTACATAGGTAATTGCTCCAGAAGTTATTGTTCCTGATGCTGACACAGTAGTCATTAAGGCACCTTTTTCCACGGTACCGGTGACGTACTGATTTTGAGCTGATTGGCCGGATACAATTTGGCTAACACCAAAATAGCCTGCTCCCAATAGAGCACAAGGAATAATTATTTTGAAGACTAAGGGGAGTTTTATAATTCGATTCTTAAGTCCCCCAAAAAGATTACGTAGATTCATATTTTGAATTTTATGGAGATTAACTGAATTTAACCTTAAATATCGACTAGACAGACTTCTGGGGTAGCTTAACTGTAAATAGCGTGCCGTTTTTTACCTCGCTTTTTACCGAAATCCTTCCGCCATGCTGATCAACAATCATCTTGGCGATAGAGAGACCAAGTCCGTGACCGGCAATTTTGGAACTGGCCCTTGAAGTGTCTGCACGATAAAAGCGATCAAAGATATGGGGTAGATCTTTTTCACTGATCCCCTGCCCTTGGTCTTTGACAGAAAAGTTGACATAGTGTTTTGATTTCCAAGATTTGACGATAATCTTTGTATCTTGGGGACTGTATTTGATGGCGTTATCCAAAAGAATTACTAAAAGGTGATTGATTTTCTCTTTGTCACCAGAAAAGATGATTTCTTTGGCAAGTGGTTTGAGAGTGATTCTTTTTTTAGTGGCTAGAGGCCCAACTTGATCAAGCGCCATAGAGATAACTTCTTTGGCAGATATATTTTCATGATTTAATTTTTGCTTGGTGCCTTTGCGAGACAAAAGAATCAAAGACTCGGAAAGTTTTTGCAATCGATTGACATCATCAATGTTTTCTTTTATTAGAGTTTTGGCATCTGACAAAGATAGTTTTTTGTCCATAAGGGCGACTTCTAAAGCGCTTTTTATGGAGGTTAGCGGTGTTTTTAGTTCATGAGAAGAATCGGATATAAAACGATCCTGATCTTCAATCATCTCTTTAATTGGGCAAAGAGTCTTGCCAGCTAGAAAATAACTAGCGACTCCAGATAAAAGCAATAATGCACCATCAAGAATTAGAAGGTTGGTAAGCAATCTGTTCTTTATTTCACTGACAGTGGATGGGTCAATGTAAGGAGGTGCAGGTAAGTCAGCATTACGCAAAACTAACTGTCTTTCGAAACGAGAGTTTTCTTTGCCGACAAATCTTTCCAATTCTTTTATTTGAATACTGTAAATAGAGCCACTGAAAATAAGTACGATAAAAAAGATAATTAAAAGATACCAAGCAGTGAGTTTGACGCGCGCTTTTTGAAACATTATTCTTCGATTTTGTATCCGAATCCACGGACTGTGTTAATTAGGGCTTTTTCTTTGGGAAAAGGAAGGTCAATTTTTTGACGTAGTTTACGGATATATACCTCTACTGTGTTTGGAAGAACATCGTCGTCATAGTTCCAAACATGAGAAACAATTTGATCTTTGGAGACTATACTGCCAGAGTGCCTCATTAGATATTCAAGTAGGGAGTACTCCTTACTGGATAACAGAATATTGTTATCTCCTCTTTTGACGTGGTAGGTAACAGTGTCCATTTCCAGATTGGCGACTTTGAGAACAGTACCCTGAACACCGCTGGGTCTTCTGATAAGCGCTCGAACCCGAGCAATTAGCTCTTCAAAGGAAAAGGGTTTGGTGAGATAGTCATCGGCGCCAGAGTCTAGGCCTTCAATTTTGTTTTCTGTTTGGCTTCTGGCCGTAAGAATAAGAATTGGGGTATGAATTCCTTCTTGACGAAGTTTTTTACAAATAGAGATACCATCCATTCCCGGAAGCATAAGATCCAAAATGAGACAATCGTAGTCTTCGGTGGATGCCAGATCATAGCCATCACGGCCATCAAAAACCAGATCAACGGCATATTTTTCCAGCTCGAGACCCTTCTTTATGGAAGTGCCTATGCGGTGTTCGTCTTCAACAACAAGTATTCTCATGCAAATACATTATACTTTTAAGCTGAATTATTGCTGAAAGGGGTTTGCTATAATGATTTTATGTTAGGGATATTACAGTACATAAAAATATATTTATTTAGTTTACCGGTGTATCTTTTGATCGATGGCTTGTGGTTGACAGTGATTGCTAAAGGATTTTATGCAAAACATTTAGGTTTTTTGATGACAGACAAACCAAACTGGGTTGCAGCTGGAATCTTTTATTTGAGCTATGTGGTGGGTTTAATTATTTTTGCGGTAGCACCTGCTTTGAAGGATAACTCTTTGATGAGAGCTGTGGTACTAGGAGGACTATTTGGAATGTTTTGCTATGCCACTTATGACTTAACAAACTTGGCTACGGTAAAAGGTTTTCCTTGGTTTGTGGCTGTAATTGACATTATTTGGGGAATTTCTGTTTCTGTGTTTATGGCTATCGTGGGGTTTGCCATTGGCCAGAAAGTTAGATAATTACAAAAAACCCGGCTATCCGGGTATTTTGTTTGATAATTGTATTTGCTTTTAGCGAACAAAAGTGCGTTCTTTACGAACGATTTTCTTAGGACCTTTTTTAACTTTCTTTTCTTTGACAACCTCAACTTTGGGAGCATTTTTGACTTTGGATGTTTCGGGGCGAACTTTTTCTTCCTTGTTTTCGGTCTCGGATTTGGGAGCACTGGTAACTACCTCAATCGAAGCAGATTGACCTTTGCTAACAAAAACGTCTTTAATTTTGGTGGCCTTTTTACCAAGTAAGTTTCTGAGGTAGTAGAGCTTAGCGCGGCGAACCTTGCCTTTTTTAACTATTTCGATACCTGTAACTGTGGGAGTGTTGACGGGAAAGATTTTTTCCACGCCAATAGCACCAACAGCCATTTTGCGAACAATAAAGTTTTTCCCCTGACCCTCGCCACGGATAGCGATGACGATGCCCTGAAAGGCCTGGGTACGAGTTTTATCTCCTTCTTTGACGGTCTGTTGAACCTTGATTGTGTCTCCAATGGAGAACTCAATTTTATCCTGCCATTTGATTTGATTTGCCATGCGAGTTATTTTATCAGTCCGAGAGCGTTTTTTCCACCTGCTTTTCTAGCTCTGGGGTGAAATCGACCTTGTATGGCAGAACAATTTTTTTAAGATTGTTGCCGGACTCAATGGCAATCGTGATTTCATGTTCTCCGGGATGTGCTTTGAGGAGGGCACTTACCTTTTCCATTCGATCTTTGGGTGTACCGTTTTTTATAAAGATTTCATGAAGCATGTCTTGGGGACTACGTTTGGTGTCGATTGGGGTAGCCGAGTCAACAACGATTTGTAATTTGTCGTCGCGATTATCGACCTTTCCTTTGATAATTAAGGCTGAGTCTTCAAGAAAAAGTAAGGGGTTTTCGGCATACAGTTTGGGGAAAATGACACAGTCGATATTTTTGGTATCGTCTTCAAGAGTAATAAAGGCCATTTTTGAGTTGTTTTTCTTGGTATTTACCAAACGAACTTTTGAAACAACACCGGCAATGACCACTGTTTGATTTAGGTGAAGTGTGGGATCTAGCTGATTGATTTTGTGAGTGATCTGATTAGCAACGATGCGAACAATTCTCTTTACGGGATGGTCTGTAAGATAAAAACCAAGAAGGTCTTTTTCGAGCTTTAATTTCTCATCAAGTGGTATTTCGGAGATTTTGGGGAGATGGTCGGAGGTGTCTTCCTCGTGAGCGACAGTAGAGAACAAGCCAACTTGACTGGTATCTTTCCCCTTTTGAATCTTTACGGCGTTTTCGCGAATAATGGGCAGAGCAGATAATAGTTGAGCCCGATTTCCCCAACGATCGAGAGCCCCTGTTTTGATCAATGACTCAATTACTTTTTTATTAACTTTGGCCAGATCGACTCGATAAATAAAGTCGGTAAAAGACTTGAAATCGGCCTTTTTGCGGGCTTCGATGATGGCTTTTATTGCCGATTCACCAACATTTTTGATAGCCGATAAGCCAAAACGAATTGCTTTACCAGTGTCTTTTGCCCGGCCTTCTAACAGTCTTTGATCTTCCGGGATATCGACAACAGTAAAGTCTGTTCGTGACTCGTTGATGTCTGGAGAGAGAACGCGAATGCCAAGAACTTCACACTCGGAAATGGCCGCAACAACTTTGTCGGTGTCCCCAGCCTCAACGGACATCAAAGAGGTCATGTACTCAACCGGGTAATGAGCCTTGATGTAGGCAGTCCAGTAAGCCACGATGCCATATGAGGCGGCATGGGCTTTGTTGAAACCATAGGCGGCAAATGTTTCGATCTGTTTGAATAGCTCTTCGGCTTTGTCTCGAGGAATGTGTCCATATTCGACACAACCATCGACAAATTTGTTGTGTTGGGCTTCCATCTCCGAGACAATCTTTTTTCCGATGGCTTTGCGGAACTTGTCGGCTTCTTCCCAGTTGTAACCTGCTAACTCGATGGCCATTAAAAGAACATCGTCTTGGTAGGTGATGATGCCATATGATTGATCGAGAATTTTTTCGAGACCAGGAACAAAATATTTGACCTTAGCAGGGTCTCGCTTCCTCTCAACATATTCAGGAATAAATCCCATAGGACCAGGGCGATACAGAGCCACCATAGCCATAAGATCTTCGATACGCTCGGGGTGCAGATCCATGAGGTACTTAGTCATGCCGGATCCGGAAAGTTGAAAGACACCGAAGGTTTCACCTTTGGCCAGTAAATCGTAGGTTAGTTTATCGTCGAGAGGTACTTTTTTGATATTAATCTTTACATCGTGAAGAGCCTCAACAATTTTGACAGCATTGGCTAGAATTGTCAGGTTGGAAATTCCTAAAATATCCAGCTTAATCAGACCGACATCTTCGCTGGCATGCATTTCATACTGGGTGATGATCCGGTCTCCCCCACCCGCTTCTTGTTGAAGGGGAGTGTATTTGACTAGATCATCCGGACCAACAATAACTGCGGCGGCATGAACTGAAATATGACGAGCGTTTCCTTCGACTCTTTGGGCCATGTCGAGGAGAGTTTTGACTTCCGGATCTGAGTCTTTCATCTTTTGAAGTTCCGGAGTGGTGTCGAGTGCTTTTTTTAGAGTCATGGGGAAACCCTGACTACCTTCGGGAATGGTTTTGCTGATCATGTCGACTTTGGAGTAAGGCATACCCATGACACGGCCAATATCACGAACTGCGGCACGAGCCTTCATAGTTCCAAAGGTGCAAATCTGACCTACCTTTTCTTTGCCATATGTATCGGCTAGATAGTGAATCAAGTCATCACGATGAATATCGGCGACATCGAGATCAATATCAGGAGGAGATGGACGAAAGGGATTTAAAAAACGTTCGAAAGGAAGTCTAAAGCGTAAGGGGTCGACTGTCGTAATACCGCAACTGTAAGATACAAGGGAACCGGCGGCCGAACCTCTGGTATTGGTATAGATACCGGTGTCGTTGGCGTAGTTAACAATGCCGGATTCCAGTAAAAAATACGGAGAGTAACCCTTTTTCTCGATTACTTCCAGCTCGTAGTCTAGCCTTTGACTTTGTTCTTCCGAAACAGAACCAAATAGTTCCTTGCAACCATCATAGGCTTTTTCTCTAAGAACTTGTCCGGCTGTTTTTCCTTTGGGTAGTTTAATTTTGGGAAAGTACCACTCACCTAAAGTAATTTTGACATTACAGCGGTCAGCAATTTTCTGAGTGTTGGTGATGGCTTCCGGAAGATCTGGAAACTCTGCCGACATTTCGTCTGGAGATTTGAGATAGAAATCAGGTGTATCGATATAACGAATACGATTGGTGTCGCTAAGCATTTTGCCAGACTGAACACAGACCAAAGCATCTTGTGCGGCGGCATCATCTTTTTCGATGTAGTGGCTGTCGTTGGTAGCAATAAGCGGTAAGCCAAGATCGCGACTAAGTTTAATGAGACCTTCTTCTCCTTTGATTTGATTGTCATGCATCTCCAACAACTTCGGTTTGATTTCTGCGGGAACGTTTGGGGAGGTGGCAAAGCGATCAAAATGATGTCTTTGTAACTCAAGAAAAAGATTGTCGGAACCAAAAATCTGCTCGTATTCTTGAAGCTCTTTTTTGGCAGATTCGTACGATTCTTCGACGAGAAGTTTTTGGATACGACCGGCTGGACAGGCAGTTGTCGCAATCAATCCTTTTGAGTATTGGGCAAGAATTTCCTTGTCGACGCGGGGCTTGTAGTAGAAACCCTCGGTCTGTCCGAGAGTCACCAGTTTCATTAGATTTTGATAACCCTCAAAGGTTTCCGAAAGAAGGATCAGGTGGTTCGCGTCTTGTTTTTCGTGATCGAAACGAGATTTTTTGGCCACATATACCTCACAACCAAGAATGGGGGTCAGCCCTTCCTTGGTTACCTTTTTGTAAAACTCTATGGCACCATACATGTTTCCGTGATCGGTGATGGCAAGATGTGTTTGCCCGTACTCTTTGGTTTTGGCCGCCAGCTTACCGATCTTCGAAAGACCGTCCAAAAGAGAGAATTCGGTGTGGACATGAAGGTGAGTAAACTTTGGCATGAATTTTTTGTACTAACCTATCTTGGGGGGTGACGCGAATATTTTCAAGTGGTTTAGTCTTTAGCTAAGTCACGACGATACATACTTTCGGTAACAATATCTTTAAGAACATTCCTGTAAAGACGGAAGTTTTCGATCTTTTCTTCTCCCTTCATTCTTCGCGAAATAAAACCACCTGTGTTATGAAAATATTCCCAAATATTTTTACCTGAAGGCTCAAAGGGAAGCTGTTGAATTAAACTTATTTCTTCGGGGTTAAGATCCGAAATATGAAGCCTTCTCAGAGTATTCTGAATCACTTGAAGTTTATTATCTGGATCTAATAGCTGTGACTTTAGTAAATTTAATCTATTAAACAAGGGTATCGTCTTCTCCGGTCCAAGACGTTTGACTAAATTATTTAGATTCAAAATCAAGTTCTCATCTAGGTCGCTAAAATCCGCAAAATTTCCTGAATCATTTTCATCGCCGATTTCTGAAACACCAAGTACCCCTATTGGGGAACCATACCACACGGGGCAGTATGTATACAATTGAATTCCTTTCGGTTTGACATCGAATGTTTCTTCTATGACTTTCATACTCGATTTTAGTGTTTTTCCTTTTAATACATATTCGTCAACTATAAGTACCTTTTTCCCTTCAAAGTCTTCTTTATTGAATTTTTCTTGAATTAGTTTTAATAGGCCTTTATTGAAGTCACCTTCCTTAAGGCGATCATACTTACTAATATTTATGAATCTGATATTTTGGGAAACGGCAGATTTTGGTATTTCGTGGCGTTTTAAAAGTTCTTGGCAAGTTTGATGAAAGAGATATTCACCATTTCTGGCAGATTTGTCTAGAAAGACCAGGATATCAATCGGCTATCCTTTTTTGTCTTGTTCAATCAGCGCATTGATAAGATTAAAGTTACCTTCCATAAGATTCTGGATTACTATTGGTTCGGTGGTTATTGAAATTAAAGAGTCAAAACGATTGCTAAGATCTTTTCCGGATAGATAACGTTTCTGTAACTTTTTTGAGGTTTCGTTAAAGATATCGACCGCCATGAATTGATTATTCTCAGCAAATGAAACGTGGCTGGGAGCTACTTCGCGATTTGATTGATAATCCTGACCCTCAATATTGATATATCCTTCTGGCATATTATCGATTTAATAAATCGGTAACTACTTGACTGAGAGTACGTGGATCGGCTTGGCCTTGAGTTTGTTTCATCGCTTGACCAACGAAGAAACCGGCAACGTTGGTTTTGCCGGCTTTGTAATCGGCTACTAGTTTTGGATTGTCGGCCATGATTTTTTCGACTACGTCCTTAAGTTCACCAGTATCCGTATTCCCTACTTTGGTAGCTTTTTGGTAGTCCCCTTTTATATCCCCTTTTGAATCAATTTTTTTGTTGGCTATGAGACTGGCGAGTTTCCCGATATCGATCTCTTTGTCGTTTTGGAAACTTCGAATTGCTTCGAGTGCTTTGTCGTTACCAAAAATTATTTTGGCATACTTTGGTTCTATACCCAGATCAATTAGCTCGGCAATCACCTGATCCGGAAGCTTGGGCAGCTCACCTTTAAGTTTCTCAATCAATTCGTTTTCAATGATGAAGGGAGGGATATCCGGTTCGGGGAAATAGCGATAGTCTTTGGCTTCTTCTTTGGTTCGCTGAAGGAAGGTGATTTTTTTGGCCGCGTCGTAACCTCGGGTGGTTTTGTTGGTCGCTGATTTTTCGATATTTGTCTTTTCGAACTCATCAATCTGACGGGTTATTTCAAAATCAATGGCCTGCTGAGCAAAGTTAAAGGAGTTGATATTTTTGATCTCGGCAAGAGGGGTAAAGCGAGTGCCATTTTCGTCTTCGAGACAAACATTGACTGTAGGTTCGAGACGCATTTGGCCTTTTTCCATGTCGGCATGAGACACACCAATGGCTTTGACAATCTCATGAATTTTTTTGAGATACTCTTTGGCTTCATCGGATGAGCTAAGATCTGGGCGGGAAACGATCTCCACCAAAGGAACGCCGGAACGATTGTAGTCAACAAGAGTGACTTTTTGACCATCGATAATCGTGTGCTGAAGTTTACCGGTGTCTTCTTCCATGTGAACACGTTCGATCCCAATCCTTTTGCCGGAGTCGAGAAGAATAAAGCCATCGGAGCAGAAAGGCTGATCGTACTGACTGATCTGATAGCCTTTGGCAAGATCAGGATAAAAATATTGTTTGCGGTCAAATTTACTTAATTCGTTGATGTGACAGTTGAGGGCCAAGCCGATCTTTAAGCAAGATTCGATGGCTTTTTCGTTGGGGACGGGAAGGGCACCGGGCAAACCAAGACAGATCGGACAGGTTTGGGTATTTGGTTCTTGGCCAAAATGGTCGGCAGGGCATCCACAAAACATTTTGGATTTTGTTTCCAGCTCAACGTGAACTTCAAGACCGATTAGGGGTGTAGTTTTCATAAGGTTTTGTCTAGATCGGGAAATAATTGGAGCTCGGTGTGCCTTTGGTAACAATCAGCGATCTCCAGAGCTTTGGATTCGTTTAATTGTTCACAGGTGATCTGGAGCCCGATGGGTAGTCCATCAATAAAGCCACAGGGCATTCCGACACTAGTAAGACCGGCAATGGAACTGGGCTCAACTAAAATATCTTCCATCTCGCCAAACATGGGTTGATTTTTACTGGCACCAACTGGAAGCGCCGGACCAGGAGAAACCGGGCCAATAATGGCATCGTAGGTTTTAAAAACTTCGGTAAACTCGTTGACGATCTTGGTACGGACAGCTTGGGCTTTTTTGTAGAAGGCGTCGTAGTAGCCAGCGGAAAGAGTGTATGTACCAAGCATAATGCGACGTTTGGTCTCTTCACAAATAGTGTCTCTATCGTGGCCAAAGCGAATGCCATCGTAACGCGCGAGATTGGAACTGACTTCGGAACGCTGAATTACTGTATAGACACCGATGGCAAAACGAGGATCCATGAGGGAGACTTCTTCAACGGTGGCCCCAAGAAGGCGAAGTTTGTCGGCGGCATTGAGAATAAGATTTTTGACATCCTCACACATATTTGGCAAAAGGTATTCCTTAACCAGTCCGATGCGAACTCCCCGAAGATCTGATTTGCCCAAACTTTCAAGATAGTTATCGACCGGAGAAGGAGAAGTCGTGGCATCTTTGGCGTCTTGACCGGCAATTATTTTGGTGACGATGGCACAGTCTTCGACTGATCGGCCTATGGGACCCGGAGAGTCTAGAGAACTGCCCATGGCCACGATGCCGTAACGACTAACACGACCATAGGTAGGCTTGAAACCGGTAACACCACACCAGGCGGCCGGCTGACGGATAGAACCGGCAGTTTCGGATCCAAGAGAGACTGTCGCAAGCTGAGCGGCAATGGCCGCGGCAGAACCACCCGAAGAACCACCTGGAAGTTTTTCCGGATTCCAAGGATTGAGAGTGGTGCCGAAGTCCGAGGTCTCGGTACTTGATCCATGTGCAAAAGAGTCCATGTTGGTTTTACCTAGGATTATGGCTCCTGCTTGTTTGATTTTTTCGACAACAGTGGATTCGTATTGCGGAAGGTAATCGCGAAGAATATTGGAACTGGCTGTGGTGACAATACCTTTGGTGAGAAAGTTATCCTTGACAGCAAAAGGAATACCTAGAAGAGGGCGGGTGATCCCCTTTTCGATAATTTCTTTGTCGACTGCAGCTGCTTCTTCGAGAGCCTTTTCGTTGAGACTAAGGTAGATATTTAGTTTAGGATTGTATTTTTCTATTCGATTCAAAAAATGACGAACAAGATCGACACAGGTAAAGTCGCGATTAAGATAACCGTCGTGGACTTCTTTGATGGTGAGTTCGTGAAGCTGTTTCATAGGAGTTCTTCGGCATCCGAGTCAATAACGCGTTTGACAACAAAGAAACCGTTTTGGGTGTGTTTGGCCTCCCTGAGAGCTACTTCTTGAGGTAGGACACGAGACATATCAACTTCGTCGGCTCGAGTAACGTTTGTTAGTCCATTGACCTGATATGTAGCCGGGATAGAAGAAGTATCTATCTCGTTGAGTTCGTTGACAACCTCGATTGTTTTGGTGAACTGACCAGCAAAAAGGTCGACTTCGTTTTCTTGAAGATTAAGATTGGCAAGCTTGCCGATTTTTCTGACTTCATCTGGTGAAACGGTGACCGTATGCATGCGTCTATTGTATCAATTTATAGATTACTCGTCTTGAGGAAAACTTTCTTATTTTTGATTTCATAGTAGATGTCGCAGATGTTGTTTAGAAGATCGTGATCGTGAGAAATAAGAAGAATTGTTCCTGGGTAATCGACAAGAAACTCTTCGAGAGCGGCAACAGACTTAAGATCCAGGTGATTGGTAGGTTCATCTAGAATTAAGATGTCTGGATTGGTGTACAAGAATAGTGCCAGTTGTAGACGGGCTTTTTGACCTCCAGAGAGTGTCCAGACTTTGGACTTGATGGTTTGCTTGGTGAAATAAAACTTTCGTAGAACTGCGGCCGCTTCATAATCGGCTATGGGGAAGCGACTACAGAAACAGTCAATGGGTGTTCCGTCTGATGGGAGTGTTTCCAAGTGTTCTTGAGAGTAATAACCAACCTTTAGATTCTCACCGGTTTTGGCGACGCCTTCTGTTGGAGACAGCATACCAAGGATTAGTTTTATTAAAGTGGTTTTTCCTGTTCCATTTGCAGACACGAGCGCGACTTTTTCACCCACTTCAATGTACATCTCAGCTTGGTCAAAAATTTGATTTTCGCCATAGGCAAAAGAGATATCTTTAACCATAATGGCGAGTTTGTTTTTGATTTGTTTGCCGGAAAGGCTGGTTTTAAGCTCGATGTGCACGTCTCTTATCTTGGGATCTTTGACCATTTCCGCTTCAAAACGAGCCAGACGTTTTTCTAGGGCGTGATAGTAGCGAGCCACTTTGGGACCGCTTGCCGCTTTGGCTCTGAATCTCTCAACCAATTCCTTTAGTCTCTTGTGCTCTTTATCTTGAACGTGAAAAAGGTGCTCTAAGGCATCCTGTTCTTTGTCGTATTCTGTCGCAAATTTGGCAAAGCCAAAAGGATATGTGCGAATTTCGCGATCTTCAACCAGCCAGGTGTGAGTAGTAACTTTTTTGAGAACGTGACGATCATGACTAATAAGAATAACCAAACCATTAAATGACTTAATGGCATTGATCATCCATTCTTTATTTTCGATATCCAGATGATTATCTGGCTCATCTAACAGTAATACATCGTAAAGATTGGAATATATCAAGTCCGCAAGTAGAGCGATTTTTTTCTGTCCACCGGAAAGAGTGGGAAGATTTTCTATTTCTTGAGGCAAGTAACCAATACGTAAATCCCCTGACCACTCGATTTTGCCGCTATCTTGTTCTTCGAGACCAGCCAAAATCTTAAGGAGAGTTGATTTGCCACAACCATTGTCACCTATAAGTGCCACGACACCATTCCCGGTGTGGTTAAGGGTGATGTTGTCCAGTAAGGACTGGTTATAGTGCTTCTCGAGCTTGGTGATTTTGAGGTTCATGACAGAGTATTATCCCTCATTTTGTGCCTCCAATACAAATCCCTTTGACTGACCAAAGGAGATGAATCCATCAAGATCAATTTCTGTTTTCCCAATTTTGCAGTCTTGGAAAAGAGTACCGGCAAGATTTGAACCAGACAGAACTGTACCGGTAAGTTTGCAGTGATTAAAGACAACACGTTGGAGATCACAGGTAGTCATGGGTACTTTGGTGAGATCACAGTTGATAAAGTAAGTTGAAGACAGATCTGATTTAACGAAAGTGGAACCGATGAGTTTTTGCTTCTCGAAAGTACAACCTTCCATAACAGATTGTTGAAAACAGCAGTTTTTGATGTTGGTATCTTTGAAGTTTATCCAACTGAGTTTACAGCCATCAAAAATACAACTTTCAAATGAGGAAGAACTGATTAAGCAGTTACTCAGGTCACAATTTTCGAAACGACATTTTTCAAAGCTCGAAAAACGAATGTTTTGCTGAAAAAATGAACAGTTTAGAAATTTCGTGTCTAAAAAACTTTGTCCCTTAAGTTCGCTTGCTGGAAAAATTATTTCTTTTTTGATGTCCACAAGATGATAATAACAAAAAAGGGGCCATAATGGCCCCAGATTTCTTAGATCAGTTGGTGTTTTTTTAGTGTCTCGGCAAAAAATACTAATGCTTCGAGGGAAGTGATACCGTAGTACGGAATGAAGTAATCGATTGATCCGCCAGGTAAGGTTTGGGGTTTGGCCCAGATATATTTGTCGGTATTAGCTGAGCGACGTTTGTGTTGTGAGTATGACCGCAAATCGTCCGGCCTTGCTTTACTATTGAATCCGGCCACGGATAAATGCGATCTATGCTGAGAGTCGGCATAAAGCACCTTAGCAACGTCAAGAGGTACATCGCCGACTGCCAACCAGTACCACGGGCCACGATAAAAGCAAAAGTTACCCAGTTTGCCATACGTCGGGAATGACCCTTTTTCTTTTGCGGCAACTGTAATACCAGCCTTTTTTAACTCCAGGACGATTATTTCTTCTCTATTATTTTTCCCAAGAACGTTTTTTAGCGCTGATTCCAAAACACCTCCTTTATCAAAGAACTAGAGAGGAATTATAAACCACGAAGTGCTTTTATTCTCTCGGAAACTGGCGGATGAGTATTAAACAGATTTGCAAACCAACCAATTGAGTCATGACGATTTTTGAGAGGATCAGAGATGTAGAGGTGAGCCGTAGCCTTATTGGCCGCTTCCAAAGGTTCTCTATCTTTGGCGATTTTTTCAAGAGCACTTGCCAACCCTTCGGGATATTTGGTGATAACGGCTCCGGAAGCATCAGCCAGGAACTCACGCCTTCTTGATATAGCCATTTGAATTAGCTGAGCAATGAGAGGAGAAAGAAGGGCAAGAAGTAGACCTATGAGCATAAAAATACCTCTAAGATTGTTATCTTCGTCGTCGCTCGATCTCCCTCGAATATTTGTCCTTAAAAGAACGTCCGCAAGGAGAGTGATAAGACCAATAAGAATGGTAACGATGCTCATAAGACGAGTATCGTAGTTTTTGATATGACTCATTTCGTGAGCAACAACCCCCTCAAGTTCGGTGCGATTTAGTTTGGCCAGTAGCCCTGTGGTGGCACAAATAACGGCGTGTTGTGGATCTCGACCGGTGGCAAAAGCGTTTGGCGATGTATCGTCTAGAACGTATAGTCTGGGCATGGGGATCCTAGCGGGACGATAAAGATTTTCGGCTACCGTATAGAAATCAAAATGATCCTTTATGTTTGCCGGAACTGCCCCGGATAGCCCCAAAATCATTTGATCCGAGTAGTAATAGCTAACAAAGCTGAGTGTTCCAGATAATAAGAGGGCGATACCTACAGCAGAGTAATCGAAGCCTAGGGTATAACAAATAAAATAGGTAGCCGCGGTGATAAAAACGATAAAACAGGCAATGACCAAGCCACTGCGCGCCTTATTGGCGTCAACCTGTTCGTAGATATTTTTCATTTACAGGTCAATTTTGGGATTTTTCATCTCACCCTGACTTACTTCTAGATGTTCTCCTTCTGTGGGAGTAGCAATCCCCTTTTGTTCTTTGAAGCCGAAGATGGAGGCAATTATGTTGCTCGGGAAAGTGACTATTTTGGTGTTGTAATCGGCAGAAAGGTCGATAACCACACGACGAGCGTACAGCAGTTTATCTGAGGTGTCACGAAGTTCGTCCATAAGACGAGTAACAACTTCAGCTCCTTTGAGCTCCGGGTTGCTCTCGACCAACACCTGGAGTTTGGGAACCAAGTTACTAATAGCGTCTGAGGCGGCTTCAATCTTGGACATGTCTTTACTTCCTGAGGCCTTATCAACAGTTTTTCTGGCGCTGACTATTTCATCGTAGATGCCCTTTTCGTGTTTGAGATAACCTTTGACCGAAGTTTCTAGATTAGGGATAAGATTTCCCTGACGTTTAAGTTGGTTGCCAATGTCTTGAATAGCCGCAGTTAAGCGGGTTTTGACTGTTTGGAACCAGTTGTATTGAGAGACAACGTAAAAGGCAAGAATAAGAAGTATGCCAAAAATAATGTAACCAAACATATATATTATTGTTAAATAATAACTGTATTGATTCTATCACTACGACACAAATGAGTGTTGGAAAAAGAAGATTTATTTATTTGAGTAATATATTTATTCAATGTTTCACAGCATTTTCATAAGTTCCCCGAGCCACAGAAAACCGCCTCAACTCTTTGCAGAGCAAGGCGGTCTTCTCGTTAATGGTCATTTAACTGACCTTAAAAGCCAATTTTAGCGGCCTCCAAAGCTACGTGCAGGACGTTCTTCTTTGGGGCGAGCTTCGTTGACGATGATGTTGCGGCCATCCATATCGGTACCGTTCATCTTTTCGATGGCGGTCTTGGCAGCCTCAGCGTCTTCGAACTCGACAAAGCCGAATCCTTTACTCCTGCCGGAGAACTTGTCTGAAATAACGGTGCACTCACCTAAAGCACCGAAGGGCGAAAACGCCTCCTGGAGTTTTTGTTGAGTAACACTATAGGGAAGATTCCCTACGTATAAGCGAACAGCCATTTCTGGCTCCTTTCTCTTCTTTCCAAAGCCATCATCACTTTGAAACCTATCTGTAAAAAGTTAAGATGATTTAACTAGTTAATTATACCGTATTCTGGTAAAATATGGACTGTTCTTTGGAAATGAACACTTGGGGTTGTAGCTCAGTTGGTTAGAGCGTCCGCCTGTCACGCGGAAGGTCGAGGGTTCGAGCCCCTTCAGCCCCGCTTTTAAAACCTTCCTTTTTGGAAGGTTTTTTGTGTTATGTAATTTCTTGACTTATAGTATATTTTTTGATATAATACCTGAGTATTTTGAGATCGCCCATTTAAAAGGAGAATCAGGCTGTGAGGAAATCAATCTTGATGTTGACCGTAGTTTTGATTGTGGTAATGGCTTGTGGCTGCACCACATACCCTAGCGAGACGAACAAGATCAATTATGTGGCCAGTGACGAGAATCTGGAAGTTTCCCCCAACTGGAAGTTTATTGATCTAAACGACATTCCTGGTGATGTGGGATTGAATTCCGGCGCCATTGGAAATGCAATTTTGCAGTGGGAATTAAGCAACCCGGATCGGGAGATAGTAAGTATGGAAATAATCCGTGTCCAAGGTGCAAATGGTGCTATTGAAAAGATCCAGGGAATTTCCATCTACAGTAAATTAAAGTGATCGCCGAAGGCACCCTAAGGGGTGCCTTTTTATGTTTTTATACTTGAGAAAATTCGAGAAGTTTTTCAAACGACTGATATTTCTCTTGTGCATGTAGATTGCCGTCAATCAAGGCTGAAATCGCATATTGACGATATTTACTGGCTGATGCCGAACCGTAGCGTTTTCTAATTATTTCAGTCTCTGTATTTATCTTGGGCATAAACATGGGTTTTCGAGCCTCTCTCTCCGCCATGGCAACATCGATTGTTCCTTCATAGCCGATTCCGTACTGCCTTTCAATTATCGGCATCAAATCTCTTATATTATCTTTGTCGTTATTGCTAGCGACATCTTCAACCAATGTTGCATTTCCTTGCTCGTTTATCTGAACAAACATATGTAACCAGTCGCGGTCATTGAAGTTACCGGATGGAAAAATAGCCGATAAATTTGAGTTTACAGCCCTGCTACGAATGGATTGATCGAATGAGGAATAGACATCAGGATGACTTGTTACAACTAAGCCGTTGGAGTTGTCTAATAAACCACGGATAGCCAATTCGATCAGATTAGTATTGATCCTGGCAGAAGAACCAATCAGATTAGGATCTTCCAATATGAGAATGGGTTTGTTTTCATCAGTTGATCTGCCAATTAGTGCTCGGAGATTTCTAATATTGGGGATACCCTTCCAGTACTCAAGTACTGAGTGAAAATACTCGGGGAACGAATTAGATAACGTGGCTGGACTATCGTCGAGCTCTTGATCTGTTTTTTCTTTCATGGCAAAGTCGTATTCCAGCTTTGGGGAATATGGTAATTCTAGCCAATCAGATACTAAGTTAATGGCCTTTTTTGTTTCCTCCAAGTCCTTTTCAAAATTAACAGATATGGGAACTATTGTATTAATATGAGCAATATTATGAGCAAGATCGATGAATAATCCGTTAAATGATTTTTTGTCCTTATTTCTAAGATTAATCCTAAAAGAATCCCATCCATCCATATTATCTTCTTCGTACACTAGATTTAATACCCATCCATCCAGTTCCTTTATTTTTGATAGACCTTCATTGAGTTTGGCAATTTTGGGAGGGAAATTCTCAGGTTTTCTGTTTTCAGAATCAATGATTGCAAGCTCTTCAACAAGCTGTTTTGTGAGAGTAAGATTCTCCTCATGGGAAAGTGGCAGGTAAATATTATCACTGAGATTTAAGGAAGCAAGAGTATCGCCTTCGTTTAGTGCATAACGAAATCGAAATTCAATTTTTGGATTGTGTTTAGCCCTATCCGGAACGTTTTCAGAAACTAGGATGTGATTGTGTCTATCAAACACAGAGAAAGCTTGTTCATTCTTGGTAATACCATGCTCTATGACGTCCTTTCCGAAACGTTTAGTCAATGTAGATAAATTGACTTTTTGAGAAAACTCCGAAGCAATTTCTAACTCTTGTGAACTATCAATCATAACGACATTATAATCAAGAACTACCCTATTGACAAGACAAAAATAATATATAAGATGAAGTCATGAGCAAAGGACAGAATGCATCAAAAAGGATTAAAAAGATCCTGAAATTTTTCAAGCTAAACGAAAACACGATAAGCACCCTCATGGGTGGTGTTGTGGTAATCGTGATTGCTGGACTGATATTTAACTATTTCAGAACAACAAATTTGAAGACTCTACAAGGGACTCTCTTGTCTGAGCAAGAAGCGGCTTCGATTACAAACGAAAATATCAATGACAAATTGATCACCGTACACAAAGTAGTAAAGGGTGAAGATCTTTGGCACATTGCCGAAAAATACTACAAATCTGGCTATAACTACGTGGATATCATGCGTGAAAATAATATTAAAGACCAAGGCACAATCGTCCCCAATCAGGAATTGAGGATTCCTAAGGCAGAATCTAAAAAAGTCACTGTCATTGAAAAAAAAGAGGCTGTTGTTATAACATCGACTACTTCAACCACCTCTATTGCTATCGGGGAGTACACAACGCAAAAAGGTGACTCATACTGGAATATTGCTGTTCGTGCTTATGGGGATGGTTTTCAATGGACCAAGATTTACTGGGCAAACAAGCAGATTTTTGGAAATCCAGACTTGATTCACGCAGGAGTCAAGATCATGATACCTGCACTAAAGTAAAACAAAAAAACCGTGCAGATTTATCTGCACGGATGTTTCTAATCGCAAGTATTGTTGTCTGGGTAGATTAAAACGTCAAAAGTTCCTGAGAAGCTGTTTCCGCCACGATCAAGAATGAGGAGTCCACTGGATTCGTAATCTTTGTCACCAATACGCACATGTGCTTTGATCTCGTGAACTCGCGACTCTCCCTCAATCATTCCCGGAATTGGTCGATGATGGGAAATATCATGAAGGATTACTTCTTCATTTTTTTGGTTTTTAACTGAGACTGATTTTCCCAAAAATAAACCGAGAAGCTCGTCTTTGGAAAGGGAAACCCTAATACTTTCTTTACAAGATTCCATTTTCCTCCTGTCTGTTAAAGTGTGACGTATTCTAGCACAATAAGATTGATTGAGGCCGTTTTCGAGTACAATATACGTATTGCCGAAGTAGCTCAGCTGGTAGAGCGACGGTATCGTAAACCGTAGGTAGTGGGTTCGAGTCCCACCTTCGGCTCTTTTTGTTTCTAAAGTATGAGCATGGCGTCACCAAAGCTAAAAAACTTGTATTTTTGTTTGATTGCTTCTTGGTAAGCCCTTCCGATTAAGGAGTCTTGGAAATGAACAAGGTTCTCGAAAGTGTTTGGTTTGAGAGTTAAGGCAGAAACGAGCATCAATAGACTGGTTGAGGGTAAGTGAAAGTTGGTGATGAGACCATCGACAAACTTATATCTATATCCGGGTTGGATAAAAATATTGGTCTCTCCTTGACCTGAGTGAATTTCCCCTGCCTTATCTGATAGTGTCTCCAAAAGCCTACAAGAAGTGGTACCTACGGCAATTATTTTTTTGCCCTCCTTTTTGGCCATGTTTAGCCTCATGGCTGATTCTTCGGTGAGGAAGTAGCGTTCGGTGTGCAGTGTCTTTGAAGTAATTTGCTCAGGAGTAACAGGCTTAAATGTACCCAAACCAACATGAAGAGTTACTTTTTCTACTTCAATTCCTTTTTCTTTTAGATCACTCAGCAATTTTTCGGTAAAGTGAAGGCCGGCTGTAGGAGCTGCAGCACTCCCCTTCTCTCTTGCATAAACTGTTTGATATTGTTCCCTAAGGATTTCTTCTTTTGCGTTTGAGTGAATATATGGAGGTAAGGGAGTATGGCCAATTTTGTCAATTTGATCAAAAAGATCCGATCCGGAAAGATTGAATTTTAATTCGATCTCACCGTCTTCATAAATCTGTTCAATAATGGCAAAAAAATCTTCCGAGAAGATGATCTTGATATTGGGATGGAGTTTTCCTTTGGCAATAGCTCGATAGCTGTCTACTCCCGTCTGGCTAAGAAGCAGAATTTCCAGTTTCCCGCCTGTTTCCTTGCGGCCATATAGTCTAGCCGGAAAGACTTTGGTGTCATTGATGACTAAAACAATGTTTTTGTCCAGTATTTTAACGAGATCTCGAAAAATGTGAGATGAAATCTGCTTTGTTTTTCGATTTACAACCAAAAGACGACAGCTATCTCTAGGTTCGATGGCTTTTTGACCAATAAACTCTTGGGGAAGATCGTACTGAAAATCTGAGAGATCCATGGGTATATTTTACCTTTAGTGTTTTGCTTTCCACTCTGCTACAGTTTGGACAGATGACTTTCGGTATGCACAGTAATCACAGTTTGAAGCCTCTTTGGGAATATCGTTACTTACCAAGACCTTTCTAATATCTCGCAGAGTGGGTTCTACCCACGAGCTGTCCCCTTTGTGGCTGACAATACTCATATCGAATTCGAGTTTGCCATCAAATTTTGGTCTGTTTTTCGTTGCATTGGCAAATACAAAGTATCCTGTGTCGGAAACAGGGAACCCGAGCTTTCTGAAAACCCATTGGTAGACCTCCATTTGGCGCTTGTATGCCTGTTTGTACTCATCTTCGAGGGATATCTCTTTTTCGGTACTGGTGGCCTTGTAATCGACAATAACTAGCTCGCCTTGGGGATTGACCCAAAGATCATCAACGAGTCCGTTTACTAAGATGTTGGATTTTTCATCAAGGGCAATGGCTCCTTCGAATCTGGTGATCTCTCCTCTCCAACGAGGTAAATCTTGATGTTGAAAAGGTATGGCCTCAACTTGATACTTTTTCATCAGATCATTTGTTTGACCATCCTTTCGGAGAAGATCGAACTCGTTTTTTAGAAGATTGTCGACAGCATTGTTAAGGGTAAAGGGAGGTGTGGAAGGCCGAGTGACTCCAAGGCGGACATCCATGTAAAAACAACGAGGACATTGGGTAAATAATTCAATTTTGGAACGACTTAACTGGAAAGGATCGGGGGAACCGGGATCAAATAGTTTTTTGGCGCGACGGTAATTCATATCCCCATGCTAGCATGAATTACCAAAAAAGCGTACCAGATATGGGTTTAGATATTATCCTTCCAACAATTCAAGTCCTTTTACCGGAGGAAGGGTTTGGCCTGCAACTCCCTGAATACTGCCGTAGATGCCCGCAGTGCTAAGAAGAATTCGCTGGGCTTGGGCTTCACGCTCTTTCCAAAGTTTTTCAAAAGCGGCTCTTTCTTTTTGTATTTGCTGTTGCATATTTTGGTGGACCTCAATAATACTTTGTATCTGCTGAACAAAGTCATCACTGGTTAGATAGCTATATATCATCTCGGCTTTGGTTCCTCGGTCTTTGTTGTTGTGTTTTTCGCGAGCGATGTCTACCAGATTTTTGCGAAGAATTTCAGCTAAAGGTTGGGTAAAGGCAGGTTCAGTGACCCATACTCCTTCATAAAAACCGAAGCCTGTCTTGATGGTTTTGGGTAAAACTGTGGTGACAATGACAGGGATATTGGCTTTGGAGGCACGAAGATCGTCTTTTAGTTTTGTGGCCCAGTCGTCGACCCAGGCCTTGGTTCTTTTTGACTCCCAAAGAATAACACCGCACACCGTACCAAGAGATGTTCTTACTGTTTGACTGATGTCTGCGCCACGGACTCCTTTTCCAACGGGATTAATTTCATCATGAGGAAAGGCGACACGAAGATAGTCTTCGAGATCAAGTTCTTGAACCTCTCCTTGAAGCTGTTGTGAACTTTGGCTCGCTTTAAGTTGAGCATTTTCTAAGGCTTTCTTGAGATCACCAATCACTTTGTCCTTTTCCATATCCTTGAGCCGGTGAGCATCACTGGCTTCGACTAGGGTTTGCTGACGAATTTTATTTCTTTCTTCATCCAACTGACGTTGTTTCTCCAGTTCAAAAGATCTCTTTTCGTCTTCAAGTTTGAGTTTTTCCTGTCGGAGTTTGAGCTCTTCATCTCGACTTTCG
Source organism: Candidatus Woesebacteria bacterium (assembly GCA_035389185.1). Lineage (GTDB taxonomy): Bacteria > Patescibacteriota > Microgenomatia > UBA1400 > MFAQ01 > UBA2277. The sequence goes on from DAOORK010000001.1 coordinate 224,333, forward strand.
TCAAGTTTGGCGGTTTTTAATTTGAGCTCTTCTTTAAGAACCTTTAAATCCTCCTCACCTTTTTCCACGAAACGTTTTTCAAGTTTTTGGGTGAGTTCTTTTTCCAGATCCTCTTTTATTGTCTGACTTAGTGCTTCGGTGATCTCTATTTCCTCACCGCAGCTGGGACATTTGATTGTATTGGCCATATGTTTTGATTAATTCTACAATTGACGGTATCATTTAGCTAATGAAGATAACAGTTGATAAAAACAAATGTATTGGTTGCAATATGTGTGAGGATATTTCGGAAGGAGCAATGGGGATAAAGTTTGGTAAAGAAGGAAAGGCTGACGTTGATCCAAAAGCCGACCTGACAGATCATGCGGTGGTATCAAACTTGAAACTGGCAGCTGAAACCTGCCCGATGCAGGCTATCAAAGTTGAGGAGTAATCAAAAATCTCTCATTTTGTCTAAATACTTCTGGATTTGTCTTTTGGCTTGATTTTTGACTCTTATTATTCCGTCGAGAAGTACTTTGTGTGTGTCTTTGATGTTTATTGGACAGCCGGGAAGGTTCATATCAAACTTGATTTCGTAGCCCGAACGAGTTTTCTTTTCGATTGAGAGCGAGGCAACTTTGAGATCTTCCTGATAGTGTTTTAGATATTTTCCAAGACCGTTTTCGAACTTAGTTTCAATCCTTTTTTTGAGACGATCGCTTAGGATCATCTTTTGGAGATTGAAAATTATGTTCATAAATAGATTATAGCAATCGGGGCAAAATTTCTCTTATAATGAAGTTGTGAAGAGAATATTTATGGCTATTTTGATGGGCTTGGTTTTGGGTTTGGTATGGTATGGAATAAGAAACAAAGGAACCGTTTATCAAGTGATAAGGGAAGTTAGTCAATCCAGAATATATTTACAGAGAGACCAAGACTCAAAGTTTATTGCCGATTGGAAAGCTGAAGACCTCTTGAACGAGATTAATGTGGCTCGGGAGGCATCCGGGGCAATGACGTTAAAAGAAAATATCAAACTTAATCAGGCGGCGATGTCGAGACTGTCGGTAATATTAACCGAAAATGATTTTGACGGCTCTGTAACTGGATTAACTCGAGAAAAGGCTCTCCAAAACGCCGGATATGAGGCAAATGCAGTGGGTGAGCTGATTCTAACTAGTTTTTTTAAGTCAAATGAACCAATTGATTTTTGGAACGAAGAACAAAAATACAGAGACACTCTCTACTACAAAAACTTTCAAGATGTGGGGATCGCTGTCAAAAATGGTGATGACCGAGTGGATGTTTATATCTTGCTTGTTTCACCAAAAAAAACTTATAAACAGAGTGTCACTCCCCAAACCTCTTGGGGTGGTCCTGAACTTTGGAGTGCTATTAACAAGCGAAGAGTGGAACTGGGTGTTAATCCGCTCAAGCAGATGGATTTTTTGTGTACGATAGCTTCAATTCGTTTGAATCAACTGCTCGAGCTGGGAAAACTTGATGGTCACTCCGGATTTGTGCCCGTGCTTGAAAGGAGCGACCTTAAAGAAACGGCAGAAAAATATAATATAAGTGAGTTTTTGATACAGAGTTATGCTTCGGCGGACGAAGCTGTGAAGGGCTGGGAAAACACCATGGGGCATAAAGCTTTACTGTCTGGTGGCGAGTACGTGTGGGGGTGTGCTTATGCTCAGAATACTTTTGGGGTAGCAATGGCGGCGTATTAGAGAATAACGCTGTCGAGCTCGTCTTCAACCATTTCCTCTTGAGGAAGAATGTAAATATCTCGCTGACCGTTGGAGTGAACCAACTCCCCTCCCCCTCTGACGATTTTTTCCAGTGAACGACAATATACGCAACCGTCTGATCCTTGAGGGCAGTCAAACTTATCAAGTTTTCTGGCAAGTTTTATACGCCTGGCAATTTCCGACACTTTTTGGTGAGCAATTTTTAGATCAGGAAGTTCCTTTTCAATAAGCTGGTTATCTGTTTCAAGATACCAATAACTTGCTTTAGAGACTTTTCTTTTTTGACAGTGATGTACCAAGAGATGATAGATCGGAAGCTGAAGTGAGTCGATTTCTTCCTTTTTCTTACCTGTTTTGAAATCGATGATGTGAACAGAGTCATCCAATTGATTGTACTCAAGCCAGTCCACCTTTCCACATAAAATAATATTTTCTTCTTCTGACAACCAATAGAAAGGCAGATCTTGTTGAATTTTTACGGCTAGATTTTTTAGTGGACCTGGATTTTCCATGACTTTTCTGAGCATGGCCTTTCCCCTTTCTTTGTAGGCATGCTCGTCGTCGATATTTTGGAAACCACCTTTATTCCCTGAGTATTGTTCCCAAATATCATCAAATTTCAAAACAAGCGATTGATCAAAACGGGACTCGGTAGGAATAACAGATAAAGTGTCTAGCACTTCATGAACTGCTTGCCCAAGAGCAAGATGGGGAGACATAATTTGAACCTTGTGTCCGGTTTTGGCGTCTTTGTATACATTCTTTAGGAAGTATGCACGAGGACAGTGAACATAATCGTTTATTGAGGTGTGAGAAACCCAAACAGCTGAAAACTTATCTTTGGCCATGGCTGGTATTATAAATCTTAATTGCTCCGCTTAACCATAGAAGTCCAAAAAGGTAACCGCCGGCTACATCGCTTGCCCAGTGAACCCCAAGATAAATGCGAGAAATACCAATTGTGGCGATCAGCAAAATTAAGATAATGGTTAAAAATATACTAAGCGGAGTTCGGTGGACTTTTTTGAGTAAGACATAAAGCAAAAAGCCAAAAAACACTGTAAAGGCTAAGGTGTGATTGCTGGGATAACTATTATCTGTTAGCCAGGAGGTAACTCGAACCAGTGAATCGGAGGGTCTCGGACGATCAACAATCATTTTTACTAGTGCTCCAGAGAGTACTGCAATTGCCGTAAATAATGAACTAATGACAGCTTCTCTACGCAAACCGGAGAGAAATAGGATCAAAGCACCGGTAATTACAACAAAAACCATCAAGGGCTGATTGCCTAAAGTCGATACAGCACGCATGATCTGATCAAAAATTGACGAATCAATATTTTGGATCATTTTGGAAATCGAGATATCTAGATTGAAATAAGGAATGAAATACGAGATTACCGAAAGTAACAACAGTAAGCCAAGTAAAACAAGAAAAGGACTGTTAGTTAGGTGAATTTTCTTTGTCATTCAATAGAAATCTTATCATTGATGCCAAGTTGAAGTTGGCTAATGGTATTTTGAGGCATTTCAATTACTGTGGAGTGTTTTGGATGGTAGAAAAACAATCTGTATGGGAGCAGATTATTTGCCGTTTTGACAATTCTGCCTTTTGAATCCAGAACGAGAACGTCAATCGGCAGACTCAGGAATAGTGTGTGGATTCCAAAATGGGTATGAAAGACAAGGTGACGAGGAAGATGGGGATTTAATAGACCGAGAAGCCGATCGGCAAAAGATGAGGCTATTTTGGCGTCACTGGATATTAACCGTTTTAAAGATTTTTTGATAACAAATATTTTCATTGTTTGATTCTTTCCAAGAAAGTTGTAACGCGGTCATCCATAATAATGGAACTCGATTCAAGAGGGCGGACCAGTTTTAGACCACTAAGTGTGGTACAGCGACTAAGAGCTACATATGTCTGACCATGTGCAAAAGCACCCCGCCCAAGGTCAATAGCCACTTTTTCAAAAGTCTTTCCCTGACTCTTGTGAATAGTGATTGCCCAAGCCAAACGAAGTGGAATCTGCCTAAAGCTACCCACCTCTTTGCTTTCGAGGCTTAGGGTCTCTGGATTTAGCCTCGTTTTGTAGGCCATCCAGGTAACCGGCTCCACGGTTTCCAATTCTCCATTATCCAGTTTCACAAGCACGTGATCGCTTCTAATCTGAAACAAAGTCCCCAAGGTGCCATTTATCCACCTGCCTTTGGGATCGTTGTTTAGAAGCATAACGCGAGAGCCGGTCTTAAGTTCCAGTAGATCGGCCGCCGGAAACTGTTTTTCCGAGAAGCTACCGGAAGTCGTGCCCTTAAAAACAATTGACTGACCTTCTATTTCGTTAAGTTTATATAGATTTATCTTGTCTGCCTGCTCATTGGTAGCCGTTAGATAGATATGGTTTTCTAGGTAATGTTCTCCCTCAACCTGATGTTGATTTAACTTGGCGATGTCTTCTTTTGAAGTTTGATTGTGACGAACTCGATTAAGGATGTCCACGAAATCTTTGTCTGTTTGGCGAAAGATGGTTGATAGCTCAATATATTTTATTTGACAGTAGAGACCGTCAATAAGACTGCAAAAAACTTTTGAGGAAAAGAAATATGGAGATCGATAGATGGTGTTGATAGCTTCTTGTTCTTCTCTGGTTACGACGGGCGGTAGTTGATAAAGATCTCCGACCATGATTATCTGAACACCTCCAAAAGAGGAGTTGTTTTTCCTGACCGTTTGCAGAAATACATTAATACTGTCCAATAAATCGGCCCTAACCATGGAAATTTCGTCGATAACTAGGGTTTCGAGAACTTTATAGATCTGAGAGTTTTTTAGTTTTTTTGCTTCTAGCTTTGCTCTTTCGGGGTTTACGTTTGGAGGAAACAAAAAGAATGAGTGAATCGTTTCACCTTTGACATTTACGGCGGCGACTCCTGTAGGGGCTACAACGGCAATGTTTTTCTTGGTTTGCTGACGGAAATGATCCAGCAATGTTGACTTTCCTGTGCCGGCATTACCGGTTAAAAATATGTGATCCCAGCTATTTTCCATTATCGAAAGAGCTTCTTTTGATTTTTTGTCGAGGACTATTGGCATGCTTAGATAACAAGAAGATGATGATTAAGCTTAAGCCATTTTCGATGTTTTTGGTATTCTGGATCATGATTTCCGACTAGATTCCAAAAGGCCTTTCCATGATTACGATGAACCATGTGAGAAACTTCGTGAATAATGACATAATCGACCACTTCCGGGGGTGCCATAACCAGTTTGCGATTGAAACTCAGACAGTTTGTGGGTGAACAGCTTCCCCAGATTGAGGTGACTTTTTTTAAATTGATTCGATTGTAACTTACTCCTATTTTTTCCGAATAGTAATTGACCCTTTCTGTTATAACTTCAATCCCTTTTTCCAAATACCAGTGAAGTAGGGCATCTTTGATCTTTTTGGAAGACTCTTCCTGATTAGTGTTTCGGAAGATGCCGATACTAATCTCTTCATCAATAATTTGAATCGGACATCGGCCAGGGGTATCTACTGTTTCGATTTTTAGAGAATATTCTTTTCCAAAAAATAAATGTTTCTCACCATCTTGATATCTTTTTTCATTTTTTTGCGATTTAATTTTTTCCAGACTTTTTTCAATCCAGTTTGTTTTTTCTTTCAAGAAATTATCAATGATGATATTGGGGGTCCAAAAAGGCGCGCGAACAACAACACCCCTTTCAGGAGTGATCCTAATGCTGATATTCGACAGTATTTTTTTGCTTCTTACAATTTGATATTTGAAGCTTTGCACGAAGATAATTGTAAACTAAACAAAAACTAATGGAGATACTCGATAGAGTAGATTATTTTTTCGGATAAAGGGAAGTCATATGAACCCTGTCCACCAGATTTGACGATGATGAATAAATATTTATTCTGATCCTGGGGTAGATAAAAATAAGACATTTGATCGTCATATTCTTGAGATGAAAAAGTGTAAGCTGTCTGGGAACCAATGGCTACTGGTGAAATCGATTCCATCAAAGTGAAATCATTATTAATCTTCTGTTGTTTTTCATCAATATCTGTTTCTACAGCTGTGTTGATACTGTCGGTAGGAGAAAGAATTTTTTGAGCAATAGAAATATTAACCGATTTATCTTTTTGCAAAACAACATCACCATTACGGCTATTTTTGACAGATACCTCCGAAGGATGGCGGATTTTGTAACCATAATAATTGTTTACAAAGGTTTGCCAGCCTGCATAGTAACCTGGATCAACAATGGTAGGTGGTGAATTTCTCTGGCTAGTACTAAGACCAGCAATTAGTGGTGAAACGAGTACTTTTTGACTTTGGTTTCGATACTCTTTTACGATCGTCCCAGCCGAAACCGTGATCAATATGGTAAAAGCCAATACTGATATAAACCTCATCTTGTAACTGATGTTACATTTTCAGTTTAATACTGTCTTGTAAAGATTTCAATGTGTATCTTATTTTCTTTTCTTGAGCAAACCGGTGGCAAATAGAGTTATACCGGACACGACAAAAACAATTGGGATTACCCATTCAATAACAAGAAATTTGTTTATTTTTGATCTAGCCTCTTTAACCCTATCGGCAATGGTGGGTTCGTTGTATTTATTACTCCATTGATCCATGTCCCAAACAACCTCGTTGTTGTCGTTGGCATAATAGCTTACTCCAGAGTCTTCATGGTTGATGATGGTGCCTGTTTTGGGTTCAACATAAACATCAATATTTACTCTTGACAAAGCTTTGTATTTCTCGGGAACAAGAGGTAGGTCTACAAATCCGGCAGTGTCGTTGATTACTGCGTTCTTTGTTTGGTAGTGATAAACGGTAAGGTCGTTAATCTTTTCTATTCCAGTAAAAACTAGGGTAGTTGGGGCACCCATTTCAATTGGCCAGAAAAAGATGTCTTTCTTGGTGGGATTTGGCGGAAAAAGTATTGAGGCATTCCCCTGCTCATCGCTTTGTCCTTCAATGTTGACACGGGTTTTTCGGTCGATGGTGAAGTTTTGATTTAACTCAAATAGAATTTCTCCAGTAAGTGACTCGACCCTAAACTGAGTTATGAGATCCGACTGTTTGAAATTAGAACTTACCGTGTTTATGCTTGATGAACTAATTGCTATAGTTCTTCCCGACCAGTTTGAGTCGATCTCAAAGCGATTGTTTTCCATGTGAACCATATTTGATTTCGAGGTAAAATTGGATGGAAGTTTTAGTAGTTCGGGAGAAATTAGGAATACCCATACAGGAGCCAAGAAAATAAGTAACACACTACAGACATATAGTAATGTTTTTGACATATCTCAGCTTAACTTATGTTGGGGAAATATGCAAAAATGGAGCGGGTAACGGGAATCGGACCCGTATCTACTACTTGGGAAGCAGTCGTTCTACCACTGAACTATACCCGCTTGTGTTCTGACAAGGATTATACTAAAGATTAACTATGCCAGGAAGATATAGAAAAGCACATAACAAAAACCGATCGAGGTTTTATATTTTACTGTCGGTTGTCTTTATTATTGTGATGTTTAAATGGGGACTTCCCCTATTTATGAACATTGTGGCTGGCACAGGGGCACAAAGAATTAGTACAGGAGACGATATTATTCCTCCACAGACGCCTGTTTTTTCGGCCCTATCGGATGCCACAAATAGCGCAAGAATTTTTGTTGAGGGTTATACCGAAGCAAATGCTAGTGTCGAGTTGATGCTTAATGACAAGACTGACAAGATAGAAAAAGCAGATGAGGGTGGGTATTTTTCTTTTGACTCGCTTCTCGTTTCCGGTGAAAATCGTGTTCAGGTTCGAGCCAAAGATGAGGCCGGAAATGAAAGTTTGTCAGAGTTGAGTTTGGTAACACTTGATGTTAAACCAATCGAGCTAACAATAGCATCTCCTAAAGATGGCACTGAGTATATCGGGAGGGTAAATCAAGTTATTGACATCAAAGGTTCTGTGGATAAACCAAACTCTCAGGTGCTGATCAACAATTCGTTTGTTTCTCTTGATTCTGAGGGAAATTTTAGTCACAGGATGATGTTGTCTGCAGGTGAGAACATTATAACGATAAATGTGACGGACAAAGCGGGTAACTCGACTTCAAAGTCATTAAGACTTATTTTTACTCCCTGAACTTTCTTGAATAGAAAAAAGTAACCAAAGAGCAGCAGTGATCCAAATATATAGAAGTGTGTTGTTGAATAATGCATGAACAAAGAGAGAAACGATAACTGGTTTTACAGCAATAACTGAAGACCTGAACCCCCGTATCAGGATACTAAGATAGGCAGCTAATCCTGCCAAACCTGTTGTGGCGAGAACAAAGAGAAAACTATTGTCGATGGCAAAACGAGTTCCGCCTACCCCACGAAGAGTGTTGTACCCCCAACCCAGTAAGGGTTTTTGAACGAATAGTGCAAAACCTTGTTTCCAACTTTCAATACGAGAAAAAATGGAAAACGTACGGGTCAGGTTTACACCCTCTCCAAAAGGTTTGGGGATGAAAAAAATTGTAAGGGCGAGAATTATAAAAAACAAAATAAGTCTTATTTTCTTTTGGGAGATCAGAATATATGCAAGACCGACAGCAAAACCTAGATACGATGCCCGGGAAAAGGTAAGTGCCAAGAGACCAATAAGAGGAATTGAGTAGAGATACCTCTTTTTGGCGATCAAAAAGAGTGAAATACAACAGAACAAGGCCCCGGTGTAGTTTGGATCATACAAAGAACCTATTAAACGAAAATAATGATCATCAAAGCCAAGGTTTTTGAGGAAGCGCATGTCCGGAAATAAAAGATATTGAATTAATCCTAAAAGAGAGAAGATAATGACGGAAATGGTGATGTATTTGGAGATTTTTCGATAACCGACAAAACTAATGGCAAAATAAATAGAGGGATAGATCAGTAAACGAAGAGCATAGAACAGGGTTTGATAAATGCCGGAGGTTATGACAATCTTGTAATTTATTAACAAAGAAAGTGAGACTATCGCCAGAAATGCATAAAGTGATTTGGATAATGGAGTGTTAAAGACGGTCTTTCTATCACGGCTAAGTGCAAGCATTAAAAACAAAACAGCCACAACGATATCAAGGGCATAAATTGTAAAAGGCAAAGATGAAATTGAAAAAGAAAGTAGCTGGCCAAAGGGCCAGATTAGGGATATTAGTATTAGACAAGATTGAATCATTTTAATTTGTAGATTTGAATGCCGATTGGGTTTGTGTGAATTAACTCTCCTTTGGTTTTTTGGGGGTCTGAGTCTTTGGTGATTAGATATTCATATTGCGTATCAGCGTTTGCCCACGAAGTGTGATCAAAATCATAAGGGAAATAATATAGATTGTGGATCTTATCAATTAGTATTTTACTGTTTTTGGGTATTTCGTTTTTTACAAAATTATCTGAGTCAATAAAAGTATCCGGAAGACGATAAGAAATATCTGTAAGAAAAGTGTTTATGTTTTGTTTTCCAGATAGATAAGGAATGTATTTTATATTGGCCACGACCCTCATTCCTAAAACCAAAAACGAAGACAGAATACAAAGAAAAATGAAGTATCTTTGGAAAACTGGTTTAAGTTGGTCAACGGTTGCCAAAGCGGCAATAATAATGGCGGGGAAGAAGGGTAAAAAATAACGGCTTGATGGAGGCTCTAAAGATACGGAAAAGATGGCGCCTAAGATACCAATCGCAGATATTTGCCGGATCCTTTTGTCATTGTTAAAAAGTGAAAGAAAAGAAAAAATAATTAGGATAAACACCATAGGAGAAAGAAAATCATCAAAAGGAATGGTGAGTGTTAATGGCAAAAAGAAAACTCGTTTGATTATTTGAAAAATGGGGGCAAATGAGTTGTGTAGGATCGTGTCAAACAAAGGATAAAACGGATTGCCCGTATAAGCTAGGGCAATTGCTGCCCAAGGTGCGGCTAGAAGAAATGCGGGTAGAGTTAGGGGGAGCCCAAAAACAACGGCATATATTGCCAAGGAACCTAGGCTAAGCCATTTTGTACCGATTGAAAGCCCAAGGAAAATGCCTCCTTTTACCCATGATCCAGAAACAAGGAACCATAGAGCTATTATTTCTAGAAAAGTCCGAAAAAGATCAATATAACTACTCCCCGATTGCCAACTGACTAACCAGGTGCAGTAAAACAAAGACACTCCTAAAATCTGAGACATTGTTGAAAGTGATAGTTTTTTTATCAATTTCCAAACAATAATTGAGGTCCCGATTCCTGAAATATATAGCAGTAATTTGGGACCCATGAAATCAAAGTATTTTATTAATGGAATAAAGAGAGTTTCTGTGAGGCGAGGCATAACCGAGTAATACAATAACCCACCATCAAAATACCATTGATGTTTTAGTAACCACAGCTTGGGTAAAGTTAAGTGATACCAAAGGGAATCAAATCCTATCTCAGGGGTAAACACTGTGAGCAAATTTATAATTACCAAGAGAATAATTGGCATCACCAACAGAATTATGGTCAGCTTCTTTTTACCCATTGATACACACGTACAGTTAATGATTGGATACTCATCAGATATGACTGAAAAAGGCCTACAGTTCCATCAAGAAATCCTCTTTTGCAAAAGTAATTTTGAATGAACTTTCCCTTGGGATATAAGAAAAGACGCCAAAAGGTAAAGGGCTTATTTTCTTTGGTGAGTATATGGGAATCAATATCACAGTATTTTGTCATTCTGCCAATAAACTCTGATATAAAATTGTCTTTAATATGGTAAAGTGGCGAGGCTAATTTTCCCATCTCCCCTACTATTTCCCATCTTTCATGGACTGGCCTTACATATTTCCCCTTTGTTTTATTTGCCAATCGCAGTATTCTGGTTGTACCGGTTTCACCATGAAGTAAAGGTTGATAACAACAAACATCTATTCTCCTGATTAGATAGCCCGAATACTGATGACAGTTTTTTATATTTTTGATTTCTCTGGCCAGCTCGGAGCTTACATACTCATCGTCGTCAACAAAAAAGACCCAGTTGTTTTGAGCTTTGTCTAGAGCGTAGTTTCTTTGGGCAGAAAAATCTGCTCCCAGGGGACGAAAGTAATACTTTACTCCCCTATTTTGTATTGGTGCTTTTGTCGGAGAATCGACAACAACTATTATCTCGTCGGCAAATTTGTAGGAGTCTAAAACGAGCTGTTTTAATTCTTTGGTTTTTGAAATGACAGCAAGAGTAATATTCATCTTTCGGATATTTTTTGACCTGCTTTAACCGATAAATTATGAGAGGGAAGCTCCACGAATCGATAAACAAGAAGGGATACTCCTGTAGCCATAATCGTAGAAAAAATAAACAAAACTACATGTATTAGAAAATAGTGATTTGAGTATGGTAGATTGGGAAGATATACAAACATAAATCGACTTAAAATATATAAAACGGAGAAATGTATCAAATAGAGACTATAAGAAATTTTGCCGAAAAATTTCAAAAATTCCCCGTCGAGAAAATTTAGAACGGTTGTTTTGGAACCATATGCGGCGAGACCGATGATCATAAAGGAAATAATCGCTTCCACGACGCCTCCTAGATACTGATCCGTGAGATAACGAAAACCGAGAAGAATAATTGTTGCTCCCGGGAGAAGAAGCATTGCCACCCTGTTGGAAATTGAACTGAAGAAGTTCTTAAACTTGGGTACCATAAGACCAAGGTAAAACATATAGAGATAGCGCAAATCGCGAAAATCATCTCCAAAATCAAAGAGGGTAAAACTTAGATATACCAATAGACCAACAATAAAAAGATCTGCCCATCTTGACGTTTTTTTGTTAAGTAAGTAAACAATGGGGAAAATAAATGAAATAATGAGGATCACTCTCAATGTCCAGGTTACGCCACCGAGATAAGTGTGAATAAAAGTAAGATTCAGAAGAAACTCTTTGATCGTCATCTCAAAGTTCATCCACCAATTAAACCAGGCTGATGAATCGGGAAAGGTTTGATAAGAAAAACCTGTTTTCATATATATAGCAGTCAAAATCGCAATCAAAGCATAAACCGGATAAAGACGAATCATCCTCTTGACGATAAATCCCCAGAAGCCTCTAAAGTCGATTTTTATTTTGGCATAAGACTGCCCGAGAACAAAACCTGAAAGTAGGAAGAATAGAGTAACGGCGGCACCGCCGTTTCCGATAAACATCATTAGTTGTTGAAGCTTAGCTTGAAGATCATGAAAGAAAAGGGGGTTTTGCTGCCATACATTCGCAAAGGTGGGAATGACTACCACCATAAAAGAATGGTTTAAACATACTATAAGAGATAGCAAGCCGCGAAGACCATCTAACTTGCTAAAGCGTTCTATTCTATTTGTCTCCATCATCTTGTATTATAAGGACAATGCGAGACTTTCGACTACAGACTTTGATAAATATTTGGAGAATGCTGCAAAAAAGAGAGATTGGTTTACTCGAATTGGGCACTTATTCTTGGTGGTGGCTTAGACCAAGTTTCGAAAAAGAGATAAGGTCCAATAAAATGTATGATGTTTCTGATCTTACATATTTAAGAAGAATCAATACTAATTTGGGTAGAGTTGACCCATTGTGGTTTCCAAGGCTTTTTGAGCCTAGTACAAAGGGGATCAGGGCCTGGGAGTATGGTTTATTGTTGGATAAAACGACTTTCAGAAAGAAAACTGTTTTGGATGCTGGAGTGGGGAATAGTCGGCTTCCTCTCTATTTGAGTAAAAGAGGGGCAAAGATAACAATGCTCGATATGGAAGAACCGCTGGAACAAACGTCCGTTAAAAGAGATAAAAACCTAAGGTTTGTTTTGGGAGATATGACGGCACTTAAGTTTGGAGACAGCTCTTTTGATCGAGTGATTTGTATCTCGGCAATTGAGCACGTGGATATGAAGCCAGCGGGTCAGTTTTATTCCGAAAAAGAATATATTGAAAGAGCAATTAAATCTATTAGGGAATTAGCCCGCGTGACAAAAAAAGGTGGTGTTTTTTATCTGACGACAGATTTTTATCTTCCTCAACAAAAAACTGATAAATGGCCAGGATCAAAAGAAAAAATCCGTGGAGGGTTTCCCTGGTATTGTCTTGAAATATTTATTAACGAAATGAAGAAAGGGCGAATTAAGTTAGATAATGATCCGATTGTTGATAAAGATTTTTTGTTGGAGTCTAAAAACCGAGCTAATTATCGCGGAAGGTATTTCACCACCTTTTCTTTTAGAGGAACAAAGACTTAAACCTTAGATATAAATTAAAGGTGAGATAAAAAGGAGCAGAAATTAAAGGGAGGTGTCTGAGACAAAATCGGAGATGGCTGTTGGCAAGAATGATTAATTTTCTTTTTCCAAGTTTATTGCTACTTACAGAGAGATGGTGGAATATTTTTACTGAAGGACAGTAGTTAATTTTGTATCCTAATTTTATGGCTTTTAAGCAAAAATCAGCGTCCTCAAAGTATAGAAAATATCGATCATCAAGTCCGTTTAATTTATTAAAAACCGATGTCTTTATCAAAAGGCAAACACCTGAAAAATAGTCAGGTTTGACCTTGGTTATCTTATTGAGATGATAATTGCGTCCAAAAAGATAATCCACCTTCCCTCCATAGTCATAGATTTTTTTACCCTGATTAAGATATTCCACCTTGGGGGAGATAATATCCCCTTTTGTTTTAAGAAGTTTCTGAAAAAAGTGTTTGCTTTCGACAGTGGCATCATTATTGATTAGGAGAAGGTAATCAGCATGATTATTTAAGGCATATTTAATGCCGATATTATTTCCTCCAGCAAAACCTAAATTGGTTTTGGAAAACAAAAACTTTACTTTAGGAAACTGTTTTATCAGTTTTGCAGTCGCCGGTTCTGAACAGCCATTGTTAACTACGACCAAAGATAAATCGATATCACCTGTATCGATATCTTTAAATGATTTTAAAGTCTCAGCAGTTAAGGAAGCGTTGTTGTAATTAACTGTGATGACGACGATTTTTGGTTTTTGTTTCATGAAAGACTTTTTCTAATTTTTCTACAGTAATGGCCCAGGTAAATCGTTTATTTACATCTCTTATACCTCTTTTCCCCATTTCAAAGAGATACTTTTTGTCAAGAATGAGCGATTCAATAATTTTGGCAATTTGTTGAGAATCTCGATCAGCGAGTACTCCCGTTTTGCCGTCGATTACCGTTTCCTTGAAGCCACCTTCGTTTACGGCGACGACTGGTGTACCACAAGCTAAGGACTCGATGACAGAAAGGCCAAACGGTTCCAGATGGGCTAAAGCTAGAGTAAGTTTAGACTGATTGTAGATTTTTCTTAAAGAATCCTGATCCAGACCAACCATGATTTTCAACTTCACTTGAAGTTTTTTTGCTGTTTTAATTATTTTTGTCATGTCACTATCTCGTGGTGAAGCGATAATAAGAGTTGGACGATATTTTTTTGCAACATGCGCCACTGAGCATACTGCCAAGATAAGATCTTTTTGAGGTTCGTTGTTACCAACCACAACAACTTGATTTTTTTTGTGAGTTTTTTCCTGAAAATATTCTTTTGGGTCGATTCCGAGATGAATAGGAGTTGCATTTATTCCAAAAGCCCTAAAAATAGATTCAACTGAGTAACGAGAGTTTGCTACAATTTTCGAAGCATAGTTAGCGTTTGTAATTTCTATTCTTTTGCGAAAATATCGGTTTAATTTTTCGTATATTTTGTTTGGCAAGGGAAGTTTTGGGTCTATTCGTAAAAATTCTTCGTAATAAGCCCTGGTTGGCTCTTGGCAAAGAAAAACGGAAGGAGTGTGAAGAAATCGAAGAATCATGGGTGACTGTGAATGACGATCGTGAGATACAAAGACAACGTCATATTTTTGAGCGTCAATTTGTTTGGCTAGTTTTTTCTGTTTCCAACGTTGAAACAGTATTGATTCCAAATCAAAAAAAAGTCTGGGGGTTATCGGCATCTGAGGAAATGATTTGGGATCATGATAAATGGAAACGTCATGATGTTTGCCCAATATCCGAATTATCTCCTCCATTGTTCTAGAGGCACCGCCGGAAGGTAGATCAAAAAAAATGGCTATTCTCATCTATTTTCGAGTTTTTTTACTTCTCGATTATATTCCCTGGCGGTAACAATGAGGAATGGGGGTACCGTGACGATAGACGCAATCAATACACCGTAGGCTACTCCAACAACATGATATTTGGGAACGAGGATAAGAATGGCAATGATTTCGGTCACAACGGTCAAAACGGCAAAGAACGAAGGTATTTGGGGTTTATTTAGGCTCTGAAGAAGCACTGAAGGTATTGGGGTGAGAGAAGTGAGAACAAAGTAAAAACTCAAAATCTTCAAGATGGGTAGGGCAGAATATACAACTATCTGATCTTTGAGCCACCAAAGAAGGAATTGTTCACCAATGGTAAAAGATAGAATTACGGCTAAAATGCCGCCAAGAAATGTTAATAGTTGAATAGCCAGAACTGTTTTCCCAAGTTTACGAATTCTCTCCTTAACCAATAAAGATGTACCCAAAGGAAAAATGACCTGAGCAATCTGCGAAACTACCGCAGCTCCCTTGGCAACAATATTTTGCGGAATACTGTAGGCAGTAACAGCTTCGGCCGAAACCATGATACCCAAAACATACTTGGAAAACTGAGCTTCAATTTGGCTTGCAAGTGTACCGACAAAGTTTTTCAAACCAAAAGACAACAACTCGCGGGATTCACTCTTTTCATAATCAGGCAAAAAGTCCTTACCGTGAAATATTTTTTGAGCGTAGAATACCAAATAAACGAAGGTTAGAAGATGAAAGACGAGTTGAAGGAAAAGAATGGGGGCAATTGAAGGGAAATAACTCGAAAGTAGAGCAGAAAATACTGTATTTGCAGAGCCAACGATGAGGGACTTCGAATTAAAAATATCGAATCTTTGTTCCGCTTGTGGAAGACTTAGAAAATGGGAGTTGATGTGATTAACAAAAACGGTAAGACCAATAATAAGAGTAATAATGTTTAGCGCTGACTGATCGATATTTTGGAATAAGGGTAATGAATGAGTTAAATACAACAATACGGCGGAGATTACGAGAGAGACAATGGCAGCCATAATAATGAACAGACTGAAAGATGTTTTCCATGTTTTGATCCTGTCACCTGTCGATGCACCAGGAAGAGATAACCGACGAACAACAGCGCTCGAGATTCCAAAATCAAATACGGAAGCAAGAGGAATAACTGAAGTCAAAAAGATGTAGATGCCAAAGGTCTCTCTTCCAAGATTATTCAATAAGACAGAGATCGAAAAGAAACTAGAAACAAGAAGGACTACATAACTTCCAAGATTGAATCCAGTGTTCTTTATAAGACTTTTTTTTATCGACATGCTATTTCGCGGTATACGTTTTCTATTTGACGGCTAATCTTGCGATGATCATATTTTTGAACGGCCATCTTGCGGGCAATTTTTGACAATTGTTTTCTATGTGTTTCATTATAAATTAGTTCCTCCAGGTATGCCTTTAGGTCAGTGATGTTCGAATAATGACTAATTAAGGCTGCCTCGCCGCACACTTCGGGAATTGCACCGCTATTGGTGGTGACAATGGGAAGTCCACAAGCCATTGCCTCCAAAAGACACATACCGTACTGTTCTTGCCATGTTTTTGTTTCTCGACTGGGAAGACAGAAAATGTCTGCTTTTTGATATTCTCCCACAATTTGACTGTAGGGGACTGATTTTATCGATACGTTTTTGTAACCAATGAGATCCTGTTTTAAAGGACCGTTACCAACAAAAGTCAGATGAACATTTGAGTTATTTTTCCGAATTTGTAAAAATGCTTCAAGAAGATCAGTTATCCCCTTTTCTGGAACCAAACGGGCAACACAAAGAATATTTATTGTTTTCTTTTTCTTTTTTGGTGATGGTACAAATCTGTGAATATCGATGCCAATGTTTATTACCTTGATCTTTTCCGAGTTGACTCCTTCTTTTATTAAAGCCTGTTTTGCTTTTTCTGTAACGGCTAAAAATTGATCAATATTTTCGTACGATTCTCTTTTATATTTATTTCTACCTTTAAGGCCTTCATTGTTGTGAGGAATAATTTCCCAAACTGTACTGACGATTCTCCGCACAAGCCCTCTTCTCTTAGCCATAATCGCTTGGTGAGTATAACCGTAATAAGTTTCAGCAACATGAACAATGTCGCTCCCTTTGATTATCTTTTCCAAACCATTTAGTTTCTGTGCATCACCAAATAACCGGTTAAGAATCGGGAATTTGTATGGGAAGTTTGGAAGGTCTGTTGGTGACCAGAGTTTAATAAGAGGAAGATCTATTTTGTCGGAGATTGGGTGTTTAGAAGAAATAGCGGTTATTTCATATGCCTCCTTCAGAGGATTGTAGTTTTGGAGTTCAAACGGATTAAGGAAGGCGCCACGAATAATTGAAATTTTCATTTTAAAAAATACTTGTCGAGAGTTTTTAATGTAATATTATTTGTCCATTTATTAGTAACGTTATCTCTCGCTTTTTTTCCCATGCTGTGTGAGTGAGTTAATGTTTTTTTTACCTTCTCAAGATACTCATTTTGTGACAAGTTAACCACATAACCATTAATTCCGTTTAAGATTGTTTCTTCTGTTCCCCCCCCACGAACTGCAACAACAGGTGTCCCGCATGATTGTGATTCTATAGAGGATAATCCAAACGGTTCTTTGTATGCAGAAATACAGGTTACCATAGCTTTTCTATATAATTCCCTAAGATCTGTGTCGGTAATATTTGAATAGATCTCAACGTTAGGGTTAATTTTTTTTATTTTGTTGATAAAAGATTTTCTTCCTTGACCAACAAGAATTAATTTATACTTATCTAATATTGGAGTCAAAACATTTACAAGGAATTCTTGATTTTTTGTTTTATTAATTCCACCAACACATAAAATTAAATTTTCTTTTTTTTGTTTTGATGGATAGAAAAACTTTTCGTTTACTCCTGGGTATACTATCTCACATTCTTTTTTGTATATTTTTTCGAGAGTTGCCTTTGAGTATTTTGAGTTGCAAAACAATTTAGTTACATATGAAGTATTTTTTCGATCAATTAATTTGATTGGGAAACGCAAAAAAGTAGTAATTTTATCTTTTGTCCCTTCAGTGTGATATTTAATTGGTTCGTAAAATTCTCTTTGCGATTCTTGACACAAATAATATTTTTTAACTCCCTTTATGTACCTAATGAGATATGGTGATTTCGTATAATGATCGTGACTAAAAAACACAAAATCATAATGTTTCCAATTGTATTTTTTTGACACCAATCTGTGAATTATTGGCAAAATACAAATTATCCAAAGGTTGAAAGGAAAAAAACCCTTCCAAGGTTTTACTTTGATCCAATTCAGACTGGTTCCTCTTATTTTTAAAGGTTTATTCTCTGATATCGAATAAATATCAATGACGCATGAATATTTGTATCTATTTGCAATATCAGTCAGCATCCGTATTGCACCACCCTTAGGTAGATTGTGAACTATTGCAATTCGTTTTTTCGTCATATTGTTGACAATATATTATTTGTTTGTCAATATTGTAATGTTATGTTAAAAAAAATACTTTTAATAGGCTGTCTGTTTGTTTTTTATTTATCATTTGCCCCCGAGACTAACGCAATTGAAAAGGAAACAATTGTATTTGAAGATAATTTTTATAACGGTATTGATAGCAATGTTTGGCAAGTAAATAATATTGGTGGAAATGTTACTTTTGACGATAACGGATTGAACTTGACATCTGAATCAAGTAACAATTTTCCCTTCGTGTACACAAGGAACAATTATATTCCACAAATAGGTGATTACTATATCGAGGTAAAGTATTTATTTCCTGAAATTACTGATTTCGGAATTGGTTTTGGAATTGGGAACGTTATACCTGAATATGATGTAATAGACCAAACAGTAATTGATTCTGACTTCATCCAATTTCAACTATGGCAAGGTTCGAACGATGGTCACCTTTTGCAAACTAATAGATGCCAGGAATTGGAATATTGTGATTCGTTTCGGACTACAATTTTTCAAGAATCTTCATCTTTAGTAGAACATGTATTAAAGATAGAATATCGAGGAAATGACTTTAAAATATTCAAGGATGGAATTGAATACTATGATAATTCTTTGCTATCAATAAATAGAAGATCCACCTATTTTTGGATTGGAAATAATGTTCGTTTGAGTACACCTCATGATTGGACAGACATCAACATTAAATATATTAAAATTGTCAAAATAGAAGATATTCAGGAAGTGTATAAAACGATCGTGATCCCTGGATTGGGTGCAAGTTGGGATTTTAAGGCTCTACTAACTGGAACTGACGGGAACAGTTGGAATATTCCAGGTTTTGTGAATAACTATGATGGTCTTATTGGTTCATTCGAAAATGCGGGCTATACTGAGGCCAATCATAACCTATTCGTTTTTCCGTATGACTGGCGCAAACCATTGGCTGATATAGCCACAAAGTTAAATAGCTACATTGAAGCAAATATTCCTTCCGGTGAAAAGACTAATCTGGTTGGGCATAGTATGGGTGGTTTGGTTGCACGATCATATGCTCAAACGTATGGCACAACAAAGATTAACAAAATTATTACCATCGGATCGCCAAATATGGGTTCAGTGAAAGCATACCCCGTATGGGAAGGTGGTATGTTGATGGATGAATCATGGTGGGGAAAGACGGCTCTAGCCCTCACAACTCATTTTGGGGTGATTGTTGGAGAATCAAATATTCAAAGCATTCAAAGACTAGTTCCTTCATTAAAAGATCTTTTACCTACTTACGACTACCTTGTTATGAATGGACAAATCGTTCCATGGGAAACAATGAAAAGTAAGAATGATTATCTAAGAAATTTAAATCTGAATATTGAGTCAATCAATTCTCTAACAACAGCAATGTATAGCAAAGATATTTCAACTGATGCAAAAATAAATGTTATCCCCCATCGTGTGGGTGACTTAGACACATGGGTTGATGGAAAACCAACAAAAAATCCATTTATTAAAGAAGCCGGTGATGGAACGGTTATTGAAACAAGTGCCAAAGGTCCGTTTAGTAATTTACTTGAAGGAAATGGATGGCATGGGGAACTGGTGACAAAAGTTGACAATATTCAAAAAGTTTTTGGAGTTTTGGGTATCGATCAGTCAAAAGCAGTCTCTGGTGAGTATGACAACAGAAAGAATGCTCTTATTGTAGCTTTGAAATCCCCAGGGAGACTTGATATCTGCAATGTTGAGTTATCACTGTGCAATGACCAACTTGGTTTGTATTTTCCCGAAAATAAACTATTTATTTTTCCAGGTTATGATGGTCAAAATTTGGTTGTAACAGTGTCTGAAGATGGTGAGCGAGGGAAATATGGTTTACATTTGGGTGATATCGATAATAAAACGACCTGGAAAGTTGTTGGTGGTGATCTAAAAAGATCGGGTCAAATTGATTCTTATGTAGTTAAAGATGCAAAAGGAAAAATATCGTTATACCCGTCACCGGCAAATGAAAATGAATGCCGAAGAGAGCGATGGAGAATATTTGAGCCACTAAGATTCAGAAATCAGGGAGAGTGTATTAAGTATGTCGAAAAAATTAGACGCCCTCACAGCAGACCTTTTTGGTGGCACAGATAAGATATAGATTCCACTGGGATCTGGACTTTTGTGGATCTGACTGGATTCGAACCAGTGACCTCTGCAATGTGAATGCAGCGCTCTAACCAGCTGAGCTACAGATCCGACTTGATATATTATACCAACGGAATTAAACTGAAATGATGAATTTCCTTCGAAAAATAGTAAAGATTATTTATGAGTTTATTGAAGCGTTTGTAATTTCCGCTTCAGTGTTTGTGGTTGTTTATCTGTTCTTGATGCAACCGCATCAAGTGAAAGGCAGTTCGATGTATCCGACATTTAAAGATAAAGAATATTTGCTGACGGATAAAATTACCTACAAAAGAAATGAACCGCGATTTGGAGATGTGATTGTTTTTAAAGCGCCAGTGAACGAAAACTTTGATTTTATAAAAAGAGTTATTGCTGTCCCTGGTGAAACTGTGATGATAAAGGATGGGCACGTATATATAAACGGAAGTCAACTAAATGAGAATTATCTATCCAGCACCGTAGTTACAAATCCTGGACAATTTTTACAGGAGGGTGAGTCATACATGGTTCAATCTGGGGAAATAATGGCCTTTGGAGATAACCGCGAACATTCATCCGATAGTCGAGATTGGGGTCCCATTCCCCTTTCCAATGTTGTTGGTAGAGTGTTTTTTAGATACTGGCCAACAAGTGAAGTTGGAGTAGTAACCAATACAGCATCAGCTAAGAATTAGCAGACCGCCTGACAAGGTTTAATATTCTGGGAATTTATCCGGATTCTGGGGAACAACCGATTCATCGGAAGGAGAGCTGGCACTATTGTCTGTAAATGGTTCAAAGGGATTTGAATAAGTTGTCGGGCTAACGGGTTCTTCGGCTGGTTTTTCAACCGGTTGAGTCGAAGACTGAGGCGTTGCTCCTTGAGGAGTGACAATAAGATCGTAAATTTTTTGTATCTGGGATTCTGTCTCTTCTGGATTTCCCTTAAGAACAATATGAATTGCTGTCTCTATTCTGGATCGACGCATTTTTACTCGAGCGTTTTCACCTATTGAGTTTTGAATCGCAGAGGCCATATTGTCGATTGATTCATTAACAGTCTTTGTGTTAAACCCGTCGGAAGGCTTGGATCTGTGCATGGTTTTTTTGAAACGACGAGAAAGTTCTTCTGCCCGTCTTACCGATCCCCCTTCACGGAGAATCATCTTGTACGCTTCGATCATCGCTTGTGTATCGGGAATGGCAGCTAAGGCTCTTGCATGACCTTCAGTAATGACTCCAGAGATTAGACCATCTTTGAGAGCGTCTGGTAGTTCAAGAAGACGCAGTGTATTACTAACGAAAGCGGGACTTTTGCCAATACGAGTACAGATATCGGAGTTGGTAAGAGTAAATTCCTTTATTAATCGTTCAAAAGAATTAGCTCTATCGATGGGGTTTAGGTCTGTTCTTTGGACATTTTCCACAATGGCCATCTCCAACATTCCCTGAGGAGAAGTTTCAATAATTCTGACAGGTACTTCTTTGAGCCCAGCAAGTTTACTGGCGCGCCAACGACGTTCACCAGCGATAATTTGATATCCAGCCGGAGTATGGGCAATAACTAGCGGTTGAATAATACCGTGTGTCTTAATGGAATCGATAAGTTCAGAAAGAGACTCAGGAGTGATTACTCCTCTGGGTTGGAGAGGATTTGGTTGAAGATAGTCAATTGGTAGTCTTGCAACCGGTTGATCGTCCATTTATTTTGTGACTACGTCTACGTATTTAACACCATTTAGCTTGCGGAATTTTACTTTTCCTTGAGCTTTGGCATAAACGGTAAAATCGCGTCCCTTGCCAGTATTCTCACCTGGGTGTACTTTTGCACCACGTTGACGAACAATGATTTGTCCTGTTTTGATAGACTCACCGCCAAAGATTTTAACTCCAAGTCTTTTGCCGGGTCGTTGAGCGTGTTGCCTGGTTGCTCCACCAGATTTGACATGTGCCATATTTGTTTATTTTATTTTTTTTGTAAGACCAATATTTCACGCTTAACGTCCGCTTCCGGACGTGAATAGAATATTCCGCGTTTCAATGGATTGTAACTTAACTTTAGCTTCCCGTCAATTATTTCACTCGTCTTATAGACTTTGTGGCCATCATCGAACCAAGGGAAAACCATAACGATAAAACCACCAGGTTTCAAGACTTTTAGCCAGTCCTTTAAACAACCTAAATATAATTTTTCCAACCCGGGAACAATATATCGGATTTCATCTTGGCGGAATTTGGATTTCCCCAAGAAAGGTTCTGTGACAATAGCGTCAATATCTTTGAACTTGGTCGAAAGGTGAGTAGCGTCGAGAACCTCCAGATGTCCATCGAAGTTCATTGATTGAAGATTTTCTCTGGTGTCGGCAACCTGTTTGGCAATGATGTCAACTCCGGCAATATGATATCCAACTTCAGCAGCCTCAACCAATACCCTACCCGAACCACAAAATGGATCAAGAAGTGTTTTTCCATGAGGATCGAGAGGTACCAGGTTAACCATACTTCTGGCGATTTTTGGGGGGAGCATTCCGGCTCGAGGATCAACGCGAGGCATGCGACGATCTTTTTTTATCCAGTGTTCAAAATTGTGAACCCAAATTGTTTTCCAAACCTGATTATTATCTGAATCGATAAAAAATTCATCAACTTTGTGTTTTTTGATGATAACCGGAGAAAGGCCAAACTCATCTTTTGCAAACTGGAAACGTCCACCCCCGAGAATATTTTTTATTTCATGATGAAGCCTGGCATTGTCTTCAATCTTACCCAAATTATTAATTGAAAAGGTCTTTTCTTTTATTTGCGACGATAGTGACTTAGCGTCGACAGTAACTTCCTCAAGAAGATAGGCCAGTTTTATACTGCACCCAAGTTTAATTGCTATTTTTTTAGCTGAATCAGCACTATCCGTTTCAAACAGATAAGTATTGGGGGAAACGAGAGTGGCTTCCTTAATTTGGACAGAGATCTCTTCGGCCGCCAAAGTATTGTTGGCACCGACGAACAATATAAATTTCATTGTTTATTAAAGGTTGATCGTTTTGACAGTGAGGTAACTCTCAGACTGTCTGTGACCGATCACTTTTCTGTATCGAGACTTGGCCTTGAATTTGGCCACACGAATCTTTTCACCCTTTCCAATGTTTTCCAGAACTAGCTCGACAGATGCTTTTTCAACATAAGGCTGGCCAATTTTTGTTTCTTTGCCATCGTGAGTCAAAAGCACCTCAGAAACAATTAGAGTGTCACCAACCTTGGTATCAATTTTTTCTGCAGTGATCTTGTCGCCTTGTTTGACCAAGAACTGTTTCCCGCCAAGTTCAATGACGGCATAAATATTTTTGTCTTCCATGTGCGAAATTATATCTCAAAGGGGGTGATTAAATCAAGCTGGCGAAGTTGCAATCCAATTAGTATTGCAAAACTAAGCAAAGAACTGCCTCCATAAGAAAATAAGGGTAAGGTAATTCCTGTCACAGGCATAACCCCAAGATTCATTCCAACGTTCACTATGGTTTGAAAGGCAAAAATTGAAAGTATCGAGAGAGAAAGAAAGGACGATTTTGGATCTTTTACTGTCTTCGCTATTTTTAGACATGTAGAAAAAATAATAAAATAGGCCGCGAGCAAAATGGATGCCCCAACCAAACCAAACTCTTCAGTAAAAGAAGCGAAAATAAAATCTGTGTGTCGTTCGGGAAGAAAGTTAAGGTGTGATTGGGTACCGAGTTTGACTCCTTTTCCAAAAATTCCTCCGGATCCAACAGCAATAGTCGCTTGAATAACATTGTACCCTGCACCTTGTGGATCTTTGTATGGATTGATGAAGGTTTCTAACCTCTGTTTTTGATACGGTTTGAGAAGTTTTGACTCGAGAGGAACAAAAATTGCCACCATAACAACGGCGATGATCATCAGTCTTTTAAACTGACCGGAAAAAATTAATAAAGCTAGGGGTAGGCAGGCTAGGGTTAAGGCTGAACCAAGATCCGGCTCTAGATAAACTAAAATAACGGGCAAAAAAGAGATTGCAAGAAACTTGAGTAAGTCAGACCATTTTTTTAATTTATTTTGTGAGAGATATGCCGAGTAATAAATTGCCAAAAGCGGTTTGATTATTTCTGACGTTTGAAGATTAAACAGGCCGAGATCAATCCAGCGAACTGAACCGCGAATATTTCGACCAACCAAAAAGGTAAGAATGATCAAAAAAATACTGATCACATAGAGAATACTCGAAATACTAAATAGGGTTCTCGTGTCGAATCGTGATAAAAGCAAAACAATAATTACTCCGGCAATAGAGAATTCTAGCTGAGTTAAGAATAAGTCTGGAGCTGTGCTCCATACAGTGATAAGGCCAAGAATTAATATTAGAAGTATCGAACCGATAAATAAGCCTTTGTTAGGACGCATATTATCCCAATCTTACAACTTTAAGTTCGTCACCTTTGACTAAATTGGAAACAAGAGCTTTTCTTTTGATATCTTCTTCGTACTGTGCTGGCCAATCGGACAAAACCAACTCTATTTTTTCGTCGAGACGACACCCCGCCTGTTTTCTTGCTTCTTGAATAGAGCGAATAATTTCGCGGGCCAAACCCTTTTCCTTAAGATCGGTTGTGATAACAATATCGTAAACGACAGATTCATTTCCCTTGGCAAGAATAACTTCTTCAACATTTAATTCATCCTTAATCAATTGAAGTAATTCAGATTCACCAATTAACTCATCAAAGTCACCAGTAACAGTAATTGAAGCTAGAGCTTGTTTGATGGGAATGGCCAGATTTTTTCTCTCAGCATTACCCATTTCACTAATTTTACGAATGAGGGTCATCTTATGAAGTAGGTTGGCATCAGTTACATTGATATTATTTACTTCTGGCCAGTCAGAGAGGTGAACAGATTCATTGCCAGTTAGGTGTCGATAAAGATATTCGGAAATAAAGGGAATGATAGGAGCAGCTATCTTGAAAAGAACATTAAAAACAATGTACATAGTGGTGTATGCCGCCTCTTTGTCTGCCTGGTCTGAAGCACTGGGGCCAACTCTGTCTCTTGAACGACGAATATACCAAGTAGAAAGATCTGAAACGAATTTCTTCAAAGCATCAACTGCTTTAGGAATCTGATACTTGGAAAGATTTCTATCCATTTCAATTGCAGTTTCATCAAGTCTGGTAAGAATCCAACGGTCTAAACTTCCTGGTTTACCGACAAACTCAGCCTTTGGTTCCCAGTTTTCAAGAGAGGCATAAGAAACAAAATATTTATAGGAGTTCCAAAGAAGCATGAGCGTAGTTTTGAGCTCATTTGCCCAGTCTTCTTCAGAAACAATGATGTCTTGACCCAGAACAATTGAGCTTCCCATCAAATAGAGTCTGAGAGCGTCGCCTCCAAGTTTCTGTAAAGAATCTTTGGGGTCAGGGAAATTACCCAAGCTCTTACTCATTTTGTGACCATCAGATCCCATGATCACTCCACTGACAACGACATTTTTAAATGCCTCAGAATCTATTAAAAGATTTGAGATTACGTGGGTTACATAGAACCAAGCACGAAGTTGTCCGGTGTATTCCGTAATAAAGTCTGCTGGAAAACTGTTTTTGAATTTTTGAACATTTTCAAAAGGATAGTGTACTTGAGCATAAGGCATAGAAGCTGATTCAATCCAGCCATCTAAAATTTCGGGGATTCTTTTTGCTTTCTTGCCACATTTGGGACAGTTAAACACTATTTCGTCAATCGCTGGACGATGTAAATCAGTCACTTTTTGACCGGATAACTTTTCAATTTCTTCAATTGATCCGGGAACAATTTGTTCTCCACATTCACATTTCCAAACAGGAATAGGTGTACCAAAATAACGAGATCTACTAATACACCAGTCTGGAGCAGCCTCAATACTTAACTTGAATCGACCGTTTTTAAAATGACTAGGAACCCAATTTATTTCCTGATTGGTTTCCAATAGTCTATTTTTAATATCTTGAATATTGATATACCAAGCAATTTGAGATTTATAGAGTAAAGCTGTTCCGCATCTGTGACAGTGCGGATAACTATGAGTAATCTTTGTACTCTTCAATAGTAGTTCTCTATTCACAAGATCTTCGATTACATATTTATCGGCGGCTTTAAAATATTTTCCTTGAGCAACTTTAATTTTAGGGTCCATCGTGCCGGTGTCATCAACCGATTCACCCATTGATAACCCATGTTTTTTTCCAAGAGTTGTGTCATCTTCACCGTATCCAGGTGCAATATGAACAATACCTGTACCATCTTCCATGGAAACAAAATCTGCGGCATAAACATGATGATCAGCATTGTTTGGAGTGAAGTAGTCATAAAGAGGCTGATATGCCTTACCAACTAACTCAGAGCCTTTAAATTCTTTAAGAATCGTCACTCTTTCATGACCTAGGGCGCCATCTAAACGTGGTTTGGCAAGAATGTAACGAGTACCGTCAAGTTCTGCCAAAACATAGTTATCTTTTTCGGAGACAGCCAAAGCAAAATTACTTGGGAGAGTCCAGGGCGTGGTAGTCCAGGCCAAAAAGAAAGTATTACTCTCCCCTATTACCGGAAATTTAATGAATACAGATGGATCGGTGACATCTTTGTAAGAGTTATCCATGGCCACTTCAAAATTGCTGATTGGAGTGGAACAGCGAGGGCAAAACAAAGAAACTCGCTTGCCTTCGTAAATATGGCCTTTATCATAAAGCTGTTTAAAAACCCAGATGACAGACTCCATAAAATTAATGTCCATCGTACTGTAAGGGTGATCCATATCAACCCAGCGTCCAATTCGGTCGATGTACCACTGCCAGTCAGCTGAGACATCATTCACATATGTCTTGCATGTTGAGACAAATTTATCAATTCCTAATGTCTCAATTTCTTTTTTGGAGTTGATACCGAGTTGCTGTTCAACTTTATTCTCTGTTGGTAGTCCGTGACAATCCCATCCCCAAACACGATCTACGTGTTTTCCTTTCATGGTTTGATAACGCGGGATAACATCTTTAATAATCGATCCTAGGAGATGTCCGTAGTGGGGTTTACCTGTAACGAATGGTGGACCATCGTAAAAACGATAGGTATTTTGAGGATCACGACTGGATACCGATTTTTCAAAAGTTTGATTTTTTTTCCAGTATTCAATTACTTCCTCTTCGATTTGGGAAGGGACATACTGACTTTCAAGTGGTTTTATGATTTTACTCATGTTTATATTTAGAATGATATAAAAAAATCCTGCTAAGGTTGATCTTACAGGATTAGAGTCACAAACATAAAGTTTGGGACGGTACCATCTAATTTTTTTCTTGATTGCGGCTATTACGGGCTTTCCCGGGAAGGTCTACTTGATTTCTTCTTCCAGCTCACCGAGTGATTACTCAGTTCAAATGCTTTTGACAGTTTATTATAGCAGTTATAGACATCTGCTCTCTTTCAGGAATATTTTGCTTTTGGACGTCTCTTGACAAATGAAAATTACTTATGTAAATTGTAATTAATCCCACAAAAGGCCGTATAGGGATAAGTTAACTGAATTACGAACTCTCTAACAGCTTTTGGTACACCGCACCTTCAATGTGATGACGCAGCCTAGGGATCTTGTCCCACTCTGGGGTATGTGCGTTATATATCAGTAGAAAACGGAAAGTAAGTAACCGATTAAATACGAAGCTAAGATATCAGAGTATTTAATTCATGATATCCGGTGTAAATCAGAGAAGAAGCCATCTGTCCTTACGAGCAGTTGGCTTCTTTTTCGGCAAAGTTCGGATGGTGAGCTAATTGATAGTCCAAAAATGGCAATCATTAACTAAATAATGTAAGATGACTTTGTTATTAGTTAAATACAAAAAATGGTAGGATTTCACACAGATATAGAGGCTGAAACACTCAGCAATACAAATTTTCGAAAAGTACTTTTTACTGGAACACATAGTCAATTGGTGGTGATGAGTTTGTTGCCGAGTGAGGACATTGGCATGGAAGTCCACGCCAATGTCGACCAATTTTTCCGTTTTGAAGCTGGAGAAGGTAAGGCTATTTTGAACGGAGAAGAGACTCTCTTTAAAGCTAATGATGTTGTGATTATCCCTGCAGGTACAAATCATAATATTATTAACACCTCTACGACTGAACCGTTAAAGCTTTACACTATTTATTCGCCCGCCAATCACCCAGATGGTACGATTCATGCAACAAAAGCTGAAGCAATGGCTGACGAACACGATCACGTTTAAGATGTCTCCTTGTATTTACAAACCCCGTCAACTTGACGGGGTTTTGTTTTTATAGATATACTGGATATATGAAGAAAATTAACATCGGGAAGCTGGCAATATCGATTTCTGTTCCTTTATTGGCTGGGGTACTTGGCTCTCTGTTTACCGGTCCTGCGGTTAAGACTTGGTATCTCGTGATTAACAGACCTTCATGGAACCCACCATCTTGGCTGTTTGGACCTGTTTGGACAACTTTATTTATTCTAATGGGAATCGCTCTATACCTTGTTTGGTCATCAAAAATGAGCAATAAGGTACGCTGGGCTCTTAAAATGTTTTCCGCTCAGATGGTATTGAACATTTTATGGTCTGTTTTCTTCTTTGGCATGGGTAACTTCTGGTTAGCTTTTGGAGAAATCATAGTTTTGTGGATGTTTATCCTAGCGACAATAATCTCCTTTGGGAAGATAAGTAAAAAGGCTGCCTGGTTATTGGTGCCATATATTTTGTGGGTATCTTTCGCTTCATACTTAAACTTCACCATTGCTAGCTTAAACTAGACCTCGAATCTGACCAAAACCGATACGATCATGAACAAACTGTTCTGTATTGGCCATAATGGCAGGGGTAATAACAAAGTTTCCCCAACGATCGTTGATGTCGTCTAGTGCGGTGACCAAATTTTCCCGTCTTTGAGTATCTTGAAAGAGATCTAACTGAAGAGAAGAACGAGGAGAAAGATTAAAACAAGATATGCTGAGATTTTTTACCGGAAGCTTGTACGAAGAATGACGAAGCAAGCGAAAAGCTATGCGATAAATATCACGACTATCAAAAATAGGTTGATCAAGACTCTTCCCCTCGTGAAAATATTGATAGTTATCGTAAAGCAAACTCAAATAAACACCTTTTGCCTGAAAGTTTGAGTGACGCATGCGAAAACCAACCTTTTCAACTAATTTAGCTAAAATTGGGGCCATCTCCTCTGGTGACGTAAGTTTTTTAGGTAATGAGTAGGAGTGACCAAAACTTTTAGTATCAAAATCGATGTCGTCTATTTCCCAACCTCTAAGACGCATAAACCAATGGTAAGAAAGTATCGAGTGAAAAGCGGCACGAAGTAGGGTGACATCGGCGGTAAAAAAATCGAAAACAGTATAAATACCGACGGTGTTAAGACGAATGATGTTTTGACGATTGATGCCACACAAATCCATAAGTTCAAGACTGTGATAAACATTCAGATAATTATTTTGATTGATTTCGTCTAAACCATCTGGCTTGTGAAGATTTGAGGCCGTCTTAGCCAGAAAACGGTTTGGACCTATCCCAATGGAAACGGTGAGATAGTCTCCAATCTCTTTTTTAATGCGATCTTTTATCTCTTTAGCTACAGTAAAAAGACCCCTCTGAAAAGCTGGTGTGCCGGCGAAGTCAAGAACAAATTCGTCGATAGACTTGGGAACGATCCTGGGAGTGTACTCAGAAAGAAGCCTCTTGAGGCTGAGATGAACGGCACGGTATTTATCTGAGTCCGGAGAACGAACAATAAGGTCTGAACAGAGGAGTCTGCCCTCTTTGACTCGTGTTCCTACTTTTATACCAAGACGTTTGGCTTCGATAGAAGCGGCCAGGATACAGCCGCTTGGTGTGTCGTAGGCGGCCACAGCTACCGGTTTGTGACGCAGAAAAGGATTGGCTTGTTGTTCTATCGAAGCAAAACAGGAGTTAAGGTCAATATGCATGACCGTACTTGGGGCACGATTAAAATCTAGTTTAATTAGCGAGGCCATCAGCGATTTCTTCTAGTGTCCAAAATAAAGTATCTGTGTCGAGTTTGAGACGAAAAAAGAGATTGTTAGAAGCAATGGAAAAAATATGAAAAAGAGTACGACCTTCGCGGATGGTGTGATGCATACCGACTTTGGAAATACGGATAACCTGACCGTCCCAAAAAATTTGACGGGGACTAACCGTGTGGAGACGGTGATCATAAACTAATTGAACTGAGACTGGTGCTGATATTTTTTGGATCATATACCCGAAGAATTAACGAACATAATTCATTAAACCAAATAATACCCGAATGGTCAAGATATAAAAAAAGCCCCGAGTCTATCGGGGCGATCTCTTATTTGAAAGTAAAGCAGCCGTTTCTTTCGTCAAACTCAACTTTCCAACCTTCCTTGGTATATTGGTCGATGATATCTGACACAACTACGTTGTAAATGGATAAACTTTGATTAGGAGAAAGCTTAAAATCGGATGCATGAATGAAGACAGGGTCTCCATCAATGGCTTTTTCTAAAATCGTATCGATGTGCTTTACAGCCGCCATCAAGCCTTCATCACGAGAGATAATGAAGTTTGTTGTGGCAATTCTCTTATTGACGACCAAGGGACCTCCTTAAGGTGCAAGATAGGGATATCTTACTACAAAAAGCCCCGGAAACTCCGGGGCGAGAAACTATCAAGCAAGAAATAGCTTTAATTTTGTTGTTTTTTGTAACGATGTTGTTGCTTTGAGTACCACTGGATAGTTGTTGAGGGATCTTGGACAACCTTCTTACACCAATGCTCGTATTCGTCTTCACTTATAATTTGGTCCATTGCCAACTTATACGCTTCTATCCTAACATCGTCGCTTATATGGATTGGACTGCCGTCATTGTCGTAGGAGAGTAACTCTTCAATGACCGCCAGAATTTTATCTCTATACTTTCTTTGTTCTTGCTCATTCAAGTGCCACAATCTTGAAAGAGCGCCGATTCGAAGCCTGTCCTCTAAATCTTGTTTCTTGACAATTTCGACAAGTGAATCAACATCACTTAAGTGGCGATGAACACAGTAGAAAAGTAAATCCCGTTCATATTTGCTTAAATCTTGATTGCGAATGGAGACGTCATTGCTATGAACAGATAGTTCGGACACTTCTTCCTCCTTAAAGTGCGAGATAGCGTATTCTACAGCAAAATTAGTACTTGTTTCTTAGGAATGCCGGAATGTCCAGGTCATCTTCGATATCAACCTCTGTGTGATGAACTTTGTATTTCCCGGCTAGTTTGACCTGAGGAGTTGGTTCCGATTCGGTTTTGGATTCTTCGACGTTTTGGGGCTCTGGAGTTGTTGATGACTGAGGGTTTGAAAATGGATTGGGGTTGGGAAGAACGCCAAAATGGCGACGGTTTTCATCAAAACCTGCGGCGATAACAGATATTTGAATTTCGTCACCTAGGTCTTCACGGATAGTAGTCCCAAAGATAATATTGGCATCGGGATCGGCTGATTGGGTAATAATTGAAGAAGCCTCGTTGATCTCTGTGAGGGTAAGGTTTTTACTGCCGGCAATATTAAATAGAATCCCTCGAGCGCCATCGATACTGACCTCAAGAAGAGGCGAACTCACGGCTGCATTGGCAGCAATAATGGCTCGTTTTTCTCCCGAAGATCGACCTACACCCATAAGAGCCGAGCCCGCATTGGTCATGACAGATTTAACATCGGCAAAATCGACATTTACGAGGCCGGGAATAGTGATTAGGTCGGAAATACTCTGGACACCCTGACCGAGAACAGAGTCAGCCATTTTGAAGGCGTCAAGAAGAGTCTGTTCCTTCTTGGCCACGTCCATGAGTCGCTGATTAGGAATAACAATTAAGGTATCGACATTGTCTTTTAGCTTTTCAATCCCCTCTTCTGCTTGTACACGACGACGAGCCCCTTCAAAAAGAAAAGGTTTGGTAACAACAGCAACAGTTAAAGCTCCAACATCGTTTTTAGCAATATCGGCAATGATTGGTGCAGCACCCGTACCTGTACCACCACCTTCTCCGGCTGTAATAAAGACCATGTCTGCGCCCACAAGAACTTCTTTGATTTTGTCTCTTGATTCTTCGGCCGCTCTTTGACCTACTTCCGGATTTGACCCAGAACCAAGACCCTTCGTCCCTTTCTCGCCAATTTGTAATTTTATATCTGCGTTCGAGTTTATAAGTGCTTGCATGTCAGTATTGACAGCAATAAACTCAACACCTTTTATTTTCCCTGAGGAAATCATGGAGTTTACGGCGTTGTTACCGCCGCCGCCTACACCCAAAACTTTTATCTTGGCAAATGTGTTTGTGTCTGGTTTAACTAGGCCCACTTTATGGTAAGAATGATTTGATAAACTCGATCGCTCGGCTAACAAGCTGTTTGCCGGGAATCCCCTTTATCATACCAGACAGTTTAAAACTTGGAGCAGATGATTGTTCTTTATGGTGATAACCGTAAAGAGCCAGCCCTACGGCTGAAGCATAGACAGGTGAGTTTATCTCGTCGGTAAGGCCATGAAGACTAGAGGGAGTTCCGATTTTGGCAGGTAACTGCATAACACGGCGACAGCTTTCGGTGCAGTTAACGGTAAGTGATCCACCACCAGTGAGGACAACTCCGGCAGGAGTGAGTCCATCAAAACCAGACTGTTTTACAACACTATTTACCAAAGAAAAGATTTCATTTAGCCTGGGGCGAATAATACCTTCAACAATAGTTTTTCGAGAGACTTTCTTCACATCTTCGGTTACTCCAAGCTTGGCAAGATCAATCTCATCAGTTGACTTTGTGTCTCCTTCTGGATCGCGACGAGGTTTACCAACGTAGTGTTTAATTTTTTCGGCACTATCTACACTGATTTGCAGACCTATGGCAATATCATCGCTGATTTTCTTTGCTCCGATGGGAATAACAGATGAATAAACACAAGAACCTTCGACATAAATACAAACACTAGTTGTACCTCCTCCAATATCAACCAAAATCACTCCCAACTCTTTGTCGGTGTCAGTTAGAACTGATTCGGCTGAAGCAAGTCCGGTAAAAACCAATCCGGAGACGTTTACTCCCAGTTCGTTAACGCAACGGGTAACATTTTTGATTGCCGGAGTAAGACCGGTGATTAAATGCGCTTCGGTTTCAAGGCGGACTCCGGACATACCTGTGGGATCTTTAATACCGTGCTGGCCGTCAACAATGAACTCACGTGGAAGAACATGAATAATCTCTCGAGAAGTAGGTAGGGAGACAGCTCTAGCGGCTTCAATTACTCGGAAGACATCGTCTTGACTGATTTCACCTTCCGTCTCCGTAATGGCAACTAGTCCTTGAGAGTTTTGAGATTGAATATTTTCTCCTGAAATCGAAACGTAGGCGCTGTCCACACCAAAACCAGCCATCCTTTCGGCAGACTCAACACAATCGGTAATGGAGCTAACACATTCTTCGATATTGACAATCTGTCCGCGACGAATACCTCTACTGGTGACCGTAGCTGCTCCGACCAAGTTAATTTTTGTGCCATCTTGATTGGGAACAGTGATAAGACAGGTGATTTTGCTAGATCCGATGTCTATTGCGTTTATTCCTTGTGGTTTTGCCATATGTTTATCTAAGGATCGGATTTTTAAAACTTAAATCGATCACTTTAGTGTCTTTTTTTATTGTAACGAGGTAGTTAAGCGATTGTAAAGCCGTCGTTACGCTTCCCTCGTCAAAGGGTACAGTTACAATGATATCAGGTTGGTCGACCGGGCTCAAGAAACAACGATTATTAATAATATAGACTTGAGATAGGTTTAAGTATTTAGAGGCAAGTTTTATCAAATCAAATATAGAGGCAATCTCTTCTGAGTCAGGCTTTTGGGTAAAAATGTAGCTAATATTGGCCCCGACTGAGGCAACAGGAGTCATTGTGCCGTTATCCCAAAGGTTGAAACCAAGACCTTCTTTTGAGTCAAGATACTTTTGCAGTTCAACACTTGGACGAGTCCACCAACTAGCAGAGTCAGTGGTACTGGGAGCTTCATCCATTGAAAGTTTGGGTAGTTCTTGAACAAGATAGATATTGGCCTGAATAAAAGGACGAGTTCCCTGAAGTTTGACAAGTAATGTGTTGGGAAGAGTGAAACCTATACTTACTTTATCAATCGGATATGCATTTTTTACCTGGTTTATCAATCCCTTTTGGTTTATGAATAAGGAGTTCTTCCCGAGTGAACGATTCATGATGGTAATGATTTCAACGGGACAGACTTGATCATTAAGTGAACAGTTTATTTTTTTGACTACTAACAATGAATTAAGGCCCATGACAATCACTACAATCAAAGCAACAGGCGCAATTTTCTTAAGATAGCTTAGTAGCTGGATCTTAGTTATTTTTGCCCGTCTTTCAAAACGTTTAGATGTAATCGTGGATAATCTGAACAATCTTCTCGGTTGCATTGGTAACTAATTTGTTAGTTGGCTTAATAGCCGCTTTTTTTGCTAAATCGATAATCGCCTTTTTTAAGACATCCGGGGTGAGATTTTTTTCTTCAAGAACTATACTGCCAATCTCTTTTTCTGCCTGTTTGGCGTTGAGATATTGCTCGTTGTGAGATACCCAAGGAATGGGAACGAGAACTGCTTTTTTACCCAGAACCATTAATTCATATACAGAGTGAGCACCGGCACGGCCAACAACAACCGAAGCAGAACGTATGTAGGTAGCTACGTCCTCAGAAAAAAAGTAAGGGGAATAAATGTAACGATCTTTATACTCTCCCAATTTTTCTTTGATACGACGGGCTCGATCTGAGTCTTTGGTAAGAGTACTGGCACCAGTTTGATGAACGACAGTAAAATGTTTGGTGAGATCAGGAATAATGGGGAAAAGTGCTTTATTGATGATGTGGGAGCCTTGTTTACCGCAGGATATATATATTAGTTTGGGATCATATTTTTTGGTGTATTTGTTACTGAGTAGCTCTTTCCGAACCGGGAGACCAACAACAATAGATTTTTCTTTGGGGAAATTAGGTAAAGATGATTTAAAAGAAAGCAGTATTTTTTTGACGAATGGAGAAATAGCCTTATTGGCCCAACCGGAAATGACGGTTTGTTCGTGAGTAATTGCAGGAATGCCTAAAACCCAGCCGGAGATGACTACAGGTACTGACAGATAACCACCTGAAGCATAAATTAGTTTTGGTCTGTATTTTAGAAGGTAAATAAAGGCCTGAAAAAACCCAAAAACAATTTTTATCCATTCCAAGGGATCAAACTTTTTATAAAATCTTCCGGCTTTGAGTTCTAAGAAACGAAATCCTGCCCGAGTTACTTCCTGATACTCGGCTGAAAGGGATTTGTCTCCTCGAAAATTGAATTTATGACCGATCCAGATAATAGGATAGCCTTCTTTGTGTAAGGCTTTGGCTACTTCAAGAGCACTGTTATGGTGTCCACCAGTGAAGACAATTAATGATTTCATGTTCGTTTTGCAATATTAATAAGCAGTCCTAAGGCAATAAAGTTGGTCACTAATGACGATCCCCCATAAGAAATGAACGGAAGCGGGACACCTGTAAGGGGAACTAAGGCAACCATAGAACTTAAATTGACAAAGATCTGGATAAGAAACATCAAAGAGATACTGCTTGCTAGTAGCTTATCAAATTTATCATTAACATTCACGGCAACTTTAAATGAGGCCATCAACAAACCAAACATAATAGCAATAAAGATTGCACTTCCCAAGAAGCCAAACTCTTCAGCAATAATGGCAAAAATTGAGTCTGTGGTTGCCTCGGGAAGATAGGCATATTTTTGTCGGGATTTGCCAAGGCCAACTCCATTTAGACCCCCCGAACCGAGGCTGTAAAGGATTTGATTAATATGATAAGAAGAACCAAGAGGGTCGGTTGTCGGGTCCATAAAAGTTTTTAGACGGTTGAGACGGTATGGAGAAACGAGAATTAAAGTACTGATGCCCAAAAGCAAAATAAAACAAAAGGTAATAATATCTTTGCTTCGAGCTCCGGATAGGTAAAAGACCATAAAAGACACGCCGGCAATAATTAGAGCAGTGCCCAGATCGGGCTGAAGCATAATTAAACCAAGATTGAGTGATAGTAGAATCAAAAATTGTTTGAGGCTGTGTTCTGTTTCCATCCATTTGGCTAAATAAATGGCAAGAGTGATTTTTAACAGTTCTGAAGGCTGAATCACAGTAATTCCTATATCGATCCAGCGTCGAGCACCGAGATATTTTGAACCAATACCGGGGATAAGGACAAGAAACATAAAAAGTAAAGTGATCCCATAAAAAATGTGAGCATTTTTTTTGAATATCTGCATAGGAATATTGGCTGTAATCACGGCAACGACAACACCAATACAAATCCATAGTGCCTGCTGTTTGACGTAATGATACTTATCGCCAAAAGTCCTGAAGGCGTCGATTACTGAGGCGTCATAAATGGCGATCAAACCAAAACAGGCAACAAGCACGCCAATC
The DNA here is from genome assembly GCA_035389185.1 of Candidatus Woesebacteria bacterium. Lineage (GTDB taxonomy): Bacteria > Patescibacteriota > Microgenomatia > UBA1400 > MFAQ01 > UBA2277. The sequence continues at coordinate 261,393 of DAOORK010000001.1, forward strand.
AAGAGGATAGTAAAAGGGAGGCGATTATGATGGCCTTGGGGGCGATGCATAATTTATATGATAGCTAACCAGATTCCGAAAATGACAAGCATAATAGCAACAAGCCAAGTTCTTTGAACAATTTTTGGTTCGGTCCAACCAATCTTTAGAAGGTAATAATGAAGAGGTGCGATAGGAAGAAGACGACGATGGAGTATTTTTACCCCCAAAATCTGAACCAAACTACTAAAACCGTTAATCAAAAATGGTAGTCCTATTATCAATAGTGCTATCACCTTGCCGGTTAACAGACCAACTGTAGCAAAAGTGGCACCGAAGGCAAGAGCACCAACATCCCCCATAAAAAGACGAGCCGGATAGACATTGAAATAGAGGAAAGCAATTAGGCCGCCAAGCCAAAGAGCAATAAAGATAGAAAGAGGTGTATCGAGGATAGATGTTGACAGAAGAAGAAAACCAAAGAGACTTATCATCAACAACCCTGGAGCAAGACCATCCATACCATCGGTAATGTTGACACAATTGGCAAAAGCAACAATAAGAAAAGCAGCAATTGGTACAAACCAAAAACCAAAGTGAATCACCCCCAAGAAGGGAATGTGAATGATATCGATACCCAAGTTAAGGTACATCAGAGCACCGATAATTAATCCGAGAATGGCTTGCAGAATAAACTTGTATCGCGTTTTTAGGCCAGTGTACCCCTGTTCTCTATCTAGTTCAAAAAACTTGACGACATCATCGTAAAGTCCGAGCAAACCAAAAGAAATAAAGGTGAAAAATATCACGTTTATTTCATCATTGATGGGATAAACATGAGTGATTTCAAAACCCAGTTTTCGAAGACCAGGCATCATGAAGGCAAAAATCAATGATGTTATGGTGAGAATCAACAAACCACCGCCTTCGGGTGTGCGAGCTTTGGAACGAATATGAGTTGAGGCTTCGTCTACTTTTTCTTTGGAAATTGCGGTTTTGTTTTTGAAAAATTTAAATCGATAGAGAAGATTAATAAAAGGCACTAAAACAAGTGAGTGAACGATAAAAGAGAAGATCAAGATACCAAGAAGTAAATCCATTTTAAAAAGAACTTAATATTTTTGGCAAGAAAATAATAAGGCCAATAATAATCGAAAGCCCTGCCGATATTAAAACCATGGCTGCAGCAACATCTTTGGCGGTTTTGGCATCGACTCTTTTTTCTAAAGTAATAAGGTCGACCATGGCCTCAATGGCCGTGTTGACTAACTCTGCGACCAGTACCATGTTGATGGTAAAGACTAAGATGAGCCATTCAACAAAACTGATGGAAAAATACACCCCCAAAAGGATAACAGCAATTGTTGCTAACAAATGAAATCTAAAATTAGGCTGAGTACGAATAGCGTATAGAAAACCGTCAAAGGCATGTCTGAAACTTACTTTATGTCTCCGTAGAGGATTGTACATATTTAGTCTATTTTACCAGTGTTAGAGCTAAAGCATAAGTTGTTTGGCAATAGAGAACCAAAGTGGGGCGGCAGTTTCCGAACCCCAAGGAGAAGTTTGCGGCTCTCTTAGGGTAACCAGCATGGTGTATTGAGGGTCGTTGGCTGGAAAAAAACCAACGAAACTGGCAATAGTTTTTTCCGGATCGTAATGACCTTCGATGGGGATTTGGGCAGTACCTGTTTTTCCGGCAATAGAAATGCCTTGGGGTTTGGCCCATTTTGACTCTCCTCGGTCAACAGCCTGAACCATGATCTGAGTCATGTCCGAAACAGACTCGGGAGTGAGAACTCGCCTTAACTTTCCTGTTTCACCCTCAATCACAGTTGGTTTAATGTAGTTACCTCCGTTGGCAATAGTATTGACTGCAGCTATCATTTGTATTGGAGTAACGGCAATTCCCTGACCAAATGAGTTGGTTGCCAAATCAATATCACCATATTCTTTTGCATCACGAAGACTTCCTGACACCTCCTCCTGTTGCTGAATACCAGTCTTTTCACCCAAACCATAGTTTTTCAGATACTCGACAAATTTTTCTTTGCCTAGCTTTCTGGCAACAAAAACCATACCCGTGTTATCTGAGTTAATGATGACGTCGGTCATGGAAGAATTGGGGTGATAAACCTCATTCCAAGTCTTAATTGCATATTTGCCAATTACTAAAGGTCCGGAGCAAATATCGCACTGTGTGTCCGGAGTAACCAACTTTTCATTTAGACCAGCGGCCATAATTAAAACTTTAAAAATTGAGCCTGGTTCAAATAGATCGGCAACGTTGGGATTTTTGTAGTATGTATTGGGATATTCTGAAAATTTGCCTGGGTCATAGTTTGGGAACGAGGCCATGGCTCTAATTTTGCCCGTTTTTGTCTCTAGAACAATAACGTTACCTGCTTGAGCCTGATATTTTGCCAAACCCTCTTTAAGCATATTTTCGGTGAGATACTGAATTTTTTTGCTGATCGTGGTGGTAATGGGTTTTCCTTCAATGGTGTGAAGAAACTGATAATTTCCAATGAGAATTGGATTACCTTTGGCATCTTGCTCTGTTCGAATTTTGCCGCCCCTCCCTTTTAAGAGACGATCTCCATACCCTTCAAGACCAAAGTAGCCCTGTTCTTCACCGCTAATATCCTGGCCAACAAAACCGAGAATGTGAGCCGACATACTGGACTCTGGATAATATCGAACAAATTCATCCTCGAATCCCAAACCAACGATGTTGAGCTTTTCAATTCTGTCTTTTGCATCCGGACTGACATAGTGTTGTAACGAGACCCAGTTCGAGTCTAGTGAAAGTCTATCTTTAAGATAACTACGAATATCGGAGTCGGTAGTTGCTTCAGGATCTTTGTCGAGATTTTCTATTAGTTTTTCGACCAAATCGTTATCACTTATTTCTAACTGAGGTTTGTAAACATAAAGGTGATATAGATTCTTTGTTCCGGCAAGAATGTTACCTTCGAAATCGAGGATATTACCTCTTTTAGCCTCGAGATAGGTGGTTGTTTCGTGTTGTTTACTCGCTTTTGTTTGAAGTTCCGGACCACGAATAATCTGCCAGTAAAATAAGCGAAGCAAAATAATTAAACCAATAAAAGGAACAAGAACAATGACTATTCTTAGTCTTTTTTGGATAACGTTACCCGAGTTTGTGAACATTGATTATCTTTGGGCGAAGGTTGGCGGAGTGGGAACAAAGACGATGTTTTTGGATCGGACAAAACCACGATTCTCAGCTAGAGCTTCAATATTTTTAAGTTGGGTGGCCTCTTCGATCTTAACAGATAAAATTTGATTTTCCTTTTCTAGCTTGATCGTTTTTGTATCGATTTCGCCTACAGTTACACCTTCTGTGGCTAAAGCATTCGTGCCGATTAAGTTGATGGCTACAACTCCGGCAAAAATTACTGCCGTAAAAGCAAAGGCAGTTTGAGTATTAATTAATTTTTTTAGCGATCCTAAGTTTGGCACTTCTAGTTCTTGGACTGATTGATAATTCAGATAACGACGGAACGATCGGTTTTTCGGTAATAGCGCTTAGCACTCCCTTGTCCTCTTCTGCCTTAATAAAATCCTTAATTAATTTGTCTTCTCCGGAATGGAAACTAATAATGCCTATCTGGCCACTCTTTTTAAGAAGCAAGGGTAGCTGGGGTAAGAGCAGGTGGATATTTTCCCTTTCAAGATTGACAACCATTCTAAGAGCCATAAAGACCTGAGTCGCGGGATGAATTCTTCCTGAACGACTTCTTTTGACTCTCTGGACAATATCGGCTAACTGTTTGGTGGTTTTTATTGGGTTAATACTTCTTTGTTTGACGATGATGCGGGCAAGAGGTTTGGCGAATGGTTCATCACCAAGAGCAAAGAGATCAGCTAGTTCTCCTTCATTTAGAACAGCCAATAGATCTGCGGCAGTAACACCCAGATCTTTCGTTAGTCGCATGTCTAATGGTTCATCCATACTGAAGCTGAATCCTCGGTCGGGAGAAAGAATTTGATATTGGGAAGGTCCCAGATCAACCATGACACCGTCAAACGACGGTAGTGCAAGTTTTTGAACGATCTCCGAAACTTTGGTGAAATTACCTCGAACAACTATCCAATTGAAATCTTTGGGAGCAGGAAGGGTAATATTCTCCGATTCAAAAATAAGAGGTGAGAATTTTTCGGGTACAAAACCAACAGCTCTTTTGATTGCCTCAATGTCAATATCAAACGAAACAACACGACAACCGGCTTCTAGAGCTTCTTGTGTGTGTCCTCCGTCACCGAGAGTGAGATCTAAGAAAAGATATCCTTTCTTAAAACCGTAGAGTTTGGATAGTTCACCCTTGTAGGCGGAAAAATGTCTTTCTATCATATATTGAGTTCGGCTAAGCCTTGATCGGCCTGGCTGATGGTTTGCGCTATTAAGTCAAGGTGCTGATGATAGGCGTCACGATCCCAAATCTCGATGCGATTAAGGGTTCCGGCGACTACCACCTGTTTTTTGATATTGGCTTGATCTCTGAGATACTCCGGAATCAAGGTTCTCCCTTGGCTGTCGAGATTCAAGTCGACTGCTGACTGTACCAAGAGACGAGTTAAATTCCTGGCCGCCGGATTGGTCAGGGAAAGCGAGGCCAGCTTTTCGGAGAGCTTCTGCCAGTATGATTTGGGGAAAAGAAACAGACACCCATCGAGACCCCAGGTGATGACGCCACCTGATGTCAGTTCTTCCCGAAAAGACTGGGGAATAGCTAGTCTCCCCTTGGTCTCTAGATTGTGGTAGTAGCGTCCAGTAAACATAATTCATATTGGCAGGCTTCAAAGTGGTATTTATAGGATACTTCACCACTCATCACCACTTTTCAGTATGATACACAATATATACGATGTCAAGGGGTGTGTAAAGGGGTGTGAAAAAGCAAAAGCCCTCCTTTCGAAGGGCTTGAAAATAATTTACAAATTACTTACTTGTAGAGAACGATGGGGCCTAGAAGATAAAGATTTAGAGACTCGGTAGTCCCCTTTTCATCGTCACGAGTAATATTGGCGGCCATGGACCAGGGCTTGTTATTGAGTGAGAAAGTAAGGACACCGTCTTTTTCGGTATATTTTAGATCTTGATATGATTGACCGTCATAAATGGCGGCTCCGGTAACGCCCGTTTGACTAACCGTAAGAGTACCAACAATATTTTTGCTGTTGGTGGCAGAAATTACGATTGGATAGAGAGTGATTTCTTTGTCGGTAGCCTTGGGAAGCCCTGATGAATTGAGAAGAATGAGATTCTCTTTGGCTGTTGCTTTGGAGGCAGTGAAGGTGACTTTCCCATCAGGCAGATTGTTCTGACCAGTTACAAAGGTAAAATCTTCTTTTAGAACATGGGTCACTTTTTGACCATCAAAGGTCAGTTTTAGTTTCATTGTTCCGGATTTTAAGTCTTTATCAAAAGAACATTTCCCTCCTGTCGAACAACTACCAAGAATAATGGCTTTAATATAAGGATTGGCGATTGGTGTTTCCAAAGTCGCCCGAGCACCCTTAAGAAGGTCTCCCGAGGTGTATTCAATGTCGAGGACTCCGGACTTGGCTTTGTCACCATTAAGAGCCACAAAGGTAAAAAGACGGTTAGTAGAGTGAGGCACAAGAAGAAGGAAAGGACGTTCTGTGATAGCTAGTTCATTTACTAAGAGTTTGGTACCTGTAGCAGTGTCGGTGGAAGAAGTTGTCTTTTTGGCTCCGCAAGCAGAAAGTAAAACAGCAAAAATAAAAATTGGAATAAAGTGTCTAATTTTCATAAGTGATTCCATTATAACGCAACACTTTTGGGGCTATTTTATCTGCGGACTAATCAGTTTCTTATTCATAATTGACTCAAAATAGACCGAGAGATCGGATGAAGTGGCTGATTGTTTGGGAGCAGGATAACCCAGATGCCGAAGAAGAAATAAGCCGAATTGGTGACCAAGACGATTAATTTCTTTTTCGCTATCGGCAACCTCAACGGCATCAAGAAATATTTTGTAGGATAAATATATTTCCCGGTCTTCAACTTCTTTAGGCAAAGTGCCAAGAAGTATTTCAGAAATAGTTAAACAAAGTCTGGTTTTACTAATCGAGTTCTTTATGGCTGGATAAAAATTGGACGACTCTGCTTGTTCTAAAAATTGAAGATCCTGTCCCCTGCCGACTAAAAACCTAATGAGGTTGAACGGATCAAGGTGGGGTGCTTTTTTGGAGGATAAACGACGAGCTCCACGAGCTACAAAATCAGCCAACCCGTGTCTTTCCGTGAGAATGGTAACATATTTGTCTGCTTCTCCAGAATCAATAGATCTGATAACAATGCCATTGTCCGAGTATGACGACCTCATTGTCTAGTTCAAAATGAGTTCTTTGTCTTGATCAAGATTAACGACCGTCTCGGTGCCGTTGTAGATAATCGTGTGCTTGATAGACGTTGTACCTGGCTGTTTTTGGATGAGTAGTTTGTATGTTGAAAGATCCAAGTTGGCAGGAAGACTGTATTTAAAGACAATTTTACTTTGACTTTCGGGACGCATGGTGAAAAATGCTTCGATAACAGTTTTATCGAGATCTTCAGACACGATCTCTTTTACCTCAGAACCGGTAACGGAGATCAGAGTGCTCCCTTTAGGAATAAAAAGACGGATGTAATCACGATAGGTACCATTTAAACAGAGCTGACCAGCTTCAAGATTACAATTACTGCCCTTATAAGGATTATTGTAGTTAACGGTAACTGTTTTGGTTACAGTACCGGCAACGTTTTCAATTTCCTGTTCGACCTCCTTGGTGAGGAACATATCGGTTTTGGCTCCGCCAAGATTGGCATCATTTACGTGAAGATAGTCATACGCATAACCGGTATTGATTCTCCCTGCGGCGTTAAAGTCTTCGGCCACTATTTGTGTGTCATCTTCAAAGAAGTAGAACAAAAGATGTTTTTGCTTAATTGAGTCTAGGATAGTGTTTAGAAGTTGTGGCCATAAACGTTTGGGACTACCCATGGCGTTGGCCATCATCGAATTCATGAGGGGGCCGAGAACCGCTTTTCTACCGGTCACTATTTTGTTTGTGGGACGATCGGCAATTAACTCAAGAGCGTAAACAACCTGTGGACAATCACAACGTGCGTCTGTCTCGGCACTGAAGTTTCCCCAACCACTGACCCCTATTGGACCGATGATCTTGAGAATACTGACTGGAAGCTGTGTGTCGATCGCGATAATGCCGTCTGGACGTATCATTCCAGGAATTTCGTTGTAGTACTTAGAGAACGTATCCATGGAGACCTTGAAGTCAGGAGACATGTTGGAGTTTCTAAGATTAAGATAGGTTTCATTTAGATATTTTTTGATAGCGTCCGGAGCAGGAACTTTTTTATTAAAACGGGCATCAAGATCGTAAATATCGTATGAGGAAAGTAGATCGATTTTGCCCTTGGTAACCTTAATGAAGGCATAAGCAGTCATAAAACCACCCGTCGGACGAATCTCAGCATCATTTTGAAAAATAATCATATATGTTTTGGAGTCAGGATTACCAAGAAGTTCCGGAAGAAGTTTGATGAGAGGTTTTGCCTGAGTAAGAAGCTGAGCTGTTTCAGAAACCGTGGACTTGATGGTAACAATCTTGCTGCGGATTTCTTTTCCGGCAATCTTAACCGGGTAACGAGATTCTTTGATTTCGGCAAGCTCTTTTTGAGCGTTCTCCATACTGAGACCGATTTTGTCCAGATCGGGACTTATGGCATCGAGAGTCTGAGCCATAAAAACGATTCTGTCTTCGATTGTTTGAGGTTTATCGGCTGTCGTACCAGACGGAGTTGCTTCTCCATTGCTAAACCCAAGGAGATCAGCGTAAGGAGAGATAGAAGCGATCAAAATATCACCTGCCTCGACAAGAGCTTTACCTGCATTAATGGCGTGCTGTCCATCTTTGGTGTAGTTTCCCAAAAGAGGAATTACCGACGTCCAACTGACGGATCGATATTTTGAGTTTAGAGTATCAAGCCCTTGAGACAGATTTTGCATTTCGGACTTGGCAGTGACCAAGTCTTGACCTTGAATAGAAGAATACAACTTGTTTCCTGATGTTTGGAGACTATTTATAGTCGGCATAAATGACCTTATGGCAAAAAACCCGTAGGCACCAATAATGAGGAATAGCCCAAAGATTATTCCCAAGGGAATTAAGACATAACGAATCTTTAAATTCTTAAGTTTCATAAAAATGTTTTTAAATTTATTGATTACCACTTACTAATCATAGCAAATGGAGTCTTCAGAATGATAAAGATATCGTAAATTATTGACCGACGTTGGGCATAATCTGCATCGATGGCCACTCTCTGATTCCAAGGAATTTCGTTTCTACCTGAAACTTGCCATGGACCAGATAGACCGGGTTTGGTGGAAAGACTTTGCTTAATGAGATTTTCGACATTCTTGCCATAACGTTTTTTGGCGTCTTCCAATTCAGGTTCAACATAGGCTCTAGGGCCTACCAGACTCATCTCACCTGAAAGAACGTTAAAAACCTGAGGCATTTCATCAATACTTGTTTGACGAAGGATCTTTCCTAGTTTGGTGATTCGAGGATCTTCATCAAGCTCAAGTTTCCACCCGTTTCTCTTGTATTTTTCATAAAGATCGGGATGAGCTTGCCAGAATTCTACTGCGTGAACGGCCTTGCCATCTATCTCAAACATTTTCATTGAACGAAATTTGAGCATTTTAAATATCTTGCCATTTTTGCCAACCCTTTCCGGTCGATAAAAAATAGGCCCTTGGGAATCAAGTTTGATCAAAATAGGGACAATAATCCAGATGGGAACAAAGAGGATAGCTAAAGTAATCGCACCGATAATGTCAAAAATTCTTTTCGTAAAGTCGTAGAGCATAGCTTAATTGTAGTTTAGATTATTTTGATTAATTAATGTGTTATTGCTGGTATATTATTAAGTCTATGATACCAGTAATCATTTGCGGAGGTGTGGGAACAAAAATGTGGCCATTGAGTAGCCCCGAACACCCCAAGCATTTTTTACCGTTAATAAACGGAAAGTCACTTTTTGAACTTAACTGGGAGACCTTAAGGAAGCGCTTTGAGGCAAACGAGATTTACTTACAGACAAATGCCCAACAGGCTGAAATTGCAAAGAGAATAGTTCCCGAGATTGTCGAGGAAAATGTTTTTATTGAACCTGATTCCAGAAACCAGGGTCCGGCAACAGGTTTGGCCGCTGCTTTATTGGTAAAGAAAGGGATGGGTGACGAACCATTTTTCTTAGTTCAGGTCGATAACTTGAGAGTTCCTGGAGAAAACTTATTCAAAATGATGGACCTGGCCGAGTCGCTGGGCAAGGAATCGCATAAATACATCACAGGGGGTTTCCTGCCGGATCGTTTTGTAAAAGGTGTCGATTTTCTAATGAAGGGAGATCTTATCCGTGAAGAGAATGGGGTGAAAATATATAAAGTTGATCGTTATGTTGATAGAAACGAAGAAGATTTCATCAACGAAAATCTAAAATCTGGAAAATTATTGATTCACGCAAATCACACCTGCATGACGCCAAATGATTTGATGAAGATGTACCAAGATTACCGCCCAGACTGGTATGAACCTCTTAAAAAGATTTCTGAGGGTGGAGATATCTCAGAAGAATATGCCAAGATGCCAAAAGGAGCGATTGAGGAGATTACCAAACAGGTGCACGCAAAGGGAGACTCGCTCGTTATTGAGTTACCTTTTGAGTGGACTGATTTTGGAACTTGGGATAGTTTGGAAAAATACTATCGTTTAAACAAGATTTCTGCTCAAAATGGCGGTTTGACGGAAATTGATGCAAAAAATAATTTCTGTATTACTGACAATCAGAAGCCTGTGGCCATCATTGGTTGTGATGACATCATTGTCATTGAAGGAGATGACGGAGTACTAGTTTGTCGTCGAGACATGACCGGTAGGGTCGGTGAGGTGACTCAGCCAAAGTGAGGATATCTCCTTCTCGAATGAATTTGAGAATTTTTCGTTGGTGAACTGGAGAGCATTTGCAAGACACTCTTGAGGGTCAAATTCCAGTTTTTCAAATTTTTCAATTGCACTAATTAACGAGCCTGTACTTTGCTCATCAAAAAAAATACCGGTTTTCTTGGCAACAATTGTTTCCAACGCACCTCCTTGCCCAAAAGCAATCACCGGTGTACCACAGGCCTGAGACTCAATTGGTACCAAACCGTAGTCTTCTTCTTGGGGAAAGATTACCGCTTTGGCATGTCGATAGAGATCAATTAATTCTTCGTCCCCAACAGCCCCCATAAAAGAGATGGTTGGTCCGGCGATCTTGATGAGTTTAGAAAGTTCCGATCCCCTACCTACAACTGTAAGAGGTAACTTCATTTTGTTAAAAACTTTTATGGCAAGATCGACTTTTTTGTAAGGAACTAGCCGACTAACAATCAAATAGCCGTCACGTTCTGAAGCTTTGATAAGTTTTTTTGTATAAAATTTGTTATCAATACAGGGATATATTACAGAAGAATCGCGTTGATAATATTTTTTTATTCTATTTTTTACCTCTTTAGATATGGCGATATATCGATCTGGTCGCTTTGATGTGAGTAAATCTACTGTTCGAAAATAATTAAAGAATCTTTTGGCCATTCTAACCTTTTTATCTTTGGCATATTCTTCTGCACCACTCCAAAAATATCTTGTGGGAGTTAAGCAGTAGCAAACATGTAACTGATTTGGCTTGGTAATTACCGATTTAGCATCGCCACTGGTAATGCTGATAACGACGTCATATTCTTTAAGATCAAGAGTTTCAAAAGCCATCGTGGCAAAAGGAGCAAGCCATTCATGTTTGTTTCGTAAAAAGCCGATCTTGTTGATAAAGGTAGGAATTACTTTAAAAACTTTTGCCCAAGGAGCAGACTCTGGATCGTATACCAAAGTGTACAAAGGTGCGTCAGGAAATATCTGGTGAAGATTTAGTAGAACACGTTCAGCTCCCCCAAACTTATTCACACGGTCATAAACAAGAGCAACTTTCATCAGTCAAAGAGTGTTTTATAAACCAAAAAAGTCTCTTTTGCCATTCTGTCCCAGGAGTATTTACGAGATTGGATATAACCTTTGGTTGAAAGATCATCACGCAGGGCTTGATCTTTAATTAGGGCTTCCAAACAAGAAACCAGATCGTCAACTTCATTGGGATTAAAGTAAAGGGCGGCGTCTCCGTAGACTTCCGGTAAACAACTTGCGTTTGAAGAAATAACAGGCAAGCCAACACTCATGGCCTCAATGCCGGTGAGACCAAAACCTTCCATCTTACTGGGATGAACTAGGGCTAGAGCAAGACTGTAAATCTTCGAAACATCGTCGTCGTTGACGTAGCCTAACAGTTTGATCCAGCTCTGAAGGTTTTTCTCGATGATTTTATTATTTAATCTTTCCCAAAACACCGAACGAGAACATATGAGGGCAAGTTGCAGATCTACCTCTTTGTATTGATTGTGTTTTTCAATGGCCTGGATTAGAACATCGACGTTTTTGTGTGGATATACACTCCCAGTGTAAACAATGAACGGTTGAGACAGATGATATTCCTGAAGTACTTGAAGTTTTTCCTCGGGAGAAAGAAGAACGTCTTTGATTGTCCCCGAAGAGGCTTCATAAGTGACCGTGATTTTTTCTAACGGGACTTGAAGTCTTTTGGCGAGATCTTCTTTGACAAAATTTGAGGGCACCAAAATATGAGAGGCTTTCTTGACAATTAACCTCATTAATGTGAGATAGCCGGAGCGCTTTATAAGATAAAGTCCTTGATGGCGAGTGGTTGTACTCGGACCCTTAGAGTCGTGTTTTATCAGGTCGTGGATAGTGAGTAATAGCTTCCCCGGATACAAAAGTGGAGCGTTGAAATGAGGTACATGTAGAAGGTCGAGTTTTTCTTTGGAAAAAACAAAGGGGAGAAGAGTCTGTTCCGAAAGACTATAAATCGGGATATCAGTGACAACTACTTTTACTCGTTTCTTTCCACGAAATTCATCTGCGTGTTGTGATTTTAAAAAGAGGACATACTCATTTTTCTTGTCATGTTTTAGTAGACCACTGACCAATTTCATGACATATCGACCAAGCCCAGCATGTTCTAAACCATAGAGACGAGCATCAATTCCGATGCGCATTTATATGCCTAATTGATATTTCAAGACTCGAAGTTTCCCTTTTACGGTAATTCCTGCCATGACGAGTGCGGTAACGATCTTTGGATAGCGTTTGCTATAAAACTTTTGGTAGAAAATTTTCCATGCTGCGGCTGACGATTTGGCAATTTTAATTTTATTGGCTTTGTCAGAAACGGCAGATTTGGCATTTTCCTTTCTGAGACCGGAGCTAGCACCTCTCAGATGAAGTGTACTAACTTTGGGGTAGTAAATAATTTTATATCCGGCGGCGTTGACACGGTAACAGAGATCAATATCTTCACCATAAAAGAAATATGTTTCATCCCACATACCGATTTTGATGAATAGATCGGTGGGCATCATCATATAAGAACCGGCGGCTACAGGAATCTGGTGAATTTTATCGAGTTTTTGAAAACCTAAATGATAGCTATTGAAAAAAGTAGACTTGGGAAAAAGCTTGGCAAATCCAAGGAATTTGGATATTGATGTCCATGGGGTCGGGTATCCACGATGGTTGTCATAATCCAAAGAGCCATCTTTTAGGAAAAGCTTGATGGTAATGGCACCAACCTTGGGGTGAGTCTTGAGGTATTTGAGAGGTTTGACCAGACTATATTTGTTGACAACAGTGTCCGAGTTGAGAAAAAGCACATACTTGGCGTCGGCGGCATTAACACCAACATTGTTAGCTTTCGCAAAACCAAGATTCTCAGAGTTTCTTATTGAGATAACACCGGGGTATTTTTTGGCGACCATGTCCATCGAGTCATCAACCGAGGCGTTGTCCACGACAACTACCTGTAGTCCCCCCTTGGGTGAGTCGGCTCGATACACAGAGGCTAGACAATCATCAAGAAGTTGACGTGTGTTGTAGTTAACAATAATAACCGCGAGTTCGTTTTTATATTTTTTCATTTTTGACCGATTTTTTGGTAAATAGAATCAAGGCTTACTGCAATTTTACGCCAATCAAAATTTTCTTCCACATGTTTTCTGGTTGTGGTGGCTAGTCTTTCGGCGAGTTTGGGATTTTTTATCACCCTGACAATAAGTTCAGCAATCTTTTCCGGAGTATTACCGATAAGCACATGAACGTTATCTTTTACCTTGAGTCCTTCAATACCCACCTTGGTAGACACAATTGGTAGCTGACTGGCCATGGCAGCTAGGTTTTTCAAACGTGTTCCACCCGGACCCCTAATGGTTGAGGCGAATACTGAGGAGTCATGATATGCCTTAACAAGGCTATCAACGTCATCTACCGCAATCTCCGTAACGGTTACTCCCGACTTGCCTTGAGCCGACAGTTTAATGTCTTCAGTAATGTACTGTCCAATAATAAGCAGTTTGGCTTTGGGTAGGGATTTTTTAACAATTGGATAAACACTTTCAATGAGGACGTGTGCCGCTTCAATATTTTGCAACCATTTGAAGTTACTAACAAACAAAACGACAGGCTCTTTGGAAGTCCAGTTTGTTTTCTTTTTGAAAAGATCCAGATTAACTCCGTTTGGGACGATGTCCACAGAAAGTTCCGGATCAAGCTTATTCATTTCATTTTTATCAGCTCTTGATACGGCCACAACCTGGTCGGCTTTTCGCCAGTAATAACGTTCGGAGTGTTTAAGTTTTTCGACGTCGATTTGAAGGAGCGGACGTAAAAACCAAGGAGCGGTTTGATCTACATAGTGTTGATAAACTAAGTACTCAATAGTCTGATCGACCAAGATTGTGGGGATGTTGGTCTTAGGAAGACTGGGCATAACATAGAAGGTCTCGGCGTGTATTAGATCATAGTCCCCCGATTGAAGCTCTTTGGCGATAGCCTCTTTTGCACCTTCAGCTGAGTTTCTAACAATCAAAAATGGATCAAGAGAAAAACCTGTTTTAAGAATATTTTTTAGCGTCCAAGGTGTGGCACTTCTTGTAAAGGTGAGGACTTTTTTACAGTATTTTAGTAAATACTTGATATTTTCATTTTCTTTTTTATCTTTGATCAACGAAACAAGAGTGATGTCATTGTTTTTGCAAAGATACTTCAAAAGATTGAGAGTTCTAATTTGCCCACCTGAAGAGTCAGGATAGGGAAGATAAGGGGTGAGCATTAATATTTTCATTTAGTGATTTTGGGTACTAGTTTGATAATGATATATTTTTCTGTTTTTTCAACGGTTTGATACTTGGCTTCAAGTTCGTGCATCTCGTCATCGTAATTGACACTGACATAGTAAGCAGCACCCTGAGCTATATGTTTATCAATATCGTAACCTAATGGCCATCCAGAACGATGTGTTTGGTAAAGAAAAGCGGTGTCTCCATTATAGGGGGCGATTACCTTGGCGTCTTTGGGAGTTAGGGCATCGACTCTTTTACCCGCTTCAATAATGACCGGATTGTTGATTTGGTAATACCCTCGAATGTCGTACCAAGAAAGAGATAACATCATGCCGATTACCGACAGCGCCATTATGAGGGTAAGAAGTCGTGAGTAGACAGTCTTGGATAGACTAATCAACAAGGTTGTCCCCTTGGCGAGAAAAATACAGATAAAGGGGGCAGTAATTGCTTGATAATAATCATGCTGAACATTACCTCCTGCGACAATGGAAAAATACAGAAGGATGCCAATAAGCCAGAGCCAGTATGTAATCCCCTCTTTGGTGGGTTTGGCAATTACTCCGAGGATAAAAAGACAGGTACCCCACGAACCAAGAATCAATTTTCCCAAACGTTCACCGAACAGCCAACGAAACCAAGCCGGGCGAAAACGAATACCATTGTTGTTTAAGAGCCAGTTACTGGCAGGTACTCCTTCGGGAAAAGAGGCGATATGCTTTCTCCAAAGGCCAAAGGGTACAAGCGAAATGGCGGCGTAGGAAAGTATGTCCAAAAAGTTTAGTTCTTTATTGGCAAGAGAACGAAAAAGGATGGCTAGGTGAGGCAGAGCAAAAAAGAGAGCGAATGGTTTAACTAAAACGGAGATAGAAAGAAACAAAGAGCTGAGTAGTAAAAAGATGCGTTTTTGGTAACCTTTTGTTTCGACAGTTTGTAAGAGAAACCAAAACGAAACAAGAAGAGAGGTGATCATTAACGGTTCGGGCAAAATGGCTCTCGAGTAGAAAATATTAAAAGGTAGAACAGCCATGAAGAATGAGGCGAGAGAGGCAATAAAGAACCCAGAAAGTTTGTTAACGATAAGATAGAGAAAAATGATGGAAATTAAAGAAAGAATCACTGAAGTTAGCCTACCTGCCATATCTAACCCCATCGATGGTGCGAGGCTGTAGACACCAACATGAAGCAGGTTGTAGAGCGGGAACTCTACCATACGATAACCGTGGGGATTGTCTTTTCCTGACTGAATATTACTTAAGTCGTGGTAGGTAGGAATAAGAAGATTGATTCCCCTTTCAACAAAATTGCGGCTAACTGAGGCTGTATCTGCTTGCCGAAAAGAGTGCCAATCAGCAACAGGATTGTCTATTTTGTATAACCTGACTACTAAGGCAATAGCCAAAATGATAGTGATAGTAATGGTTCTAAATATTTTCATGATTTGGTGCTGAGTGCTAATCCCATGTATGCCCAGAACAATATGGCAATTTTACTAGATTCAAAAACATCAAGAAAGATTGCGGTAACTAAAAAGGAGACAAAAATTCCCAACGCGGAGGTAACAAGAATTTTATTAAGACCTTCCTGACCGACAAGAGCAAACTTAAGCTGGCGGAATAAGACAATGAGAACAGAGATAAAAGCGAGAATACCCAACAAACCAGTTTCTCCGAGGGCTCTGAGGTAGTCGTTGTCTGTTGCGAGACCAAGCGAAGAGTACCCGGTTCCTAATAGTGGATTTTTGTAAAAAGAGCGGAGAGACATCGGCCACTCAACATCAAACCTGATACTCGTGGAAGTGTCTTGCTGAATAGCCCGAAGCGGTTCGGGAGTAGGTGTGGGAGTAATACTGGGTGTGTTTTGGGTGGCGGCATAGGCCGGTTTGGCGAAACTGATTTGAGAAGTAAATACTTTGAACAGAGTTTGGAAACGACCAATAAATGATGGAGAGGTAATCACAAAAGCAGACATAACTACAAGCAGAATAAAGCCTAAAAGATATCGTTTGTAAAGATAACAAATGAGGGTAACAGAAAGAAATAATCCGAGTAACCCAATTCGAGAACCAGCCTGCATAAAAAGCCAAAGGACAGCTGTAAAAAGAATAAAAAGTGGCAGTCGTTTAAGCCATCCCTTCAAGGAACAGATCAGACTGGTGAGGAAAGAAATGATCATTACTAAATAGATTGCCAGATCGTAGTGGCCAGCAAAAGTACTAGATAGGGGCACTCCTGGCCGAAGAGTTAAGGAAATCCCCTTACTGGCTTCAGAGTCCATGGTGGAGATGACAGGAGCTCGAAAATATATCTGAGCGATACCATAGGCAAAAACTAGAGCCGCAGCAATGAGGGTAATAGTTAGATAATACTTCCGGTTTTCGGGAGAGTTCTTGGCTGCCCAAAAGACTAGGAAAAAGATTGAAAGATACTCAACGCGACGGAAAAGATGTAAGAAACCGATTGAAGGATGTATATTTTGGGTAATAAAGATGGCCGAAAGAAGTGACAGAAGGCCGACGACAAAATAAACACCGATTTGAAAAGAAACGGGAGGGAATTTTACCTTTTTGAAAAGAATTGTTTTAAGAATAAACAAACCCCATATCGCAGCAATGAGAAAGTCCTCAACCCTTATTTGAACGTAGGTAAAAGGAACTGTAAATAAAGGAAATTTTGGGTATAACGGAATAAAAATAAGAACGGCAGCAATGGCGTACTTATAAAATGATTCTAAGAGCTTGTGCATAGGCACGACGAGCTTTTTCATCTCCTTTAATTATCCCAAATATTAATAGACGTAGCAATGAACCAAACAGAAAAAAGATCTTCACTAGAGGACGCTGCCAGCCGGGTTTATGTTTCTTCCAAAAATAGATCATGTTTTTTATTTCACTCGTGAGAGCAAAAACTGATCCGCCCGAAGCTCCCCCAAGGTGGATGATAGCCGGAGTAACGGAGTAGAAAGTCTGGTATCCAAGTTTTTTTAAGCGATAACAAAGCTCCATCTCTTCGGTATACATAAAAATATTTTCATCAAACCCTCCAACCTCGTTAAAAGTTTTTTTGGAGATTATCATGAACGCACCAGTGATCCAGTCCATCTGACGATCCCGATCATAAGAGGTAAGTTGAGGGTGAAAAGAAGGGATTAGTTTGCCAATGAGGGGCAAGTCATCAATAAAGAACTGCCAAGCAAAGACATTGCCTATTGTCGGAAAGTGACCTCCCGAGGCTTGAATACTACGATCGGCATTTAGAAGTTTACAGGAGAATATTCCATACTGAGAATTATCTCTTGCCTTATCGAGGGACTCTTTGATGGCATTGTCAAACACCAGTGTGTCAGAGTTTAAGAACAAAAGATATTTCCCTTTTGCTGCCCGAACTCCAAGATTGTTTCCTCTGCCAAAACCGATATTATCCTTGGCGTCAACAAGTCTTACTCTCGAGTATTTTTTTGATAACTCTTTAATTCTCTCAAGAGAACCATCTTTTGAGCCATTATCAACAATAATAATTTCGTAGTTTAAATCTTTGGTGTATTTAACGATGGACTTAACACAATCGGTGAGAATCTCCCGAGTGTTGTAAGAAATGATGATGATGGAAAGATCAATTTGAGTCATTTTTAAGAGATTTTTTTATTGAAAGGTAGATTAGATAAGATGCCGGGAAAGCAAGAGTCCAGACCAGAATCCGAAGTAACGGATTGGAGTATGTCGGTTTGAGGGTGACCTTACTTAAAAATGGCTGTCCTTGAAAATAAAGATCCGTTTTGGCATTTGGATTGTTGGCATACTTTGGGGAGTTGGTCGGTTCCCAACCGTTAACAAAAATTGACTCTCTAAAAGGGTAAATTATTTCTTCGAGATAATAACTATTCAATTGATCTCTGACTAAAGTCGCTGCCTCTTCCGGACGATAGTTTAGCCGATATGAAGGAAGATTAATGCCAAAAATTTTTATGGTGAACTTGGACTGAATTTGTTCTAAAACTTCTGCTCTGGTGAGATTGGTGTAATAACCCTTTTGGTCTGGATGCTGCCAGGTGTCTCCAGGCTCGTCTGATCGTTTTGCATCTGTTAGATCTGGATATACCGGTGAGGGCAAAGTTAGATAAATTAAACCAATAATATAAATAAAACCAGCAATAATTATTCCTCTTTTCATTGAAAAAGTCTGGCTCTGCCCAGTTTGTAATTATGATCTTTAATGGGTCTGTCTCCGATTACCTTTGCCGGAACTCCCCCAACGATGGTGTTTTCAAGAACGTCTTTGGTAACAACGGCTCCACCGGCAATTACAGCACCGTTCCCAACATGGACTCCAGGCATAATAATGACTCGAGGACCAATAAAAACATAATCACCGACAGTGACCGGCTCTTCGATAGCTGTGAATTGGGAATCTTTTAGACTGTGTTCGGAGTTATAAATCATTACCGCTGACGCAATATCTACATGTTTGCCAATGATAATTGGAGCACGACCATCGAGGAAGGCATGATCTCCAATAATTGTTCCTTCGCCGATTTTGATGTTCCACGGTTTGAAAAACCTAGCACCCATATGAAAGGTTGTCCGACGACCCATCTTAATCCCGGAAAGAAGGTAAAAGATTTTCCTCACCGTGTGGCTGGGGATAAAACCTACCAACCAAAGAAAATATAGTAAAAGATCTAAAAAGAAACTGCCTATTCTGCCGAAGATCTTTTGTAATGCTATTGCAGTTTGGAGCTTATGACCATTTTTGTCGACGAAGTAAATGCCTTCGGAAGATATTTTTAGATTAGTGATCTTCATACATTTTTTAGAATGTTTAAAATTTTCTGGGCAGACAAATCCCAATCAAAACGTTTGGTATTCTCCTTACCCATCTTAACCAGTTTAATCCTTTCTGCAAGAGAAAGATTGATGACTCTATCTAAGGCTTCTTTGATACTCTCAGTAGATAATGGATCTTCGATAAATATCCCTGATTCACCGGCAATTTCCGGCAGGCTACTGACCTTAGAGACAACTACTGGTGTTCCAACTGCTTGAGCCTCAACAACCGGCATACCAAACCCCTCATATAAACTGGGAAGAACAAAGGCACGGCTGCCTTTAATTAGGGCAGTAAGATCTTCGTTGGGAGCAAATCCGGTGAAGACTACTCGATTACTTATTCCTAGATTTTTTGACTGTTCAAGAATCTCATCGTAAAGCCAACCCTTTTTGCCGCAGATAACAAGCTTTAGTTGAGGTTTGTCTAGCTTGGAAAATGCCTCGATAAGACGATTAATGTTTTTCCTTGGCTGAAGAGTGCCCCAGTAAAGCAAGTAACTTCCGGTGATGCCGTATTTTTTCTTGACCGAAACAACTTTTGTTTTGGGAATCTTGCCGTGATATATTTCCCGGTCGATGGCAGGATATACAACTTCAACTTTGTTAGGATCTGTGCCGTAAAGCTTGACGATTTCGTCCTTGGAAAATTCTGAGATAGTTAATATTTTTTTGGCCTTTTTGACAGACAAAGGAGTCCACTTTTTGAGTTGATTGATATCGTAATTAGTGAAATATTCAGTACCAAAACGCTCAAAACTCATGTCCATGAGATAGATCACAGTATTTACAGGGGTAAAAAGCGGGGTGTAATGACTTGGTGAAAAGAGAACATCTATTTTGGGTTTACCCCACCATAGTCTTTTCGTAAGACTGGTTAGTACCCAGGCTTTTTTGGAACCAAATATTTCATAGACGAGATTTGGTCCACCGACAGGCATATCCGGGAGCGGACGTTCTTTTCCTAAGGCATAAATAACATCATTTCCCTGGACCTGTTTGACTAGATGGAGAAAGGTGTTGTAGGCAACTTGATTTACTCCAACCCTTTGGGGGATATTAGCTTCATTAATATCAAAACCGATATTCATTGTATTTTTTTTGAGGCGAGAACTTGTTTGTAGACGGCGTAAGTTTCTTCAGCGGCCTTTTCCCAAGTAAACTTTGAGGCCTGAACAAGACTTTTCTTTTTGAGTTCCTTTCTGTTCTCGATAGCCTCAATTATACCAGCAGCAATACTCTCGACACTTGCAGGATCAAACAGAACACCAGCGTCTCCAACTACTTCAGGCAAACTACTGATGTTACTGACGGCAACTGGAGCACCACAAGCCATCGCCTGAAGAGGAGAAAGACCAAACCCCTCATAAACGCTAGGCAACACAAAGGCGAGACATCCTGAGTACAAACCTGGAAGGTCGGCATCGGGAATATAACCGGGCATAGTAACTCCATCGACAGCTGCCGGAATTTCTCCCCAGCCGGTACGACCACCGATAATTAATTGAAGATCGGGATATTTTTCGCGAACAATCTTAAAAGCTTTGATCAGGGCTGCTTGATTTTTGCGAGGTTCAAGCGTGGACAGAGTGAAGAGATAATCTCCAGTAATTTTGTAGTGCTTTTTAACCATTTCTTGAACATCGAGGGACTGGGGGCAGTATCTTTCCTCTACACCTTCCGGAATAACAACGATTTTATCTTCAGGAATCTTGAGAACAGAAATGAGATCTTCCTTGGTGGACTGACTGACAGCAATGATTCTGTCTGATTCACGCATTACCCAAGCCAAACGCTTTTTGTGAGTGTTTCTGATTGATTCAGTGGTAGTTTGGGGAAATTTGAAAGGAATAAGATCGTGTACTGTAGTTACCTTGGGAAGTTTGGATGGGGGTTCGGTCCAGTCTGAAGTGTGAACTATATCCACTAGTCCAACTAATTTTTCTACAGGGAGGACATGAAGTGAGTTCCAGATAAAATCCATAAATCTTGGAGGAAAAGAATATATCTTTGATTGGCCATGGAGCTTCCTGGCAAGAGATATAAGTTCCTGACGACGGCGAAAGGAGCCACCAAATAGAACAAACTCATCTTCAGGATATTGTTTGATAAGAGTAGCCACTAAATTTTTGGTGTAGACTGAAACACCGGTGCCGTATATGGCTTGAGAAATATCGATGGCGATTTTCATAATTTGGGGATAAAGAGTTGGTAATTGCCGATCTTTTCCCCGGGATTGTAGTTCATTTTAATATATTCAAAGACTTTTTGACTTTCAACAATTATATTTTTACCATCTACCTCTGCTTGAGCATTAATAATTACCGGCACTTTGTCTTTGGCTAAGGAATAAATAATTTTGTCTTGAAAATCTTGCTGATGAAGATACCAAGGGAGAGAAGGAACATAAGTATAGTTTGGGGGAGTTTTTCCGGAGAGCGGATAGAGAATGTCGGGAACTCCCAAAAAATATATTTCTCGAGATGGGATTTTTTTTATCTCTATGACTGCTTCTCGAACTTCTTTGGTGAGGTAATAGTTTCCGTACGGATGGCGAATACCCGAAATAAGGTTGAGACAAAATAAACCAATGATAAATAGATAAACAAATAGTTTTGGATTATTGGCAGTTTTTGCCCAAAATAAAACCGACAAAAGGAATAGTGGTTGGAGATGTTCAAAACCAAACCTCGGATAAGCAAGAGGCAACAGCAAAAGAATAACGGCCAGAAACTGATATTTTTTATTTTTTAGAACTGAGTAGATTGTTGGAGTTAGCCAAGCAAGTAGAATGATAATTTGTCTTTTCCCCGGAAAAAGTGTTGCTTCATGCGGATAGACCTCTTTATTAAATTGAATTACCAAACGATAAAAGTCGGACAGTATCCCCTGCTTTATAACAAAAAGTGCGGGAATACCCAAACCAAAGATTCCCCCAAAAATTAAGGACCAAGAAAGTCCGGAAAGAGAAAAGAAAAGAATCAATAAGGCCGGGACAATAGTGGGTCGAAGAAGAACTATTTGTGATAGTAAGAAACCGGAAACAAAAAGGTGGAGATTGTTTTTAGAAAAAGAAAGAAACAACCACATGGAAATAAGAAGATTGACGAATGTTTCAATCCAAAGGACGTAACCAGAAAAATAAACTGAGGAAACAATAAATAAAACGAGCCAAACAAACGGCAGTTTAATTTTAAAACGAATTAAAGAGGCATAAAGAAGAATATCTGTCAAACAAAGTGTGGTCAAAAACAAACCGAGGAGAGGCCATGGATTGGCGGTCAAGAAAACCAGAAGCGAGAATGGCCCGAACAAAAGCGTCGGGAAGTGCTGATCAATAATATCTCGATATGGTAGGAATCCTTGGCTAATAAGATAAGGATATAGTGTGAATTCCCCGGAAAGGAAATAACCACGAATGAATATCAGAGCTATGTGGAAAATCAAAGCAGAAGGCAAAAGGAACAAACTAAATTTAACGAGTTTTTTCATAGGTGCGCTTCTTAACTGAGAGAGTAAGGTAGTAAACTGCCTGGAGATAACTTAAGAAAAGACCGTGATAACCGTCTAAGAATCCTAGTTTGTAAAAGTAGCGTTTTATGAAGTCACGAAGAAACCACCAGTTGGAAAAGAACTGTTTCTGTTTGACGGCGAGATTGGAATAACGATCTATTTTTTCAATAAACTCGAAAATTGTTTCGTAATTTTTGTGGATAAGGAAATTTTTTAGTTTCCCGGTCTGCATATCTGTGACGTATTCTTCATGAACAAGACTTTGCCATTTACCACTCCCCTTTTTGTAGAGCCAGATATGACAGTCATCTTTTGGTCCCCAGTCGGTGTGATAGATCGGTTTTCCCCAAATAAGATTGAGACGGGGAATAAAATAGGCAGATACTTTTTCAGAAACAATAGCCTGACGAATTTCTTCGGCGAGCTCCTTGGTAACATATACATCAGCTTCGATAGAGAGAATCCAATCTCCTATTGCTTGCTCGTTACCAAAGTTTCGAGTCTCGGAAAAAGAAGTAAAGGGATGATGTATGGTTTTGGCTCCATAGGTCTTAGCGATTTCGATAGTTCTGTCTGTAGAACCGGAGTCGATAACCAAAACTTCATCGGCTAGATTCTTGATCGATTCCAGTGTCTTGTACAGATCTTTTTCTTCGTTTAGAGTGGGAATGACAACAGTGAGTTTCATTTGGTTAGTTTATAAAGCAGGTGATTTGAAGTTGGAGCGTCTAGGAAATTTATTTTGTACGGCAGATAAGTTTGTAATTCCCAGACTCTCGGCTGTTGCATATCATAGTCTTTGAGAGACAGGACATAAAGAGCATCGATATCATTATAGTTTTCGACCGGTTGTGGCTTCAAATTATGCTGATATGTCAGGATATATCTTAAAGGATTAGCTCTAGTGTCAAAATCAAGAAGTACGGCCACATTGAATTTTGTCGGTGGATTGGTCTTTGCAATAAGACTGGCTACTTTCTTGGTGTCGGCAAGGGTGACCTCCTCCGGTTTTAGACCTCCCGAAAATATCCTAGTGAAGGGAGAGACAAGATTGAAAAAGAGATAGCCTAACAAAAGAGCAACGACAACAATTTTGTTTCTCTTGAAGATCATCCATAGTAAAAGCCCAGCAACAATGGCAAACAGAGGCCAAAAATTGAGAAATTGATAGTAAGTATAGAAGGCGGCGACCTTGTGTGATTGAGAGTCGAGAAAATATTGATAAAGAGAGTTTAGATGATAAAAATTATGCTTTATATCGAATAAAATCATCGGTAGATCACCAATGGCCGCACCGAGAAAATACAAAACTACTCCGAGTATTTTTTTCTTTGAGAAAAGCAGAATATAGAGAAAGATCAAAAAAGCAGAAATGGCATAAACGTACTGTAAACCGAATCCGACCCCGGAAAGAATCCCCAGAAAGAGTATGGGGAGTAAGGCCTTTCTTTTTTTAAATAATATCCACATTTGCCACAATGAAAGCAAGCCTATTAATGGCAAATAGTTGAGCGTCCAGACAAACAAAGAGTGATGAATCATCTTGGCATTAAACAAAAACAGGAAGGTTGAAAACCAACCCACTACAGGATTAGTAATCTTTTTAACGAAGAAATATATTAGAAACCCGGTGAAAAAATTGAGAAAAGTAAAAAATATGGTGATGGGAAGTGGGTCAAATCTAAAGATCAGTTCGAGAGGAATCAAACTATAGTTAAAGAGAGCGCTGTGAAACAAAAACAGACCACTCGACGTTGTTCTCTGAATGTAGGCTTCACCAAGAAGAGAAGGTTTCTCTTTGATCATCTGACCTGTGGTAATCAGAGACATTGCCTGCTCCGGTCCAAAAATTAGTCTGTTCTGATAGTTATAAAAACGAACAGTTAGAGCGATGGCAGAAAGAAGTATGAGAAAAATCAATTCTCTTCTCTTTATTCCTTTGAACATAGACCAATTATACGTGTAGTAACATAAACTATGTCTAAATATTTAGTTGTCGGTGGTGCCGGCTATATCGGGGGTGTATGTGTAGAAAAGATGATCGACCGAGGAGACGAGGTCGTGATCTTGGATAATCTTAAAACCGGACACAAAGAGAACGTTCATCCTAAGGCGACTTTTTACCTTGGAGATAAAGGTGACGGAATGTTGCTCGACAAAATATTTTCCGAACACCAGATTGATACTGTCTTGGACTTTGCCGGACTTATCCAGGTAGGTGAGTCGGTGAAAGAGCCTGGTAAATATTTCCAAAATAATCTTGGACAGGGAATTGATCTACTCGATGGAATGATGAGGAATAATGTCAAAAGGATTATTTTTTCTTCGACTGCGGCTGTTTTTGGCAATCCTAAGGAAATTCCTATTAATGAAAACGCTGATAAAGATCCAATTAACCCTTATGGTGAGTCGAAGTATTTCTTTGAAAAAGTAATCAAGCGATACGCCGAAGCGTATGGCTTGAAGTACACTATTTTCCGTTATTTCAATGCTTGCGGGGCAACTGAGCAAAGTAAAGAACAACATGCCCAAGAGTCACACCTAATTCCTCTGATTTTTCAGGCGGCGAAAGGTGAGAGACCAAATATTGCCATTTTTGGAACTGACTATGACACCCCAGATGGTACTTGCATCCGTGACTATGTTCATGTTTCCGATCTAATCGATGCCCATCTTTTGGCCATTCAAAAAATGGAGACTTCTCCTGCAAATGAATACAATCTAGGCAACGGAAACGGCTACTCAGTAAAAGAAGTAATTTCTGCAGTAGAAAAGATTTCCGGAAAGTCAGTACCCGTCGTATTGGGTGACCGAAGAGAAGGAGATCCCGCCAGATTGGTGGCCTCTTCCGAAAAAGCAAAATCTGAGTTGGGTTGGGAACCGAAGTATCCTGAGATTGAACAGATCATCAAGTCCGCCTGGGAAGCTGAGGTCAACCCCCCTGCAGTTAAAGCATCTTGAGAACTTTTTCGTAAGCGCAGGCAATTTTGTTCCAAGAATATTTGTCTGCCTGTTTGAGGTATTTATCTGAGGACTTTTGCTTGAGGGCTTCTTTTATTTTGGCGCTATATTCTTTGGTGTCTTCTGGATTCTTCACAAATATTCCGGCTTGCTCTAGAATCTCACGACGGCTTTTGTCATCGGTAACGACACAAGGAAGCCCGGTTGCAAGTGCCTCAAGATATACAATCCCAAATGCCTCACTGCTATCAGAACAGAGAGTAAATACATCGGATGAACGGAATATACCAGGCATGTCGGTGTGAGAGACTTTGAGTCTTTGGTAACGGCTACCAAGAAGGCTTTTCCCCAGGGAATCTTCTTCTTGCTCAAGAGGGCCAGTACCGGCAACCAAGAGTGAAGTATTTTTTAGACTGGCAACCGCCTTGATCGTGCTGATGATCCGTTTGCTTTTGATGGCGGCACCAACAGCAAGAACAATGGGGTGGGAAAGATTGGTTAGTCTCCTTTCTCCCTTGGGAGAGAACTTTTCGAGATCAACACCGTTGGGGATGACAACAATTTTTTGGTTATTCCAAGGAGTGACTTTTTTGGCCCAGTCAGCTTGAGATTGAGTGAGAGCTATAAAACAATCCGGATGGATGTATAGGTTTACCTTATCATTCCAGCCAGGCCCAGACTGACCGGCAACAACAGTTTTGGCGTTGATAATTGTTGAAAACATTCTCAAAAGGAGTACCTCCCAACCTGAGTTTTGAGGGAAAATGACATCGGGTTTTAGTTTCCAGAGTTTGGGGAGAAGTTTTATAGTAAATTGAAGTTCTTTGCGGTGAGAGTAATCTAAAAATAGTCGTTTGAGAGGATGGGTAACCGGAAGACTGGAGTGGGGATGAAGGGGATCGTATTTAACCTTGATTGATTGAACCGAATATTTTTTCTTTCCGTTTTTCGGACCGGCTTGAAAAACAGTAACTTCGTGTTTTGAAGAAAGGTTTGTGGCCAAACTATCAACATAGGTCTCCCCTCCTCTGTCGGCTAAGCCGGAATAAAAATTTACAAACGCTAGTTTCATAAACCTATTGTAAACTAGAGCCAGAGTGAAGAAGCTATCAATTATTATGCCGGTCTATAACGAGAAAGCCTTTATTGGAAAGGCAATTACGGCTGTGCTGAAAGCAAATATTGGAAAAATCGCTAAAGAAATAATTGTGGTGGATGATGGATCGAAAGACGGCACAGTGCAGCTATTAAAGAAAGTAAAGAATCGACAAGTGAAAGTGTTTTTTCAGAAGAAAAACCAAGGAAAGGGTGCAGCTATCAGAAGAGGCATGAAGGAGGTCACAGGGGACATTGTGGTCATTCAGGACGCTGATTTGGAGTACAACCCAAAAGAATTGTTTTTGTTATTACAGCCAATCTTGGATAAAAAGGCAGACGTTGTTTTTGGGTCACGATTTATGGGAGACAGACCACATAGAGTGCTTAATTACTGGCACATGGTTGGTAATAATTTTTTGACTTGGATTTCCAATACTCTAACCAACATTAATCTGACCGATATGGAGACAGGCTATAAAATGTTTACGGCAAAAGTGGCCAGGCAAATATCTATTGAAGAGGATCGGTTTGGATTCGAACCAGAGATAACCGCAAAAGTGGCTCGGTTGGGATGCCGTATATACGAGGTGGGAATTAGTTATTCCGGCAGAAACTATGATCAGGGGAAGAAAATAAACTGGAAAGACGGCTTGTGGGCCTTATGGTGTATTTTGAAATACAACCTAAGATAGTTTCTCGGCAACAAAAAGCAGACCATTGGCTAGCCCTGGAAGGAGTTTATCGCCCGTATCTTGCAGCATGCGTGGCATGGGAATCTTAAATATCGAGTTCCAGTAATCAAAGAGAAAACTACTTATACCTCTTTTTTGTTTAATAACGAACTTA
Organism: Candidatus Woesebacteria bacterium; assembly: GCA_035389185.1. Lineage (GTDB taxonomy): Bacteria > Patescibacteriota > Microgenomatia > UBA1400 > MFAQ01 > UBA2277. The sequence goes on from DAOORK010000001.1 coordinate 288,954, forward strand.
CCTTTCAAAAGATTATTAATATCTTTAACGGAATAAAAACGAATGTGTTCTTTATTTTTTGAGTAGTTAACCATTGGAGATGAACCGGTGAAAAAAATAGCTGTTCTCGTCTGAAGAGAAGAAAAATTGGGTACAGTAATAATTAATAACCCGTGAGGCTTGAGTACACGATGCATTTCTTTGATAATTTTTTCTGGGAAAAAGAGGTGTTCGAGTACCTCAGAACAGAGTATCAAATCAGCCGTTTTGTCTGGGAGGGGAATATTTTCGGAGTCAAAATCGACTTTATGGGTTTCTTGAAAAAATACAGACGCTTTTTTTAATTGCTGACCACTAAAATCAAGACCGATTGATTTCATTCGGGAAGTTGTACTCTTGGGCAGTAGTTTTTCATAAACGCCGTCACCACAACCAACATCAACAAAAATGGTAGTTTTTTTGTGTTTTCCAACAATGGAAGAAATAATTGAGGTTACTGTTTGGAACCTGTTTTCATAGGCAAAAAGAGAACGTGGAAACTTTGGCTTGAGCAAATTGACACGCTCGGATAGACGGTATTGGTTCTCAGAACTTAACTGATCGTATAGTTTATCGACTTTCATTTATTAAAGAGAATATTTTTAATATTTCTAAGAATTGTTTCTATAAAGGATCTTACTAATTGCCAAATGTTCATGTGGTTTATCACAGTTGGAACAATGGGCGGTTTGGGTGAAAAGAAGACATCCGGTATTTTGTCTAATGAGTTTTCTTCGCCCAAGAAATATTTTAATTTTCCAGGCCGATCAAAAACCTCTTTGTTTTTTGATGAACGAATCAAATGGGTAGCATGAAAATATTCTGTGTCCACAAAAACGATGTCTTGTCTCTCTTGTATGGGTAAATTGTGATTGTCGAAATAACCTTCTCGACCATAGGGGCAAGATGCGTGCAGACCAGGAATTTTTAAGTTTATAAATCTGACAGCGAAGTTTCCCTTCATATTTAGAAACTGATAATCTCCAAATTTTTCCGGAAGACGGTGATAGATATCTCCCACCAGATTAAATGTTCGAGTAATGACAGCTTCAACCGTTGGATGAGATGAAAGATGATTAATCACTTTTTTGATTGAATCAGCAGACCATATCTCATCTGCATCGAGAACTAGAAGCCAATCGTATCCTTTTGGAGTTTTCTCTATCATCTCTTGACGAAGAAGACCAATCGCTTCTCTGGTAGTTGCTTCATGCTCCTCAAACTCTATTTTGGGAGATTTTATAGATTTGATTATTTCAACTGTTTTATCAGTCGAGCCGTTGTCCCAAATCATCACCTTATCAGCAAAAGGAAGTACGGAGTTGATGGCATACCAAATGAATCTTTCCTCGTTTTTTACCAAACAATGAACAACAATTTTAGGTTTTGCCATTGTTTTTGAACAAAGAATTTAGTTTAAAAATGGACACGACAAGAACAATGATATTGCCAAGCCCCAAAGCAAGAGCGGGTGCAAAAGCGCCTAGGGAAGGGATAAATATTATGTCGATAACTACAATTGAAATTACCTGTACCGCCGTTAATCTGGCAATGAAGCGCGGTAAACCAAAAGAATATGTGAGGGCTGGTGTAGTGATTAGTGTAAACATAAAAGGTATCATGGCGAGTGTCAGTGCTTGGAATACCGGTATAGCAGAAAGATATTTATCGCCAAAAACGATATTAATAATTGGTTTGGCAAGAAGGGCAGATAACACCATAACAACTGATATCGCACCGATTAGTAATACTAATTTCCTCATGTATGAAATAATTTTTTCCGGAGTATCAAAACCTGAAAAGCGAGGGTTGACGACTGATCCAAGACTGGAAATTAATAGGGAAAAGAAAAGAGTGATTCGGCTGGCAGCTGAAAATATACCTGCCTGGAAACTACCAACAATGAGATTAAGTAAAATGACATCGATTCTGGTAGTAAAAACCGAGAACACCTTGGAAACAGCAATCCACTTTGCAAAATGAAACATTTTAGAGAAAATCGGTCGATCGAAGCTCCATTGGATCTTGATTAATTCCCTACAGAAAGTAATCAGGAGGGCGATTATGGTAGAGACGATGTTGGCAATAAATGCCGTGGAAATAGAGAGTCGACTGACGGAAAGTAACACAAAAACCAGAATTATTTTTATTCCTGCATCAATGATCTGACTTAGTGAGTAGGTAAAAAACTTGTGTTCGGCGGTAAAAACTGCTTGGGCAAAATTAATTAAAAGGTAGTTAAAGGCTATGAAACCGGCAAGAAGAACCTGTTCGGACAAAGAACCGGGAATAATAATGGTGTGAAGAAGAGCAAATAGACCAAAAAGAAGTAAAACTACCAAACCAATTGCGAATTCAAACCAAAAACCAGTATTTATTAAGTTTTGCCTTTTTTCTTTTAATTTGGGAATAAAGTTGATGATGGCAGAAGAAATGCCAAGATCACCAAGGCTATAAACAATAGCTACGAGAGCGGTAATGGCGGAAAAAACGCCAAAGTTTTCCGGACCAAGAGTGCGTGCTAGAACTACGGTATAGAAGAAGCCAACGGCAGCTGTAAAGCCAAGGCCAATAAAACTAATTAAGGTGTCCTTTATCGTCTGCGACTGGAGAATCTTTCTTATCTTTTCCACTTCTCTATCTTACCTTTTTTCTCTGTACCAGTCTAAAAGATCTTGAAGCGTTTTTTCTAAAGGAATCTCGGGCTTCCAGCCAGTTAGTTTGTTAAGCTTACTGGAATCTCCATATTGATCCGGGATATCCGAAGGTCTCATTTTTGCAGGGTCAATTTTGCGAGTAATTTTCGCACTGGACTTGGACAATAAAATATCAACAATCCGGGACACAAGTCCACTTTTCCCTGAGGAAATTAGATACCTTTCTCCTGTGATACCTTTTTCCAAAATTAATCTATATGCTCTGACAACATCACGAACATCGAGCATGTCTCTTTTGGTTGAGAGGTCTCCAGTTAAAATCACTGGTTCGCTATTACCTTTTTCAATTTTAGCCACTTGGGAAGCAATATCTGGAGCCAAGAAGCCAGGGAGTTGACCCGGGCCGGTGTGGTTGAAGGGGGTAGCGTAGACGATATCCATTTTGTAGGACACGACAAATTGCTTGCAAATATACCAAGCAGAGACTTTGCTTACACCATAAGGACTGTTAGGGTTAAGAGGAGTATTTTCAGTTATCGGAAGCATTTCCGAAGGAACGGCCCCAAACTCTGCCGACGATCCGATAGCGACGATTCTTGGGTGATAGTCTTCGATTTTTCTAACGGATTCCAGAAGATTAATGGTGCCAATGGAGTTTACAGCAAAAGTTTTTTGAGGGTTGGTAAAAGAAGATCCTGGGTTTGACCAACCAGCGAGATGAAAAATGGCATCAGGATTAATTTTTGATATTAAAGAGGATATCTGCTCGAGATTTTCGATATCGCAAACCGAAACATTCTTGGGTAGTTCAGTTTCCGGAGCTTGAAAAGTGGTGCCATACACTTCATAACCATTAGACTCCAGCTCTTTCCAGAGATGTCCACCAACGAAGCCTTCGCTTCCCGTAATTAATACTTTTTTCATTCGTTTTCTTTTTTTAGAAGAGCGATGTCGCTATCTACCATGATTTCCATAAGTTCTTTCATCATTGTTTTGGGCTCCCAGCCAAGCTCTTTTTTGATGAGGGAGTAGTCCCCTTTCATAGCGGTAATCTCGGTGGGTCTTAATAGCTTGGAATCGGAGATTACATGGTCTTCCCAATTTAGACCAACATGATCAAAGGCTGCCTTACAAGCATCTTTGATGGAGTAACTAGTGTCTGTACCAATGACGTAGTCTTTTGGTGTAGGTTGCTGGAGCATGAGCCAGATAGCTTCGACATATTCTTTGGCAAAACCCCAATCACGAGTGGCTGAAAGGTCTCCTAGATGGAGCTTGCCTTCGGCATCGATTAGAGGTTCACCGATCTCGTTTACCGGAGGATTTTTAATGCCTAACTTGATACAAGCAACACCCATACTTATCTTACGAGTAACAAAGTGGAGAGAGCGTCGAGGAGACTCGTGATTGAAAAGAATTCCTCCACAGACAAACATGCCGTACGACTTTCTGTAACAATCAATCATCATATGTGCGTATGCCTTGGCGATTCCATAAGGATTATTAGCAAAAATAGGGGTCTTTTCGTTGGCGTGTTCGACTCCTTCAACTCCCCCAAGAATCTCGCGGGATGTGGCTTGGTAAACACGTGCATTGGGACAGAATCTTCTTACTGATTCAAAGACACGCAGAGGCCCGAGGGCGGTCACTTCACCTGTGTAGAAGGGATGTGTCCAACTATCTGCCGGAACACTTTGGGCCGCGAAGTTATATACCTCATCAGGCTGATACTTAATCATTAAGTGATCAAGGGATGATTGATCTACAAGATCGGCGGCTTCAAGAATGATTTTACCCTTGAGATGCTCAATATTAGGCTGATGTGTGGAAGTGGAACGACGAATAGTACCAACAACTTGATAGCCTTTTTCAAGAAGAAAATCGGATAAATATGAACCATCTTGAGAGGTAACACCGATAATGAGGGCAACTTTGGGTTTTGTCATATTAGTTATTCTACAATAGCAATGCTAATTATTAACTTTGTAGATAGTAATAGCTGTTGTTTGATCCGGATAAAGAATTATATCGACAATCTTTCCGTTTTTTACAAATTCTGAATATTTATCAGAATATTTTAGCGGTAAAGCAATATATTTAGGATTATATTTACTTATAATCAAATTTAAATCTTTTTCTGTTTGGGGAAGAGAGAACAATAAGTTTTCAAGTGGCAAATCGACTCTTGTGCTATTCACCAATTCTGAGGTATTTATCTTCTTTGGGTCACAAACTTCACTCGGTAAAGTTTGCCAGAAACAAAAATACCAAACTGGATATTTGTCTTCCCAAATAATAAGCATTTCCCCGGGATTAGTAACCTGAAAATCGGAAATCTCTTTGAAACCATATTCCCAGTGCGAAGCAGAAAGGGCAGGATAAACATGAAAATAACTAAAAAGGAATTGGTAAATAGAAAAAAGACTAATTAGAGCTACAAACAATCCAAGGATTACTTTCATATATTTGTTTTTAATCAAGTCAAGTGAAGATACTATCCCCTGGCCGCAAAAATAGGTGAGGAAAGGCATGAGAGTAATGATTCGAAGAAGATAGGTGGCACCATCCTTGGTAATGGCTCCGGGAATTGGAGAGATCAGAATCCATACAATAAAAATTGACTTTAATTTGAAGTCGGCTTTTTTGAAAAAGACAAACGCTCCTATAAGCATAAACGGAAGTAAAAAGGGAAAGAACTCCCCTACCATTCCGGTTGAATGACGAAGAATGTTGTCTCCTTTGAGAAATAAGAAATCTGGGGAAAAAAAGGATAAATAATTTTTTGTAAATACCCGAATAATGGACAGAGGATAGTTGTAAAGTATTTTATTTGACACCACCTCAGAATTTGTATTTAAGGAAAAGATCGTTGGTTCTGACAGCCTTGATAATCCGCGATAGTAATTTGAGTCAGCAGTGACATTGACATCTTTCCAGATAGCCAGATCTAGCCCGCGAGATTTGGGGTTAAATAGTTGATATCTAGTAATACCTACGAAACCAAGAATAACTATGACGACGGTTAAAAATAACCACCATATTTTTCTTTGTGAACGATTTAACCCGTTTGTTATTAAAACAAAAACCAGTAAAGAGGCCATTGGAGCAATGACAACAAATGATGGGTAAAAAATCACCCCAACGACGAGTGGAATAAGAGAATAGAGATATTGAGTTGTTCTTTGTGCTTTAAGGAGAATCGTTAGATGTAAGCAACAAAGAAGAACGATTATGGGAATATGAGTATGACCTACACGGCTGATCATGAAACTCCAGGGCAAGACTGCGGAAAAGATACTACAAATAAAAGCTACCAGTAGATTTTTGCTTGGATTGATTTTTTGGGCAATTGCGTAAGTAAAGAAGAAAATGACTAGCGGAATAAATGAACCAAAGAGGGCCGAACCGAATCTTGTGCCAATCGGGGTGAGCCCAAAGAGCCAAGAGAAGTGAGTCATCCCGTAAAGTAATTTCGTGATCAGACCCGGAATGTTCTGAACAGAAGTTGAAAAAATGATCTTAGAAATAAAACCGCCATATACCTCATCAGCATAAAGATTGGGAACATATTTATCTAAGCGATATAACCGTATAAAGAGAGAGGCTACAAATATCGCGGTTAACGATAAAGCAATTAATATTTTTCTGTTTTTTATCTGAGGCACTGTATATTATTGTACTTGGAAAAATTGTTTTGTACTTATCTCAATATTTTCTTTATCGTTGGGTCTTTCTCCTAAGTAGTCTTGGAAATAGACATTAAGGTTATTGTCTTTGTATAAAACCCTAAATAATTCAGAACCTGAGGTGATGTTGGAAATTTGTTTACTCGATCCCCATTCTTTTCCATAATCATCAGTGTCGTTTATAAATTCAAAATAACTTCCTTGTGGATATTGGGGATAATAGGAAGAAAAATAATTCACTATTTGCCGTGCCGTTTTTGAACGATTTACAGAATAATGCCTAGTATAAGTAAGATAGTTCATGGAGAGATTGAGAGCTATATAAAAGAGAACAAAGAGGGCTGAGAACAAAGATGTCTTCTTTGGAAAAACGCTGGCTATCCCAAGCGAAAAACCGACCAAGGGTAAGCCTAGCTCCAAAGCAAACTTGTGCTGGGGTAGAAAAATGACAGGTAAAAGAGGAATAACAAATAATAAGATTGAAACAACTTGGAGACGGTTTATATGTTTTATCTTTTTTACCAGAAGACCAATAAACGAAAAAACTGTGCCTCCAAGGAGAATAAAGATCGTTTGCCACCAATATGGGTAATCCGTGAATAATCTGGGAATTGGCCTAAAACCACTACCAATGTAATCAACCAATAGTTCTGGTGCACCAAAGCTCCATAACACATACCAGGATAGGGTGTTTAAGGTTTTGGATGGAGAAAAATTCCAAACGTAACTATCCCCTTCGACGATTCCAAATACACTAAAGCGAAGATACAAATAGATGAGAGATATCATTACAAAAGGTAAAAACTGCTTGATTTTTTTGAGTATTCCTTGATAGTTGAGGATAAGTATTAATACCGGCAAAACAATGGCTGTTTCTTTTGAAAGTAAAGCCAAAATAAAAAATATCAAGGACTTAACTTTTGACTTTTCAAAATTAAGTAAACAAAGGATAGAAAATATTACTAGAGAAATCTCTTGAAAAGCTGAGAGAAAATATAGTCTGGTAAAGTTTGAGACTGAGATTCCATAGATGAACGTAGCAATAATTGATTTTTTATCTTCTTTGAGAACAGATTTGGCAAAACGATAAACAAGATAGAGAGAGAATCCAAAACAGAGTAAGACAAAGAGATAATATGGCCAGGCAGTTAGTCCGAAAAGCTTTTGAAAAGAAAAAAAGAATACTTGAGTGGGAAGAGGCCGATAAAAAGCGGCAGATTGGGCAGTGTGACTGAAAGAAAAGAAATTGAGAAATTGAGATAGAGAATCCACGTTTGAAATACGCAAGTGAAACCAGTCATCGCCCGAGAAATAATTTCCTAGTTGGAAAATATAAATAAATATCGGGAATAATATAAGAGAGATCGATTTAATAAGGTTAATTTTCATCAACAGTTAAATTGTATACTCAAATGGATATTTTTCTATTTGGTAATAACTTTTCTGGATGATAGATTGAGGAACACACTATACCGGCGACAATAAGGAAATAAAAGACATACAGTTCAATAAACGATAATGTCGAAACAACTGTACCCTGTTGAGCAGGATTAGTATACGGATCACCAATAATTTGGATTATTGTTGACATCCATAAAAAATATCCACAAACGGCAGACAGAAGGAGTAACTTTGGTTTGATTATTTCAACGACATAGATAAGTAAAATCGGAATTGAAAAATGATAAAGAAGGAAATAGGCCCCTCCATAATCAAAAAGTTGATTATATCGATTGAGGTAAAGTAACCAAAAAATTATTAGCGGGGAAATACCAAGTATGAGCCATTTTGTGTGTCGTTTGTTTGTTTTTTTTATCAAAAAGACAATACTGAGAAAAATAATTGGGGATAAATTCGATATCAGTGAAAATCTTATGAATTGATATTTTAATTCATATGGTGTCAAGGTATTTTGGGGATCCACGCTTTTCTTCAATGGGTTTGGATATACCAGCTGTAATAGGTTTATAGATTTTGCTGAAAAAAACGACTGGGTTTCTTTTGGATATTCTTGAAAATATACACTTTCTCGCTGATTTTGATTTGATGTAGGAGGTGCGGCTGTTGAAAACAATAGCCACACGATAAACGAAACCAATAACGGTGTAAACCATAGGAGAGACCTAAAAAATGACCCGAATGAAGACCATTTTCTTAATGAATACACTATCAACAGAGAGGCAGACAGGATAACAGTATAAGGATGAATTAGAAATGACACAACCATCAAAAAAGATGCCAATATCGAGTTATTTCTTTTGACTTTATCGAACAATAGTGGAATGGCAATAATTATTGGGTAAGCTGCAAAATATTTATAAAAAATTTCAGTGTTAAAAGATAGTTGTGACAATTGGACATTACCAAGTATCATGACAATTAAAAGGCACGCTTTTACTCTAGAAGATACCTGTGTAGTGACTAAATAAAAGAGACCCAAATAATAAAGTAAGGCAAGAACTTCAAGAAAACGCGCATAAACAAAATGTGATTCGCCAAATATACTAATTATTGAGGAAGTAATAATCGGTAGTAGTGGGGTTCTTTCTCCAATTAACAAGTCATCTAAACGATCAAAATAATTCGTCTGATCTCCATATTTTTGATTGTAGTAATAACGAGCAATTCTCCAGGGGTTAATACTGTCGGCAAAATACCCTGTATAGCCCGTCACCGGCACCGGAGTTGATGAATCAAGAAGATATCCTGTCGATGGCACACCGTAGTACTGGTCTCTTCTGTAAATCGAAATATTAATTATTGAAAGTGTTAGCAAACCGATAACAAAATATTTTAAGAATAGTTTTGAATCTAAAAATAGACGGCGATATATAAAATAAATTAGTCCCAGAAAAGAAGTGACAAGTGATAGCTGAAGGAACAGCTCGTTTTTTGACCATAAATACAAAAGACCTTGAGCAAACAATAGTGTTATCGATGCAATCGGAGCCAAAATTATCTTACTCTCCTTAGAAATGTCGATTTTATTAATTTTTATTAAATAATCTACAAGGGAATATCCTGGAAAAAATAGAAGGAAAAGATAGAAAAAATAATATAACCAGTACATCAGAAAGGAGTGTCCACGAAAATGTACTATCTCCAGTTGAACAAGAAACGTATTAAAGAGAGTGGATCCGGAAAACAAACTTAAAACAAGAAATGAGAAAGTGATTAATAGGACGACAACACCGATCGTTATCAGAATCTTTTTAAACGCTGGGTGCCCTTTCTTTTTCATATCAATTTATGATGATTATTAAGTATAATGGAAAACTGTATGAATATACGCACTGAGGATGTTTTTATAATAAACAAATATCTAGCATGCAAATAGTAGAGAAAAAATTAGGCATTTCACCAGATTACCAATATCGTGCCATGACTCAGTCATCGTGGATAAAGAGAAACTGGCACCAAAATAAGTTTGATATTGTAAGACAAATTCATAAATTCAATAAGAATGAAGAGATATTGGATCTAGGAACCGGTTCTGGAAATTTCGAACTGATATTTGCCCGTTCCGTAAAACACATATACGGAGTTGACTATAACGATGACGCCTTATCATTTTTAGATAAATTGCTAACAAAAAAGAGAATTAAAAATGTAACCTTAGAGTGTTCCGACATGAGGAAATTATCATCAAAACTAAATCGGAAAAAGTACAATTTGATTGTTTCTATCGACACAATTGAACATGTTTCAAAAAAAGATGGAGCCAAAATTGTTGAATGGTCAAAAAATCGATTAAAAAAGAATGGACGATTAATTATTATCACTCCAAATTATGAAAGTGTGTGGGTATTTTTAGAGAAAATCCTCGATTTTCTATCATTCACACCCAAAATGGGACGCCACCAACACATGTCAAAATATTCAGTTAGTAGCATGAGAAAAATGCTTTTGGAACATGGGTTTAGCGTTAACAAGGAAATAACTTTTAATTTGTTTTCGTTCATTCTTCCAAATAAAATTAACCAAAACCTGTTAAGAATTGAGGGGAAGTTGCACCATAATCGAGGGTGTTTAATGGCAGTTGAGGCTATAAACAAATAACAATATTTTCTTGAACTTGGATGTAGACGGCTGTAATGTTTATTTACGTCTGCTACTTAAGTCCGAAATCAGCATTTCGACTGTCACTTTTTTATTTTTCCGGGAATTACTACTTAAAAAGTGTACTATCGTGGAAATAACAAATAATACGAATGACCAAATGGCGGCCTTTTCAGCATAGTTTTGCAGATTTAGCAGACTTAATAGTGATGTGATTGTCAATAACATAATTGAAAAAACTAATACTACCTTTCCATCAATCTTAAATTTCAATATTGTAAGAAACCACAAAAGAATAACCGGTAACGAATCTTTCATTAGGTAGTCTTTAAAGACAATTATTTCAAGAATACTTGTAAAAAAACATATACCCAGGAAAATAAGATAATTATTTCGTCCAAAATATACAAATATCGAATATAGCAAAAATGGTAAGAACGAGCTTAGAAATAGGGCAACTAAATAAGTGTCAGCAACAATATTCCATACTTTATGTATTAAAAACCAGGTAAGGTTATTGATGTTTTTATAGATATATTCTTTTGTGAAAACATATTTAGTGGAGATTACCGGCTTTTCGCTATCAATTACAATTCCAGTTATTTCTTCTCCGTTTTGAGACTCAATTTCAAATTGGTATGTTTTCCCTTGAGAGTCATTGATTACCGGAAACCCGAAAGGAAATAATTCGTGAGGCTGAAATTGATCAGTATTATATTTTGCACTGTAAATCCAATTTTCTGCCCCTGATTCTCTTATTCTAAAAATAACAACGTCGATACTGTCTCTTCCCTTATTGTCGAATCTAACAAAAACTGTTCCGAGATTATTATATTGAGAAACAAACTCTCCTTTAGCAATATTCCCTCTCAGCATCATCTTCCCCACTCTATCTATTTTTGACTGATTATTGTTTGTACTCAATAAATAAAAAATACCTCGGCCCCCTGTTTGGATAGAGTTTGTGAAACTGAAGACCCCATAAAGCACCAAAATGACAGGAAAAATAAAATACAAAACTAAATTACTCATTTGGATTAGAATCTTATTCATTTTTCCTTTTTAAATAATCAACAAATAAATATATCAAACTCCCAGTCATTACTAGGACGCTTATTATTAACCCAACAAAATAATAACTTTGAGGTTGAAACTCAATTTCTATGTATAAGTTTTCCGACAAATAATCTGGATTATTCTCTTTTAATTGACGTAACAAATCGTCGGAATTAATTATCCAGCCGTTTGCATATCCGTTAACGAGTATGTGTTCATTTTCGGGTAAATAATCTTTTCTAAACCAATTGCTTGGTTGAACCTGAGAAGAACGGGAATCGGACTTTGAATGAATATATAGTTTCCACCCTTTATCGTAATTTTCTGAGTTAATTAGTAAATACTTTCCACTGGCTTTATTTATATTGACTCTATATAAAGTTGGATTGACTTTAACAAAACTGATATTATCTTCCTTTATCAAATCACTTAATAATGAATTGTCAAAAACATTATCTCGAAGCTGAATAAAGCTATCGTAGTTATTTTTTTTCGATAAATCTTTTACAATAATATCCAAGCTATCTTCAGACAAATATGGGTTACTGGAAAGATATATTATTGGTTTTGCAGTTTTATTTTGATAGAGTGAAAGTTCGTTTGAATATCTCTTTTCCAATGTAAGAGTCGCTGACATAGAGGCAAGGCTGGCGTGAATCAACTCGTTTGTCCACTTATCCATTGATTTTCCAATAAACATAGGAAGTCTCGATTTGAAATCATCTCTCATGACGATATTTTCTATCCCAAGAAAATTCATTAGGACCCTACTTTCTTCATAATTATCCGGTTCATATATTTTTTCAAAGAGAGCTTTTTCTACCTGATTTGACGGATTGTTGCCAATGTAGTATTTGGGGTTGCCGAACATTAAGGGATCATTCCCAGCAAATTTACTGTCTTGATAGGACATGGGTTGGCTTGCAGGAAGCCAAAAGATTTTCCCTGTTGATTCGTTATTAGTTAAATCGTTAAGTAAATATTGGTAACCGGTGTTTAGCACGTATGTTTGCACTCCATAGTTGTAATTTCCTGAGATAAAGGGGTACATGCCATACAAAACCAAAACGGTCGTTCCAATATAGATGATCTTGCTTTTAAACGATTGTAAAAACGAAGATAACAAAATCGAAAAAGAAAGACTTGTTAAAACAGTTATGTACTGAATATTTCTAAAGGCAGCGATATAAAACGTAAACTTTTGATAAATAAACTCATTCAAAAAACCAAATGGAGGATTAACACCCTTGAACAATAATAGAGAGATAACAATTGTTAGACATAAAGTCTTGATTATTATTGGATTTTTTTTACCAAAAATTCCCATGCCGATTAAGGCGATAAGGGCGTATTTCGCAGAGATAAAAACCGATACAAACGGTAAGGGAATTGAGGCTAGATAATATTTGTATCCAGCGCCATCAAGCAAATAGGCAAGATACATCTTTGGACTAATGTAAGTATTCCAATTGATGGCATTTTCGGTAATTGTCTTTGCAGTTTGACCAATCTGACTTAATAGGAGCAAAACAAACTGAGCAGACAAAAGCAAGGTAATAATATAAACAAAAAATATTTTGGCTATTCGCCGAAATGATTGACTGATATTTCTTGATGAGACAAGGTCTACAAAAAGAAAAATAAACACAAAGGTGGAGACAATGTGTAAATAATTATCTTGACTTAGGATCAATCGAAACAAGAACGAACATATTATGGTGTTTCTAACTATTCGATTGTCTGAATTGCACAATTCAAATAGCTGTCTAATCAATAAGGGAAGTAAGGCGAAACTTAACAAAAATACCAGGTATCCAGACACGACAGCGTTGAAAACGATTGGTACCGACATATAAAATAATCCGGACATTAATGAGGGAAAGAGGTCGTATTTTAGGTATTTGCTCAATAGATACATCGAATAACCGGCGAGTGAAATCGTCGATATAATCATTAATTTTGAGAGATCACCGCCATCAAAACCAAATGATTTTGAAAAAAAGCCAAATATTATCCCCGGTATTTCTCCTAAGTTGCGATATAGAACGACTCCATTTAACCAAGAGGTGAGAAATCGTGTACCAATTATTTGATTTTGAACTGGATAGTATGAAATTGACCAGTCATCACGCAAGCCAAGGGCTCCAGGCGTATTTAACATGCTCCTGTTCGCAAATATACTTATTAATAAGAAAATAACAGGAGGAAGAATAATTTTTATCACTTTTCTTAGAGATTTTGAGGAGTGATAGTTTTTCATGAATGGCCTTCGGTTAATCAGTTAACGATACAGGAAATGATATTTTTGATAATTTTTGTGTAGGACATAGAATCCTTTACTATTAATTCATTTAATTTATTATTCGGATTGATACATTTTAATGTATAGCAGGATAGTAGCGTCCCTGATGAACTAGAGTCGTCAGGATATAAAACAATCTTATTACATCTTGATGACGATATTAAATCGCACAAACCACTTCTTATTGAAACAAAGTGACCAGCTAAGTCCAAAAATGGAACAGTGCTTGTTAGTGGGATGCTAAGGTTAATCGCTCCTTCATGTTTAAAATTGATTCCGTTAATCACTACAGAGTAACCTAAGGAAATAAGGGCGTCAACAAGTTTATGCCATATTTTGTTGTTGATTATTTTGATTGAGTTCGCTTCTGGAGCAATCAAGACTGTCTTATGGTGTTTTAATTTGTGTTGATAAAATAGTTTTTCTGATGTTTTTATAGCGATATTTGGGATAAACGGCTCAATTATTGGCACGTCATTTGATAAAGACAGCATATTTTTATATACATCATAAATATTAGAATTTATACCCATACTTTGGAGATCATTATTGTTTATAAAATATGGGTGCGCGATAGCAACCTTGTTAATTGCTAAGGTTGAATAGTTTTTTGAAAATTTTTTAAGCAAAAAAAGGAATGCGTTACCTGGCATGTCGGCAACAATAATTTTCTTTTTTATATTTGGAAATAATTTTGGGATCTCTTTATGAGTTGGCTTAACGACAATTACAACTGACTTAATATTATTTTCATCCAAAAAATACTTAAGATGCGCACATAGATTATAAGTATCTCCAATTCCATAAGCGCAGATAAGACCGATTTGATTATTTTTTAATTTAATTTTATTTAATATTTTTTTCCACCTGAAATAGCCGAATAATAATGACCTCGTTTGATTAATTAGTTTAGGAATTGACATATTTCTTGGCTTGTATGTTTTACTTTCGGATTTCAATTACCAAATCTCTATAGAAAAAATTTCCAATTCTTGGAATACCACCAAGCCGTGAAAACAATATGACAAAAATATTACTACTAAGGTTTTTCAATATTACATTGTACTTCCTAACTCCTACTCTTTTTAGTAAATTGCTCATATACTCTTTTGACCACTTATAGTAATGCTCGTCATGGAATATTCGACCAGATCCAATTAATCTAAAAATAATGTCTCCAAACCACTCAGAATTATCTGTAACTATTTCAATTTTCCCTTTGGAAATTTTCACAATATTCTGAATGAATTCTGCAGGGTTAATCATGTGTTCAATACTGTAATTACTTAATACAATATCAATACTTTCTTTTCTAAATGGTAGGAATGCTGCGTTTGCAAGAATAAAATTTTCCGGTATTCTCTTGGGTATATAGCAGTCAAGATTGATATTCCCCCTTGGGTTTTCACCACATCCAACATCAAGAATCAATTTTCGTTTTTCTTTGTATCTTACAAACGGTTTCCCCGACATCTTTATTAAAATTTTGCCCTTTAGTCCACGAAATCCTCTTTTCCAATTTTCTTCAATCAAAAAATTTGGGACGTTATGACCTTTAATATTTATGATCGGGTATTTACGCCCGCAAGTATTACACACAAAGATATCTGGCTTGTCGAATTTTAAACAATCATCTTGACATAAAGGACAGGCAAGCACTTTATAGTAATCCATATTTTTCAATTAAATTTAATTCTGTTTTTGCAATATCTTCCCAGGAATATTTCTTTATAAAATTTGCTCCTTGTCTCCCGATTCTAACTCGATCCCTTTTCGAATTTAAATATTCAATTACTGTAGCGGAAAATTTCTTTGTATTACCTAAGGGTATCGAAATGTTTTTACCTTCAAATACTTCCTTGTATACCGGTAAATCCCACGATATTACTGGTAGTCCACAAGCCATTGCTTCGGCAATAACAATCCCAAACCCTTCTTCGTGCGATGGAAATACAAATATTTTTGCTGATTTTAATGTTGGATATATATCTTCATTACGTAAATATCCAAAAAACTTAATGTTCTTTTTAATGTTGTATTTTTCTATTGTATCTTTAAGTTTGTTGATATTATTGATGTCTCCTCCGCCGATAATTGCAAGTTTTGCATTGGGAATCGTATCAATAACAGTTTTCCAAATCTCCGGAAGGTCGAATACACCTTTTGAAGGATTAATTCTTCCCAAATATATCGCGTCCCATACCTGATTTTTTATCTTCTTGACTTCTTGAATCCTTTCGTAATCAATGCCGACAGGATTAATAAATATTTTTTGTGAATCAATACCGGAATCACATAATGCGACTCCAGTTGCCTTATTAATATTTATTACGATGTTGGCCTTTCTAATTAGCATTAGACTTATTCTCTGCGACAATTGTGCCATCAAATTTATGATTTTATTACCTGGCCTAACACGCCAATCTTGATAAATATGAAAAACGCACTGAACCCATTTTATCTTCGGGCGTAATAGTTTTAGTACAAAGGCAGGAATAACGTCCGGAAAGAAATCTGAGTTTGAATAAACAACATCGATATTTTTATTTGGGAGATGAAACAAAACGTATGCTGTACGCAGTAAATAACTAATACCCGCACCAAATCTATCGAAAATTGTTGGGGTAATTATATATTTAAACTTAATTTTGTATGTTTCATCGAGGTTCCTTCCATCTTTATTTGTGATAATTACTCCATCAAAATTATTTTGAATTCTGCTAAATATCTCGACGAATCTTGTTTCTCCACCACTGGTTTTTGTGTTTTTTCCCCAGAAACTATTTTGAAAGATTATTACACTTTTTTTCATTTTTTCTTAAGAAATTAGAATCGAAACTTTTAATAAGAATCTGTTTAGCAATTCTGGTTTTAGTATTATCACAACACCATGATGTCTATTCCTTACCATTTTTTTTATGATCTCATAGGTGCACTTATTATTTGTGTTTACAATGACTGATAACCTTTGTCTTTCATAAACCGGATAATCGTTGATATCGTTTCCAAAATGAATCGTTTCGGAATCTGATATTTTTTTATTGTTATCTTTTAAGACCTTTTTGACACCTAAATATTTATTTGTTTTAGATGAAACGATATTCAAGTATCCTTCATTAATTTCGCAAAATAGCCCAATTTCTAAAAATTGTTTTCTGTAGTTTTTTAGGTTTTGCCGATTATGTTTTAACACCAATTTATTTATTCCTCCTAATTGAATTATTTTTAAATACGACTCCAACTTATCGCAGAAATATGACTGTGGATATTTGTCTTTAAAATGTCTTATCTGATTCCTGTCATTGGAATAGAAAACATAATTGAGGATATTTATTCTTGTCTTATTGTCAATTTTTATTTCACTTGAAGGGTAATGTGCTATTACAATTACTTTATCCCCAATATTTCTTAGCAAACTTATAATTTGAACAAATGACTTTTTCTCAACAGGAATGTTGTGAATGATATTTTCGACTTTAAGATTACTAATATTAGTATTTTTATCCAAGATTATTGCACCTTCGTTTAATACTGAAGGAAGAGTGAATAGGTCAGATACTTTATTCACCTCTTTGTCACATCTTTTTTTAATTTTTTGTATAAAACTACTAGGTCCTGCCCCGGTGACTACGATTGTGTCTGAATTTGTTTTTCTGATTGATCTGATACCTTTTAGTGGAAATTTATTATTGTTAATTATCGTTCCATCGAGATCAAAACTTAAAAGCTTAATATTTTGGAATAGATTTTTCTTTTGATTCAGAGTTCTAGTAATTCCTTCAATTGAATCAACAAACAAGGTTTCCAATCCGCAATAATTTCCCTGTTTCTCGAGACAAGATGCCCCAATAGCACCGCCCGGATGATTTCTTAAAAAGTCTTTAAGCCTTATAGGAAATAGCTCAATGATTGACATAGCAAGTGATTGTAAATACATTAAAAAGGCTATCGTTGAATTGTTCGGGACAAGATTCCACGGATCTCCCTCATTTGGAATATTTAACACTACTTTCTGATCGACAAGATTTGCAGATCCCGATTCTGATGAACAGGTTAATAACCAAATTTCACAGTTACGTTTTTTTAGCTGATTGAGGAGCAAAATTGTTTCAGATGTATTTCCGCTTTTCGAGATGACTATGACCAGATCACCATCATGAACTGCTCCTAAATCACCATGAATTGCACTGTTTGTATGCAAAAAATTTGCCCTTAATCCGAATGATGTTAACGAGCCAACAAATTTTTCACAAACAGGTACGTTTTTCCCTAAGCCAGATACAATTACCGATTTGTTGCTCTTTAGAGCATTAATACATTGTTTCAGTAATATATTTGAGTCTTTTTTCTTAAGCTGATTTTGACAATAGGACAAAGAATTAATTTGTTGAGAAAAATGCCAGTCAATTATTCCGCTTAATTTATTCTTAAGAGGTTTCATAAATCATCTTCTAAAATATCATTAATCAGATATACCCCTTTATAAAAGGCGCCGCATATTGAATCATAATTATCCCACGTGTATGAAGTAAGTGATAACCAAATTATTGCGTGTATTATTTTGATTTTTCTTATATCTCTGTTAATTAGTTTAAAAAATTGTTTTTCTAGTTTATGCCAACCACTTGATGATATTTTTATAGAAATATTATTATCATCAATTGTTAACCTAAAATTTTTTCTGTTGAACTGGTCGTAGTCTCCGATAATTGAATAATATAGTTTTGCCCAATCATAGTCTTCATCTCCAAATAATATTTCTTTCCCGAAGTAACCTCTTGGATCAATAAAAACAATTCTTGAATCTGATGAAAAGATTATATTTGAGAACGTTATATCTCCATGAATAACCTTGTAATCGTTCGAATAGTAAGGTTTTATTAGATCTTCGACAATTTTGAAGTTTTTGTACACATTGATGCATTTTTTCCCGTTTATCATAATATAGTCCTGATCAATCAAAGGAATTAAACTGGCGATCTTTGTCATCCTTTCCTTAGTCTTTGAAAGAAATGCTATGTCATTATTTTGGTGATAATCTTGCTTTTTGGTTGGTTTAATTACATGTATTGTCCTTATTTGTTCAATAATTTTTTTCAAAATATTATTTTTTTCTCTTAAACTCATTCGCATCTCATAGAGAGGTTTC
Organism: Candidatus Woesebacteria bacterium; assembly: GCA_035389185.1. Classification (GTDB taxonomy): domain Bacteria; phylum Patescibacteriota; class Microgenomatia; order UBA1400; family MFAQ01; genus UBA2277. The sequence continues at coordinate 307,881 of DAOORK010000001.1, forward strand.
CCATTAATAAATTTCATTGTTAATGGGTCGTAGGATAGAATCCGAGGAAGAAAATCAATTTTGTATGATTCCAGCGATTGATACCATTTTTTTTCAAGTAATGCCAAATCCATCCCTTGTTTATTTACTGGAATTTTTTTAAGTATGCCCTTTTCTACTTCAATACGATTGAAAGCTCGGGAAACTAAACTAGCGTTACAAAATTTTGAGTATTTATGTAGCGTTCCGATTTCTTTTATACCTTCTGGATAAAACTGAACCATTGCAACTCTGTCATTTCTGAGAAATTTGCAAAACTCCGTTTCGTTAGGAATATTTGATAACGCTTTTTTGTCTTTAAAAACGAACAATCCGATTATTCCTCTTCTTTTACTCGGTTGCTCAACAGGTAAACCTCTTTGGAAACTCCATCGACATTTAAACTGATTGGAAAGCCCAATGTAGTTCGTAGACGAAGATAGTTTATTTATAAAATTGGCATTTTCCAAATACAGATCACACCAAATTAGCAAAAAGGGGGTTTTTGATGGTATTTTCCTCAGACACTGTTTTATTCCACCGCCATCAAATTTGTAATGAGTTTTTACTATTTCATAATTATCTGTTGGAGAATAGATTGAAAGATATTTTTTAAGTAAGTCACTCTTATAATCGGAAATTATCAGAATTTTTGCTTTAGGAAATAATTTTATTGTCCTAATAATTAAGGGTTCGTTATTGATGGAAATAAGTGCTTTGGGTTTATTTGCTGTCAAATAGCCCATTCTATTACCCCTTCCCCCCGCTTGAATTATGACGTATTTAACCATTCTTTAATTTTAGAAATAAGGTTGACCAACCTTTATTTTTGTTAAAGTCTTTGTCGTTTTTGCTCATAAAATATCCTTCTAGCATCGGTTTTGATCTAAATACCCATTTAGAAATATATAAATTTAACATACTAAATTGTTCCCACCAGCTACCTCTTGTTATTATCTTTTTAATTATAAAATTTGTTTCGTTTACAATCTTTTTAAGCTTCTTTGAAGAATAATGGCGGTGGCCTACTAACCACCAGGCTGGGTCGAGAACACAAGACCAAAATGACTGATTTGGTGTTGAAATATATAAAACTCCTCCTTTTTTTAGGACTCTTGAAGCTTCTTTGAAAAAAATGTTTTCTGTCCCCTTTGGTATGTGCTCGAGTACTTCCCAACACACTACAGTATCGAATGATTTCATTGTAAAGGGAATTTTGATGGCGCTTCCAATTTTAAAACCGATTTCTCTGCATTTTATCGTTTTTGCTGTTTTTAAATCGTTTTTGCTAATCTCCATACCAATAATTTTTTTTACACCTTGATTTTTTGCCCACAATTCGAACCATCCGAAGCCGCATCCAACATTAAGTACTTTTTTATTTTTGATATCTTTCTTTTCAACAAACTTATTCACGGTAAATAACGTTCGACCAGACAACTTCATGTATGGTGTTTGATTAAGCAAGTTTTTCATTTATTTTGAAAAATATAGGAAAGCCAGGTAATAAATCTAATGCTATACATACTTATTGCTAGTATCGGATGAGCAACAAGTTTTTTCCATTTATCGTTCTCGACGTATACGACTACTGACCTATACCAAAGACCTAACTGTTTCGTGACATCCTTATCATCCTTTCCCCATTTGTTCACATAGCTATCAAAGGTTTTAACATATTTTTTCTTTTTTCTTAAAAAGGTTTTTAAATCGAGTAACTCTTCGTGGTGATATATGCCTTTTTGGGTGATTGAAATTTTATTTGTTTGTTTTTTAATTGTTTTTGTTAAATCCCAGTCGTCAGCACCAAACATAATATTTTTTTCGTCATAACCACCAATTTTTTTAAACAAAGTTCGGTTTACTACTCTTATGGCATCAACAGGGGTTTTATTATAAAAGCTTCGTTCAAAGTTTCTAACTTTTCCAAAATATCCGTTTCCCTTGATGGTTTCAGGAATATAAAGGGCGTCAAACCTGTTCATTTTTTGGGATATTTCCTGAAAGAGTCCTTTATCGAAAGTCATGTCGGCATCGGGAAAGAAAATTATTTCTCCTGTGGATTTTTTTAAACCCTGATTTACTTGGGCGCCACGAAAATTTTTCGTTTTATTGCCGATTACAACATCGAACACATTTTTTGTATATTTGAGAGCAATCTTTTTTGTGTCGTCATTGGAATGATTATCTACGACAATAATTTCTATATTTTTTCGAGGAAATTTTTGCTCTTTAATTGACTGTAGGCAATTCCCAATATGATTTTCTTCGTTTTTTGTAGCTACAATTGCGGTAATCTTCATAAGAGTTATCTTGAATGCCAATTCCAGGCGTCCTTGATGATATCATCGATATTATATTTACTTTTCCATTTTAAAATTTTGTTAGCCTTCGATGGATCGGCCACCAGTATTGGTGGATCACCGACCCTTTGCTTCTCTTTGATTACAGCGAATTTTGATTGATATTTTTTTACTTTATCAACGATCTCCTTAACTGATGTTCCGATTCCAGTCCCAATATTAAAGAAATTTGTGCCTGTTTTTTTGTTCATGTACTGAAGAGCTTTCAGATGAGCATCCGCTAAATCGAGGACGTGAACATAATCACGAATACAAGTACCGTCGGGAGTAGAATAATTATTTCCAAAGATACTAATTGATTTTCTTTTCTTTTGGGCAGCACTTATTACCAATGGAATAAGATGAGTTTCAGGATTGTGTGATTCTCCAATTTCAAAACCTGCCCCAGCTGCATTAAAATATCTCAGTCTAACGGAATTCACTTTGTATATTTGCCAATACCATTCGAGGATTTTCTCGAACATCAGTTTACTTTCCCCATACGGATTGATGGGAGAATTTGGCTGATCTTCTGTTATAGGAGTAGTCTTTGGTGTGCCATATACAGCGCAACTTGAAGAAAATACAATTTTTTTACATCCGTTTGCTACCATTGCTTCGAGTAGATTAACACCTCCTTGAATATTATTTTCAAAATACTTTCCAGGATTTTCCATTGATTCGCCGACAAAAGCATATGCTGCGAAATGAATTACCGAATCAATCTTGTGTTCCTTGAATATTTTAGCGACTGTTTTTTTGTTTAACAAATCTCCTTTTACAAAAACTACTCCTTTGGGTAAATATGACTTATGTCCATAAATCAAATTATCAACTACAACAATATTTTTTGGGTCAATTCCCTGATTAACAAAGTAATGAACTGTGTGAGAACCTATGTAGCCAGCTCCTCCTGTTATTAATATTTTTTTATCGTTATTCATTGTTTATCTTTTATTAGGAAAAATCTGTAAGATGCCCGATAACCTTACCGGCGGCTCGGAAAAGGAATTTGACATCATCGATATTTCTAATTGAGGTGATCTTTTTGATAATGAATTTTGGAGTAATAAATGAACGATAGAGGTCTTGGGTAAGTTCTTTTACTTGGGTACTGGTGAGAGGACATTTCATCACTTGTTCTCTTTGATCAAAACGGTCGTAATCAGTAAAGTTTAAAAGATCATTTTCCAAGCAGAATTTATAAAGAGGAGTACCGGGATAAGGAATAAGAATGGTGGCTTGAAGAGTGTCCACAAACCCATTTTTAAATAACTTTTTGGACAGATTGACTGTTCTCTGGGCATCTTTGTAGGTTTCCCAAGGATAACCGATCATTGTCGTGATATGGGGCTCAAGACCAGCCTCTTTGCACATCTTTAGACCAGGAGCAATCTCTTTTACTTTTAGATTTTTATTGATCTTGTCGAGAGTCTTCTGGTTTGCTGATTCCAATCCAAAGAGAATAAATCTGAATCCGGCCTTTTTCATTAGCTGCCAAGTTTCCGGTTTACGAATACCGGTGATGCGCATATTACAGCTCATGACAATTTTTTTGTTGTACCCGCGATCGATCATTCCCTGACAAAAATCAATTAGCCACTTGCCTATTGGGAGACTGCCCGAGTCTTCCATAATCTCTTTGACGCCGAGATCGATTAACTGGCCAACTTCATCTAAGGCTAGTTTGGCCGATCGAGTACGGAATTTGTTTCCGGGAAAAAGTGTTGTCCAAGAACAAAAAGCACATTTACCCCACCAACAGTCCCGACCAGACATCATATAAGCACCTGGAGTGTGTTTGAAGTTGCCATTTTTGTAAGCGTAGTTTTGCCATTTTGTGAGTCGACGATCGATCATTGGAAGTTCATCTAGGGCGTGAGAGTGCGGGTCGTAGACTCCGGTATTTTTTATTGTTTTTCCGTCTTTGTACCAGACACCGCCAGAAAAGTCTCCTTTGCGATTTAGCTTGGCCACGATTGAAGCAAGAATAAAATCGTAATCTCCCCCAGCAATGACATAATCAACCTTTGAATTCTCAAATGTCTCTTGGGGAAGAGCGGTTACGTGATCCCCCATTAATACAATTTTTGATTTGGGAAGTTTCTTCTTTAGCTCGTTAACAATCAGCCAATGGCGTTTTACTACCGGAGTTTTTGTTTCAAAAACGATCAGATCAGGATGTCTTTTGACAGTTCTCTTGAACCACTGGACATAGGTCAGTTCTTCGGCAATGCCATCGTCCCAGTAGACTTTGTAGCCTTGCGACTTGAGTAAAGTAGCTGCATATGCGGGAATAACCGGATAGATGAAGGTTGGGCTGGTAAACCATTGGAACTGTCTGTTTTGGGATAGAAGAGGTGTTCCCTTTTCAGACTCAAGTGGTGGGTAACTAATAGAAATTGTTTTTATCATCTCTTTAGTTTAGCAGTAAAGAAAAATCCTTCCATAAATTTCAGACCATACCAAGAGTGAGTGAGAAAAATAGCAGGAATTGAGACTAGACCTTGAAAAATACTCTGAGAGCGCTTGGATATCCAAACAGAGTTGACAACAAGAGACAATATATAAAGACAAAGAAAAAATAGACCTGTTTGGCGAATCAAACTAAAAAGTGACGAGTTGACGAAAAAGGATAATAGAAGAAGGACCAAACCAATATCCATCAACGAGGGTAGCATATATAACGGACGAAGCGATGTTTGGGGAAGCACTTTAGCAAAGAAACCTCGGTGTAGTCCAAAATTGCCGTTTTGCCTTAGGTGACCCCGCCACAATAGCCGACGGTGATGATAGACAATCGTTTTGGGATCATAGATTATTCTCTTGCCGGTTTTGTTGACTAGGTCAAGACAGAGTTTGGTATCTTCACCAGGCCAGTAATTTGAGTCGAAACCACCTACGGATAAAAAATCTGTTCGACGGATCGACAAATTCATGGAGGGAAAATCGTCCACGTATTTTTTTGCACCGGCTAAGAATCGGTAGTAGTAGAACCCTGATCCAAAAGGAGACGCTGAGGCCCACCCTGAGGCCTCTTCTTGCCAAGAAACACCTGGAGGTGTGACTCCTGGTCCTCCGACCGCGACAATGTCTTTTTTGGAGAAATGGCGAACAATACTTGCTAGCCAGTTTGGGTTTGGATAGGCATCATCGTCAATGAAGGCGATGATGTCACCTTTGGCGACCTCGGCTCCATGATCACGTTTGTTAGCAGGCGGAATATACTTCCCCTGGTAATCAATAATTTTTAGGTGGGGATATTTGATTTTTTTGGGGTGATCGGTTTCTAGAATTATTTCAAAATGTTTGTAGGTTTGTTTTTGAAGGGCATCCAAACACTCGATCAGATATGGATTGTTTTTCTTGTAATCAATTACAACAACAGACACAAGGAGATCCTTTTGCTTATTCATAGCGAAGTTTTAGATTGGGGTCGCCCTGCCAAAGGTCGTGATGATTATCGTCGTAGTAACGAAGAATATAGGTGCGGTAAATAATGGCTAAGTAGTCGATGGCAAAGTTTTGTACCGATTGAAGACCGATATTGCTTTGGAAGTTATAGTTTATCTCGACCGGAGACTCGTAGATTTTTTTGAAACCTAGACGATTGGCCACGGCAAGCATTTCCAGATCAAAAGCCCAACGCTTAACAAGTAATCGAGGAAGTACTTTGACCAAAACCTCTCTTCTGAAAACTTTGAGGCCCGTTTGGGTATCAGAGACATTGAGACCAAAAAAGAAGCGGGTGGCTTTTTGGACAAGAAAACTTAAGATTTTTCTTTTGAAAGGATAAACAACTTTGCTTGCATGGTGTCGTTTGGAACCGATAATAATATCGGCATCGTACCACTTCATGTGTTCAAGAGCCAAACCAATTCCTTTTGCATTGAGATCAGAACCGGCATCGATAAAAGCGATTATTCCTCCTTTGGCTCTGGCCATACCAAAACGAATGGCATAACCCTTGCCTTTGTTTTCCGGATAAAAAAAGGTGTGCGTGTTTTTGTTTTTTATTTTTTTGGCTAATTCAAAAGTGTGATCTGATTTGTTTTTTCGGCCATCGACAACACAGATAATTTCATAAGGTCGGTTTAGTTCAGAGAGATATTGATTTAAGGTGGATAAATCACGAAAAATTGTTTTGCAGTTGTAAGCTGGAACAATGACAGAGAGTAGATTGGGGTTGGCGGACAACTTGGTCATAATCTTTCCGAATTATATACGTTTGGGAGTAAATAATCTCTTCGAAAATAAATAAATCATGAGTGAAACAAAAAGAGTCAGTTGTACAAAAAAGTTTGCCTGAACTGCGGCTGAAAAAGAAGTCCTAAAAACAACGATCAATAATGGTTGAATAATAGTTGAAATTAAAAGAAATATATTGGCCTGGGGACGACCAATGGCCATGAGATAACTGATAATAAATTGACTAAAGGCCAAAAAGGCCATAGAAAAAGCGAAGTATGAAAGTAGGGGTGCGGCTTCGAGGTAGGCTGTACCGGAAAGTATACGGATAATTAATGTGGGGAAAAGACTAAACACACCGGCACCAATAACTCCGAACAACAAAATGACCGCTCCGAGTTTGAGAAAAATTGAACTGGTATCGGTTTTTTGGGCGTGTCGATGGGCGGCTAGCGGAAGAACCAAGGCACCAAGGGGTGTAAGCCCGTAGAGAATCATTCTGCCCAGAATGGAGAGTGAAGAATATAAACCGGAGGTATGTGAGTCAAAAAATGCTCTAACTAAAAGAACGTCTGTCGAGATTAACGAGGCCGTGCCCAAGGCATAGATAAAGCTATACCCCGTAAAACCGGCGAGATTAAATTTTATTTTCCTTTTGACTGTGATCTGGGGTAGAACACTGCGTCGAATAGAGAAAAAGAGAATTACTGTCGTAACCGCTCCCCCAAGGAGCTGACCAAGAACGGCTCCGGTGGCCCCAAAACCCATCTTAATAAAGATAATGGCAATAAGAATGGTGATAAGGACTCCGGAAAATCCAACTATGGTTTGATAAACAAATTTTTGGAAAGCAATGATGTATGAATTAACAATTGTTTGGAAAAGGGTAATAAACATACTAATCCCCAGGATAAGGAAAGCCATGGAGTTTGCCTTAAATATTTCCGCTAATGGACCAGAAAAGACCACCAACAAAAGACCAAGAACTAAGGTAATCGGACTGATGATTTTCAAAAGATAGTAGAAAAACTGGTTGATGGCGATACTATCCCCTTTTCCTTTAAACTCAGAGATAAATTTGGTGACAACATTGGCGATTGTGCCGGTAGGAATACCCAAAATATAGATCAGACTTAAGTAGGAGAGAAACTCACCATATTCTGCCGGAGCCAACAGTCGAAGAAGAATTAAATGAAAGAGGTAACGAGAAAAACTAAGTATGAAGTTGCCAAAATAATAGAAGGCACTGGAACGTGCTGTGGGGGTGGAAAGAGCATGAAGAATTCGCTTCATGAGTAAGTTTAGCATGGAGGCTAAGCGACAAAATAGCCCCGAGTGAATAAGGAGATAGCGAAGATAGAAAAAATAATCGTCACCAAAAAATAGAGATAGCGAAGATATGGATGAGTTTTGTCTAGAGTAGAGGCTAGAAAACCAAACATGGGGAATAATACGAGAGCAATTTTTGGCAGACCAGCAAAGGTTCCTGTTAGAGTAGGTAACAAAAATGATAATAAACAATATAACCAGTAAGACCGTCTGATCTTTTTAAAGGAAAAAATAAGGAAATATATGAGTAACAAGCCAGAAAATAGTTCGAGCAAAACAGTAAAGAATAGTGGATCTGTATGATCCATGTGTAGGACCATAGTAAAATAGCGATAGAGAATTTGATGAAGAAGAATGAGCTTTTTCTCTACCAAAGACGGCAGTAAGGTAACAGCATTTCCGCTATGTAAGGAAAGAAATCTGATATAGGCTAGTAATCCAATAGGAGGAAGAGAAAGCCAAACAAGAGAAGGTTTCAAAATTTGTTTTATTTTGGTTCCGTTTGTCTGAAAATACTCAATAATGAGCGCCGGCCAAAGAAAAATGCCGACAAGACAGGTGGCAGAAGCGATCATGGCAAAGATGCCAGACAGAAAAAAATTATTTTTACGAACGAAGAAAAAAGTGAGGAGACTTAGTAATAAGAGTATCGAGTGAGGATATATTGAACCAAAAATAAACGAGGTAGGAAAAAGAAAAATTAACAGTAAGGCGAATCGAGATATCTTTTCTTTGTAATCAAGAAGAAAGAGCTTGTAGAGAAGAAGGAGAGATAGAAAAAAAGCTAGATTACTGATAATGAGCCCGGTAATAAGAGGGTTGTGAACAAAGTCATTTAGGTTTCTAACCAACCAAGGATATACCGGAAAATAGGCAGTTGTTAAACTCGTTTCTCCCACCGGAAAGTAATTTGTGGTTGCTTGATCGAGATAATGAAAACCATCGAAATTCGCCCACATCTGCAAGAGGTTGTTACCAAGATGGTCGCTAAGCTTAGTAAAGCCCGGTCGAATTGAAAGAAAAAACATTGCAGGAATAGCAATAACCGACACAAGTAGTCTCCAGGTAAAAAACCTTATGACAAAATCCTTAATTTTGAGCATCTTCTTTGACCTTTTGGTAGACAATTGAAGTGGCCTTGGCCGTTTTTGTCCAAGAAAAAGAGGTCGATTTTTCTTTGGCTTGAGTAATTTGCTCACTCTTGGCTTTTGGTGATAATGACAAAGCTTTTTTAATTGCTTTTTCGATGGAAGACAGTTTCCGAGGATTAAAAACTATGGCTCCCTCGTGATAGATCTCAGGCAGACTGCTGACTTTGGAACTGGCAATCAAACAACCGGCAGTCATGGCCTCTAGCAAGGGCAAACCAAAACCTTCATAAAGTGATGGTTGAACGTATAAACTGGCTAAACGATATAAAGCATTGAGATCTTCTGTCGGTACAAATCCGGGAAGAATAAGGTGTTTGTATACTTTGAGACGTACCATGTCAATTAATTCGGGGTGAACAGGCTCTTTGACTTCTTGGAGCATTCCTTTGCCGACAATAACCAAGGGGATACCCAGACGATCGGTGACTTCTGCGAGAGAAGGAAGATTTTTGTTGGGATTAGGACCTCCGGCCACGGTAAGAATAAATTTTTTGGGTAAGTGGTATTTATTTCTTACTTCTTCCAGTTTTTCAGGAGAAATATTTTTTTGGAATTCGGAATCGATAGCTAACGGGATGACGGTGATTTTTTCGGGAGGAAGCCGAAAAAGTTTGATTAAATCATTTTTGGAATTTTCCGAGTCGGTGATGATAGCTGACACCGACTGAAGAGCTAACCACTGAAGGGTTAAGTTAAATATTCCTTTGGCACCTTTTGGATAACGGCTGGAAAGCACGAGAGGGGTAAGGTCGTGGACAGTGACAATGGTTGGGTTTTTCTTTTTGATAGGAAGCGTATGGTAAAAAAGATCAAAAAAAGGATAGTGAATGATATCTGGATTCTTATCGGTGAGGATAATACTGGGAGATTTTTCCAGAGCTTTTGCCAGATTATCGGCATAAAAACCAACTCCCCTACCTTGGGAATGGGTACCGCTATCTAAAAAAACTTTGATTTTATTGGCCATAAGAATCTTTTTTGTATATCTCCCAAAGTTTCATATAGGAAAAGGCATGATGAAGCCCTGAGTAAAGCGAAAAGACGAAACCGGGGAAACCGTCCAGAAAACCACGTCGACGAAGATAGAGATTTAAAAATGTTCCTGCAGGCTTAAAAAAGAGATACTTTAGCGTATTAAAGAGAGTTATTTTAATACCTTCCTGTTTATAAAACCCAGCTTGTAAACTAGAGTAACGATTCTCGCGAAGCAAATAACGACTAAAGTCCGGAGTGGCGTAGTGATCAAGATCTGTTTTTAACCAACCGACAACGCCGTCGACCTTCATTTGTTCATGAACATCTTTGGCCGGAAGAGTGGCTTTGCCTCTTTGGAAAAGACGAATAACAGGGTCTGGGTACTGACCACCATTCGTGAGATATCTAGTGAGGAAGAAGTTTTTTCGGGGAAGCCAGTAAGCTGAAGCAGGCTTGGAAAGCTCTTTTGGCTCCGGAAAAATTTTGATTATTTTATTGACGCTTCGGCGAAGAGGTGAGAGCCAGGAATCGAAACCGAAGTACTCCCCTTCCAAAATACCAATGATTTCCTTCTTCATGGCCGGGGTAACTCTTTCATCGGCATCGAGCTGGAGAATCCAAGTGGAACTGGCTTTGTTAATGGCTTTATTTTTTGTGACATGGAAAATCGGTTCGTGTGGCTCAACATAAACCTTGGCTCCTAATTTTTCGGCAATCTCTTTGGTTTTGTCAGTGCTCTGCTCATCAACGATAATCATCTCGTCAACCCATTCTTTGACAGACAAAAGGCATTCTTTTATATTTACTTCTTCATTGAGAGTGGAAAGTACAACCGAGATGGTTTGACGTTTATTTTTCATTTGGTGGAGAGAAACTTGTACATTGGTTTTCCAACTGGATCATAGATAGTAAAGATGACTGCTTTGTCGTTAACTGGTTCATCAGCGGCAATTATAAGGGTATTGGGCATTTTTTTATCAACATTATCGTAGTTTATCTTGTGGAACTCATATTTGCCCATATTTCTCACAGTTGAAAAACCAAAGTTGTCTCTGGGGGTCATCACCATTTCTTTTTGTAAAGTTTCCGGTGAATACTGAAGGAAGAAGGCCATCAGAATATATGGCTGATCGTAACGATCGGAAATCACAATATGATCATATTCGTCATAATGTGCCTTGGTATATGCGGCGATCTGATCAAAACCGTACTGCCAGGCAAAGGGTAACTCCTTAGGATAGTGGACATAGTACATGTGGAGATATCGGCCCAAGGAACACAAACCAAAAATAGAAATTAATACAACAAAGATCGGTTTAATAAGTTTTGGCCGAAGTTTTCCGAGGAAATCGAGAGCGAGAGATAGTCCTGCTGCAGTGATAATACTAAGGGGAATAACCATATTTTGAGCTCGAAGAGCATGAGGAGACTGAAAGGTCATGGAGGCGGCAAGGGGTGCGACTAAAAACCAGAACAAGACAAATCTTTTCTCGGGAGAGTCCATCTTGAGAAACCAAAAAATCCCCAGAAAAAATAGTGGAGCGAGGAAAAGAAAGGATTGCCCCATCTCCGGAACTTTGCTTCTGGCAATTTCATCTCCAGCCACAAACAAGAATCTAGGAGAAAAATGAGACAAATAGTTTTTGACAAAGCGCAGACTGTAAGAAAGGTATTGATTGTGAATTACCCTGACATACATACCAGACTCTTGAGGATGACCACGACGAAGCTCAAGTGCACGCCAGTAAGGACCCGTGTCTGACAGTAGTGAAACACCAGAAAAACGAGCTTGACCTTCTTTGGAGAGAAGCTGGATGGCAATTGGTGTCGTTATGATAATACCCACAAGAAGCGCCAAAAGAATAGTGACTCGCTTTTTTCCGGTAAAGCCGGAAAATAGTGGCCTTCGATAGAAGACAACAAGATACAAGGCCAAAAGAGGAGATACAATCCTGGCGGAGTGATAAGTGTAAAGACTGAGAGCGAGAGATATGACAAACAAAAAGTAATATTTGGGTTTTTCTAATCCTTTGAAGAATCCCCAGATACCGAGAAGAATAAAGAAGGTGGCCACGTTGACTTCCCATCCACCTCGAGAAAACTGTAAATGCCAGGGAGAAGCGGACAAAATCAAGGCAGAAAGATAAGGCAAGTATTTATTGTTGGTGAAGAGTTTTCTTACCAAAAGAAACACCAATAGAACCGAACCGAGACCGAGGATTGCTGAAGGCAAACGTACCGACCAGATATTTAAACCGAAGAGCTTTACAAAAGGAAGGACCAGATAGAAGTATACCGGCAGTTTGTAATCATCAAAAGATCTAAAAACGACCGGCCAAGAGACTCCATGTTCATCCTTACCTGTTTGGACCAAAGACCAGGCGTTGTAGCCAATGGCGGCTTCGTCTGCATTGAGACCGGCGGGATATTTATCCAAAGCAACAACTCTCAAAACGGCGGCAAGTAGAAGAATGATAGCCAGAGGCAAGTATTTTTTCATTTACGGTTTGGTTTTTACAATCCGAAAGATAATTTTATCGTCTGGGGTGTTGATCTGCTTGAAGAGGGCGACATTTTCTCCGGTAATATCAAATGACCGATCAATATTGCCTTCCGAACCAACCAAGAGAGTGTCTTTGAGATGAGTAAGTTCATCATTTCCAAATTGATGAAACTCTACGTTACCAACATGTCCAACTCTACCAACATCCAAGCCACCATCGATGAAATCAATGTTTTTTTGGTATGTTGAGGGGTCATAGCCGGTATAGAAAACATAGTATATGTACGGCTGACCAAGAACATCGGTGAAAATGACTCTTTGGGTGGGATTTTCCTTGATTATCTCAACCGCTTGTTTGTAACCGTAGTTAAATTCCTTGGCGAATACTGCTTGTGAGTGAAGGAAATAGATATCAAAAACATAAACAGAAACAATAAAATAGAGAAGAAAAACTGGGGCAATAAACCACTTAATCTTTTGGATACCATAGTACATACCGATTCCAGAAATAATAGATAAGGGAATAACCATAAAAAGGGCTCTGTAGGTTGAGAACTCGGCTAACGTTAGGGAGGCAGGAATTGGGGCAATCAGCAACAGACCGAGGATAACTATTGTTTGTTTGTTGGGGAATAGCCTTGTCAGCCAGATTAGACCGAGAACGAGCCAAATTATCTCAAGAGGATGAAGCACTCCCAGGGAAGGGATGTGTGCCCTTTCGCTGAAGAGGGACCCTTCGTAAAAGAGAACTTCAGGAGAGAAATGATAAAGATATCGGGACATGACCATGTGGAAAGAGAGTTCTGTTTGATTGTGGAAAAGTGAGATGTAGGGTGAAGTGGAGCCATCAATCTGTCTAGTAGCTTCGGAAATGCCCGGTTTGTAGTTGAAAACACTAAGAGTGGCAAGGCGATTGCCGGCACTGCTAAAAATTGAACCAAAGAGTATCCATAGAGCAAATAAAATAAACGGGAGAAGGGGTACTATCTTCCGTGGCTTTAGTAAGGGCAGAGTTTGGTGCCAAAAATCACGCCAGTAAACAATCGCGAGGAAAAGAAAAATAAAAGGAGTGAGCATCTTGGCCGCCTGATAAGTGGCAAGAGACAAACAAACAAGCGAGATGAGAGGAAAAATACTCGATTTGTTCTTGATGAAACGAAGGAAAAAATACATGGCAAAAACCATGACGGTTGAAAAAACGTTTACTTCCCAAGCTCCATGACCGAAATGAACATGCCAAGGAGAGACTGCCAAAGCGATGGCGGAAAAATCCCAAATATTGATGTCAATGGAAAATATCCTGATGGGTTTTAGTTTTTTCTCGGAAAACAGTTCCTTTACAAGAAGATAAACACCAAATATGGCTAGTATGCCGGCTAAAGCGCTGGGAAACCGAACGGCGAATTCGTTTAGTCCGAAGATAGCGACAGCTGGAACAGTAAAATAAATATATGCTCCCGGTTTGTAATCGCCAAAACTCTTAAATATTAGGGGCATAAAAGCACCATGTTCGTCACGACCGGTTTTGAGAATGGAGTAGGCGTTGTAACCAATCGCCGCTTCGTCCCAGGTAAGACCGTTGGGAACTGCCGATAACTGCCACAATCTGAGAAATGTACCTAAAGCTATAGCAATAATTAGAAATAAGTATTTCTTCATGGAATAGAAGTAATTATAAACGCTGGGGTATCGTCGAGGAAGTTTATTGTCTCAATTACATGAGCATTAACCGGCAGATGATCCGGAGAGGTTACCAAAAGACTTCTCTGAGCCGAGATAGTACTCCCGCTTTCGAGTGTGAGTGTGGAGATGGGTGTTGAAGGAATCTGCCAGTCGTTTACAAAGTAGACATTATCAATTTTGTCTGTCCAGAACCAGTCAGATTGTTCGAAACGGATGTTATCTGGGCCTGGCTGGAGCATATTGGGAGACATTCGAGTGTAAAAAGTATAAAAGATGTGAGGCTCACCATATCTTTTGGTGATAAAAACACGATCGTATTCACTCTGATGGTCAACAATAAAGCTAATTACCTGACGATAACCATATTGCCAAGAGGAAGAGTATTTTTTGGCATAACTCCCCTGATATTGAATTAAGTACTGACCTAAGGACATTAATATCCAAAGAGTAATTAGTATTAAAGATAGTGTTTTTATTTTTTCCGGAATAATTTTGAGGAGACGTGCAACCCCAAGACTGGCAAAAATAATGAGGGCAGGAATCATGGGGTTGGGGCGAAGCGCTTGGGGCGGGTCAATAGTTAGACTGGCGGCAACGGGAGAAAGCAGAAGCCAAAGGTAGAGAAAACGGTAGTTTTCTTTTGTCTTAAGCCGAGGCAAACACAAAATGAAACCCAGACACATAAGTAGATAAACAGGAACCGTTAATAAATTGGTGTTGGGAATAGCAAACTGGAACTGAGCCCCCCATGTCTGGAAGAAAAATTGAGGAGAAAAATAGCCAAGATAGTTTTTGGTGACAGTAGTAACCAAATACAAGGGTCGATTGTGAATCAATTTGGCTAGAAGGGGCGAAAGAGTACTTGCGGCCCTCTGCTCCCCTATCTGAAAAACAGTGGCCGGAGATAGTATTTTGACTTTTTCGTAACGAGCGGTGCCTTCTCCAGCATATACCTGATACAAAACCAGCCCAGAAAAAAGAAGAGCAAGAAGAACTGCCAGAACAGACTTAAAGTTACGGAACAAACTCATAAATTTTTGCTTACTAAAAATAGACCGACGAAAAACGATAAAAGAAGCAACCACCATAAGTGGAACAAAGATACGAGCGGTGTTGTAGGAGTGTAATGACAGACCCAATAGAAAAACTGACGGAATAAGCGATGACTGAGATTTTACAAAACGAATGAAATAATAAAAACCAAAAATTATCAAGGTCAAAGAAAGGTTGGCTTCAAGAGCTGGTCGAGAAACAAAAAAGTGCCAAGGGGAAATAGCTAGCAAAAATGCAGCCAGATGCTCCATTTTGATTTGCCGCTTGGCTACTCTGAATACTTTATCGGGAAATAAAATTTTGGACAGGAGAAATATCCCGAGAATTGCTAGTGTTCCGGAAAGTGCAGAGATAAAACGGATAGCAAAAATATTAAGACCAAAGATAGCGACAGGGATTGTGCTGAGATAGATGTAGAGAGGTAGTTTGTAATCGCCGAAAGCTCTGAAGATGAGAGGAAATGGTTTGCCCCATTCATCCATGCCTGTTTTTAAGATTGAATAAGCATTGTAGCCATGGCTGACTTCGTCCCAGTTGGGTGAAACAGGAAGTCTGTCTAAAAATGCAAACCTAAGCAATGCCCCAAGAGCGATGAGACAAACTATGACGATGGACTTTTTCATCTATTTCATTTTACCTCGTGTTTGAGCGAAGTAACAAAGCCTTTTTCCGAGCGTTGTCGGCAATCTTTTTTGCGGGGTCGGTCTGATAACCAATAAAGATTGAGTTTCCCAACGGATCTTTGACGTCAATTATTTTTGTTAGAAAGTGATCTTTGGCCTGTTCTTCCGAAATGGCAAGGGTGTCCCCTATTAATATTTGATCAATTAGTGTGTCTGTTTCCCAAACGATAGGGCGGATATCTACATTGGCAATTTTGTAATTGGGATTGTAGGGCGGGTTTGAATAATAACTATCGACGAATTCAGGTGAGAATTGTTTTTGAAACTCTTGCGGAGAGTATTGCAGATGGTACAAAAACGACATATATGCCGGAGGTAAGCGAGAGTTATCAAAAACAAAGGTTTGGGAAGGGTGTTGTTTGACTATATTTGCTATTTGGCTATATCCATAACTCCACCAGGTAGCGTTTTCCTTGGGAAGAAAAATGAAATAAGAGCGCCAAAGCATAAGAAGTGAGAACAGTGAGAGAAGTATTAGCGCGGGAACAAGAATATATTTACTGACTTTTTTGATTAAGATATCAAACCCGAGACCCATGACTAGGAAAATGGGAATAATTATCGGAAGGATTCTCTGAATACTAATGAAGTGGCCGGAGAGTGACCCTGGAATTGGACTGGTAACAAGGAGAATAAAGATATATTTCCCGGAGAGTGAGTTCCTTTTTGTCCAAAGAACATATAGACCTATGAAGAAAGGAATAATTAACCAAGAATAAAATGGTGCCAAAAGAGGAATGGTGTGCTGTAAGTTTATGTCTTTGGAAATTCCAAATAAACCACTTGGAGAAATATAAGTTAGATATTGCGAGAAAAAATCAGTAAGTATACCGGCAATATTTATTCCCTCAAAAACATTATTTTTTACCCAAAACGCTTTAGTGAACAGAAGAATAAAATTGGGTATCTGGGTAATCACCAGAAGGAGAAGGGTAATGGGAAACTTTTTTGATCTGATAAAAGAGAGGACTTCTTTTCGATAAAAGAAAAGGACAAAGATAAGAAAAAACGGGACTAAGAATCGTTCGGTATGGGCGGCGTAGGTAGATATAGATAATATTAAAAGTCCAAGAGCAGAAAAAGATTTTTGAGATATCCCCTTCCATATAAAAAATGCACCAAGAGAAAAAAGAATATATCCTAGGGTAACTTCATAACCAAGGCGGGCATTAAAAACAACCCAAGGGCAGATGGCAAACAAAAATGCCAGAAGGAATGGAACGGCAGAGCTTTTAAATATCTTGAGGTCTTTGGCAAGTGAGTAAACAACAAAGATGCCAAAAAGGGTGGAGATACCTGACAACAATCGGAGACTTAGTTCATTGAGCCCTAGAAATTTAATTAAGGGAACAATTAAGTAAATATATAGAGGAGGAGTGTAGGCTCCAAAAAACCTGAAGGCTAGCGGAAAACTTTTCCCGTACTCGTCTTTTCCGGTTTGAAGAATAGAAAAAGCGTTGTAACCAACAGTGGCTTCATCGGAATAGACACCGTTAGGAATATTATTTATTTTGAAAAAATATAAAAAGACAGACAGTAAGATAATTAAGATCAGGGGGATGTATCTATGAAATTTATTTTTCATGGCGGGTGATCTTATTAAAAATCAAGTAGATTCCGTAAACAATCGAAGAATATATCAGGGGGTAAATGCTGATTGGACCATAGAAACTACTATGACCGATGATGGTTAGCAAACTAACCGGTATTGCCGATACTAATATCCACTCATTTTTCCGTTGTTTAAAAATTCCAAAAAAACCGTAGAGAAATGCCGGAAATAGAAGAGGCAAAAATAGGCCATAGAAATATTTTGTGATATCAAAAATACCAACGAAGTTCTTCTCAATTTTAAAATAAAATACGGACTCTTTTCTGGCTTCTATCCAGTTGGCAAGTCTGTAAGCAGATGGCGGATATTCGTTCATCCTTTTTAACTGTTCTATTTTTTCAACTTCGTTTAGATTAAATAAATCAGTTGATTTGGTGGTTTTGTATTGAATCAGAGACAGACAAAGAATCATCAATAAAAACGGTAAATAAAACCGGTGATTTTTAATTTGGAGAAAACCTAAAACGGTTGTGGCAATAATTAAAAGATAGACGACTACGATCACTTACTTTGGATTTTTGTTAGCAAGTAAAACTGTGGCTTTCCTAGAGTGTCATAGGTAACAGCCAATGATTCAAATCCTTGAGGTGGAGTTTTGGACCAGTCCCAGTCACCCGGGATTTCTTTTCCTTGGGCAGCAACGAAGATATCTCCCGGTGACAATAATTGCTGAAGTCTATCGGCATCTGTTTCTCCAAAGAAGTAGTTATCACCAAAACGAAAGCCATTAAATAATTCACTATCAGCAGAAACTAGACCATTTTGGATATTTTTTTGGAACTTAGAGGGTGAGTAATTAGTGAAAAAGGCAAATCGGGTAAGGGTGAGAGCGGCCGTGTTGTTGATATATATTTTTGGAGCATCTTTGAGTAAAGGCTGAAGCTGTTCGAAGATATCGGAGTAACCTGACTGCCACATAGAGGCCGACTCAAAACGATAATGAGATGAATAACGATGCCAGTAATTGCCAAAACAAAAAACAAACAAGGAAAATATTATCAGGAGTAACAGTCTTCTCTTAATTAGAATTATCACCTTCGAAAGACCGACGGCAGATATGATAACCAAAGGCGGTATCATGACAAACAGTCTGGTGGCGTGATTGCCTCCTCCCTGAGTAAGACTGGAAGCAATAGGAGCGATTAATAACCAATAAAGAAATAACTGTGAGGACTTTTCCTTGAGACTTCTGAGAGTTAAGTAAAGACCAAATAGTAAAAAAGGAAGAACAACCCAAAGAAGTTCCCCTTGACCGCTGATCGACTGACGAAAATTGGGATCTCCTTGTAAGAAGAGAAAATCGGGAGAAAAGGCCTGCAGATAGTTTTGGCCAAAGGTAGTCGCATAGGCAAAGTACTTATTATGGAAGAAGGTTTCGAGGAGAGACTGTGAAATCCAGGGGTCGGTTCTCTGAATAATAATGCTTTCGATCACTTTGGGGTCGTGAAAGATACTGATACCTTTAAACCTCGTAGCCGCTTGACCGAATAAGATGTTTAGGGCCAGAGGAAAAATAATAATGGCCGGAATAATAAGCCTAAACCAGTTATTTTTGAGATTTAGTTTGGGGCGGAAAATAAAAAGCAGTCCCAAAACGAACAAGGGTGTAAAGACGTTGGCGGTAGAGTAAGTATAAAAAGTAAGAACAAAAGGAATGAGACTGGCGTAGTACTTTTCTTTGACAAAAAGGTAGGTTCCCCAAAGAAGAAGGAAAACTAAAGGAACAACTTCAAAAGAAGCACGGGAATAATGAATATGCCACGGAGTAATTGATAAAACAAAGGCCGCAATAAGAGCCGTATTTTCATTTTGGAAAAGTTTTTTGACGAGAAGATAGAGCAGATAAACGGAAACGATTCCCAGTAAGGCAACCGGAAAACGAACGACAAAAGGACTTGTACCCAGAAGACCGACAAAAGGAGCTGTAAGATACATGAGAAGTGGTGCACGCCACTCAGTGAGACTTTGGATGTATGTGGGTAAGAAGTGCCCCATGTAGTCACGACCAGTGGCCGCAAGCGATACGGCATGATAAGCCACATCAATTTCGTCCCCAAAAAGAGAAATAGGTAATGAACCTAGGTTATAAAGTCGGAAAAAGGCCGCAATTGCGAGGATTAGAGAAAGAAGAATTAATGACTTATTTTTGATTATTTGTTTCATTGATTTCTTTATTAGTGATGGCGTAAAAGGCGGTTTTACCATTTGGATACTTGACCTCATAGACAATATGTTTGGCGTTTTTTAGATTGTCGGGGAAACTCCAGGGACTGGCGATATATAAATTGTTTCCTTTTATTTCCTCTGATTGATTAAAGTCTAACTCTAAAAAGTGATAGTTTTCAAAGTCCGAGATAAACTTGTCTCTGCCGGGATAGTCATGGAAAGTCTGAGGATCGTATTGGGAGTGGAACTGGAAATATGAATAAGGTACACCATAATTAGTGCGCCCTTCGGAACCAAAACGAGGATCGACATAGACATTGTCATACTGAGAATGAACTTTGTCGGCAAAAATGGCCATTTCTTTCCAACCGTATCCTCGCCCTTCGGAAAGCTCGTATGAATAATGCACAACGTAATAATCAGAAAAGCGGACAAGGTCGAAAACAAAGAAAAGGAAAAAAGTACTGAAAAAAATGATGATAAGTTTTTTGGACTTTTTGGCTAGAAATTCTATGACGACTGACAATCCTAAGGCAGACATTATCATGGCCGCAACCGAAGAGTTTAGAGTACGAAGGGCGTGCTGGGAGTTGTTTGCTAGAGTAGCCGGCAAAAGACCGATTAAAAACCAACCTAAAATAAAATATTTTGCTTTCTTGGTGTTTTGGTCCTTATCTTTGATAAGGGTGGCGAGAAAACCAATCACAAATAAAGGAAACAAAGCCATGTTGATAACACCGGCTCCAGGGTGACCGGGAAGAGTTAGCCCCAGACCACTGATGGTATAAAAATTGAGAGAGAAATACTCTAGGAATCTTTTGATCCAGAAAAATACCAGCATGGGTAACCCAAGAAGACTTTGATATTGAGATGGTAGATTTTCCAGAATACCTCTTCGATAATCGAAGTCATTAGTGAAAAAGACCATACCAGCTCTGACAGCACCGGGGCCAAAAAGATATGTTTTGGCTAAATAAATGAGTAAAGCAGAAAAAAGAACAAGAAACACTCCCAGACGCCATTTTTTGTTTTTGATTTCTTGTTGAAAGATGGCCCAGAGATCTTTCCTGTAAATAATAATAAAAAGAAGATTGATAAGTGGAGTGAAAATTTTATTTGAACTGTAGGAAATGGTGGAAATGCAGGCAAGGATAAGGCCGAGATAAAAATACCAGGGACTTTTCTTTTCAATGCCTCGGAAAAGAAGATAAATATTGGGAATGACAAACCCTAGAGCAATAACAGCTTCAAAACCGGAACGGCCAAAGAAAATACTCCATTGTGAGGTGGCATAAAAGAAGGCGGCGGCCAGACTGAACCAGACTGATTTATTTTTTAGGAGATATTTTCGGCATAGTAGATAGACAAAGGGAGTCACCAAGAGACTTAGTAAGGCGGAAGGAACACGAGTGGCAAATTCATTTAATCCAAACAACCAAACCGGAGGAACCATGAGATAGATAAGTACTGGGGCATCGTAGTCTCCGGTGGATCTAAAGTAGGGAGGAAGTTTGATTCCCCATTCGTCTCGCCCGGTTTTTGAGAGTGAGTAAGCATTGTAACCATTGCCAATTTCGTCGATAGTCAAGGATGTTGGCACAGAACCAAGATGAAAAAAGCGAAGAAAGGCGGCCAGAAATATAATGAGGAGGAGAATACCCAGATGAAAAATATTTTTGTGCATTTGATTAGACTAAGAATGATTTGTATGACAAAAAGAAAATTCCAAGATAGGTAAGATTAAGAACTAGACAGAGAAATGCCCAAGGTTTGGGGAGTTTCCCAATTTGCAAAACCGATTCAAAACCAACAAACCAAATGATGGCGAACATAAAGATCTGGGCTGAGGATTGAGTGAGAATAGCGGTCAAAAGAAAAAGCGCTGAAATAGCGATTATGAATATCGGACTGAGATATTTACGGTAGTCGCTTTTAACCGAAACAAGAAAGCCAACCAGATACCAGGGAAACAAAAACCCAAGCGGTAAAAACTTGGAAATATTGGGATACATCCCTGAAGCAAAAATTGTAGAAAGAGACAGGCGATCACTTAGATTTTGCAAATAATACATACTGATAAGGGATTTGTTGTGCAAAAGTTTGGCAAAAAGATTGGTTTGAAAGTTAAGATGCTCCCCTCGTTGAGAGTTGGCAACATTGATTATGGCCATGTCGTTGTAGAGATGGTGTCCGGAAATAACGAAAGAAACGATAAGAAGCAGGAAAAATAACAATAAATAAGGGAAGCGTCCGGAATCAAATATTTTTTTCAGGAAAAAAGCTAAAAGTAGAGAAAAGAGTAAAGACAGCACCCCAAAAGGATAAAAATAAATTGCCGGAATGGTGATTAAGAGAAGTAGAGATAGAAAATTCATGTTATTTAGATATCGTTAATCAATTATAGTCTCACCCTTGTTGACAAAAAAGTTATACTCCTCAATCGTACTGCCAATGGTAACAAGATGCTCTTGATGGCCAAGTTTGGCCATCACAATACTGTTGGGGGGAAGTGGCTGTTCGGCTTGCCAGAGTTTAAGTGATTCGTCAAAATAAGCTGCTTCAAAAAATTTGCCTGTTTCGCCATCAGAAAGTTTTGCACCGGATTCAATATACGGGATCAAATGGTTTCTTTTGGCAGTTTGTGAAAGATAAACATAAGCATTCTCAAGAGTATTTGAAGGAAGGAAATAGGAGCGAGCAAATTTGGGATAGGTATACCAGTAATAATTTACAAAACTGGAGTAATTGAAGATAGAGATGATAACGATGACACCAAGTAAAAAATAGGCAAGGAATTTGTTTTTGAGTTTTTTGATAGTGACAATACCTAAAGAGGTGATGGCAACGAAGGCAGGAATAAAAGCCATTAGCCGAGAGGCACGATGAACACTATCAACAAAACCAAAAAGAAGCGGTGTGAAGAAGAAAACAGCGATTAAAAAGGTCCAGTAACCTTTTTCCCTTACTCCCTGATATAAACCAACTAAGAACACAGGTAGTAAAGACAATAAGAACATTCCGTGAGTTCCGGTTGAGTGATAAATCAAATCGTCACCTTTGATGAAAAGAAATGAGAGGTCGAAACTTGATAGATATGGATACAAAAAGTCATAGATAGAACTCCAGTTAAAACTATGAGAGTCGAAGACAGCACCAGGGTATTTCAATTCCAATAAGGGGATGATCGCAAAAAAGGGGAAAATTCCTAGAGTAAATAGGAGAGTTTGTTTAATAAATTGAGTAATATTTTTTTTGGTTAAATGAGAGTTTTCCAGAAACAGGAACAAAACTGTGAGGAGACACCAAACCGGCACAACTGCCCTCATCGCTTTGTAAGTGTAAAAACCAATTCCGAGTGAGATACCAGCAAAAAGAAGAAAGCTGACTTTTTTGGTTTTTGAAAAATACCAAAGACAGATTAACCAAAGAAGTGCGAAGGGTATGGGAAAAATATTATCGAGAGCCATGTGGGTTTGAATCATCACAATTGGGGTGGTTAAAAAGACAAGGGATCCAATGATTCCTGTCTGACGATTATCAATCTTGGATAACCAAAAATAAATTAGAAAAGTACTTAAGAGAAGAATAACGACAGTGGAAAGACGAAGAGAAAATATTGATGGACCAAATATTTTGAAAAATGCAGTAATGAAGTATTGAGAAACTGGCTGTCTCCAGTCGGCTCCGTTAATAGATAAAACGAACACCGGCATGAAACGACCATTTTGATCATGACCGGTTTTTTCCAGTAAAGCGGCGTTGTAGGCAAAAGCGGCTTCGTCAGTGGTTAACCCAGGAGGAGTTTGGGTAATACGATATGAAAAGAAAAATCCGACAACAATGAGAAAGACGGTGATTAAAATTGAAGGAAAGAACTTCTTCATTGTGAGTTCAATGCTTATTTACGCAAGTGCAACAACTTGAGTAGTTTCTGCCATTTTTGACCAGCCCAGAGAACCGTGTTGAGAACGGTTGATCCGAGTTCGCCGTGATAAATCTTGGCGGATTTGGCAAGGGGACTGGAAAGATGAGAACTAAAACTACCGCTGGCACCATGAGTATGCATGACTTTTGCTTTTGGATAGTAATAAACAGGCAAACCATATTTGTGAAGACGACGGCAGTACTCAACATCTTCATAATAAAGGAAAAAACGTTCGTCAAGTCCGCCCACTTGATTGATAGTGGTTCTTGGAATGAGAAAGGCGGCCATGACAGCGATGTCGACCTTGGTGGTTTTGTTGCCTGGATAATACTTGTTAAAACAATTTTTACAACCAAGGAAATAATATTTGAGAGCATTCCCTATCGTGGGGAACTTGTAACATGAAGGTTGGATTTTGCCATCATTGTAAAGAAGTTTGGGAGCAACAGCTCCAAGGACAGGATGTTCTTCGGCAAAATCAAAAAGAAGTTTTAGAGCCGCCCCTTTGATTCTGGTGTCAGGATTTATTTGCAGAATATACTTTCCGTGTGATTCCTTGATAGCCCAGTTCACGGCCTTGGAGAGACCAACGTTTTCAGTATTGACCAAGACTTTTGGCTTTAAAGGATGTTTCCTGGCTAACTCAACACAACGGTCGGCAGGATAGTTGTCGACAACGATTACTTCTTTGTTTAGTCCGTCGCGACTTTTTTGAATGGAGTCGAGAAAAGGAACAATGGTATCCTCAGATTTGTAACCAACGACGATGATGGAGATATCGATTTCTTTCATATTGTTTGATTAACTAACGATAGCACTTCCCTATCTGTTTTAACGAATTTTATTTTTTTATTTTTGATGATAAATCGCCATAGAGCAACCAAAAAAACTTTTAGATAGCCGGGGTGTCTGAGGATATGGGCAAACAAGAATTGACGATGGGAACGAAGTAAATCCTTGTCAGAGATGTTTACCCAGTTGAAGAGGAGTTCATTTCTTTGTTTTATTAAACTGAGATATCGAGGGTTTATTTTTTTGGCAGTGGACTCGTGTTCGTGGAAAACGAGAGATTGGTTGTCCCAGATAATTTTGTAACCCATTTTCCAGGCTCGATAACCAATATCGATGTCTTCCCAATAAAAAGGGGCGTAGATTTCGTTTAGACCGCCGAGTTTGTTCCAGATACTTCGCTTGAAAATAGCGCTACCTCCTGATGCCCAGGCAGAGTAGTATGGCTTTGATTTATCTTCCCCCCTAGTGAACTGGATTTTACCGTCCCATTTTACCTGCGGCCAAGAAGAACTATCTTCATTGAAAGAAACGGCGAAGACTTTTTCGTCTTTGAAAAAATGAAGAACATCTTTGAGATAACCCTTTTCCGGATGGACATCATTGTTAAGTAGAACTAGATAGTCGGCAGTTGACACAGCCACACCCTGATTTACCGGTTTGGTGAAACCCAGGTTGGTGTCATTTTTGACTATGACGACTTCGGGATAATTCTCTTTTAGCCAGTCGATAGTGCCATCGGTGCTACCATTGTCGATAATAATAACTTTATTTAGAAAATCAGAGTTTTTAAATACTTCCGGTAGGTGTTTTTCCAGCAAGTATTTACCATTGAAACTGGGAATAATAATATCAATCATTTCGTTCATCTTACTTAGTATACCAATGGATTAGTTTTGATTTATGCGAAAGGTTGTTTCCGGAGAATATACCTTTTCTTCTTTTATGGAGATACCGGGAAGAGTGTTTCTCTCGATAGTGTCTTTATCGAGTTCCGGATTTAAGTAGCCGACGAATCTCGGGAAATCATCAGGAATTGATTCCCGTATAATTCCATCAATTTTGTTGTCGCTCATTTTGGTAAGAGCAGAAAGAGCTGAAGTGTATCTTCCCCAATCGTACATGAGGCGCGGAATGACATAGACTGCTTGTCGGACTTTCTGAGTAGTATCAATTTTTTCGTTAATTTCAATCTTTTTGTCAGGACTGAACCCCGGTAACAGATAGTCCCATTTCCAAACTGTCTTCCATTGATTGTGCACTTTAAGGAAATTAATCTCCTGAGTATTAGAAATCTCGCCGTAATCGGTAAAGTATTTCGTATTGAGTTTTCCTTGATGAGTATTTTGTGTATCTACAACCTCGGTAATGGTGACTTCGATTTTTTTTACTTTTAGGCTGACGTAAAAACTCTCCATCGAAGAAATGAATTTTGCTTCCGGAATATTGTTTCTGGTTTCGCTGTCGATACTTCGATACAGTTCGCGATAAGCCCTGGTATTGAGGAAACGACTAACTGCCCCTGCATGTCCTGTAAGATCGTTCTTGGTGATTATGGGGAAAAGTAAAAGCAAATTGAGAATAACCAAAAGAAATAGTATGGGAATACGTTTTTTGAAAGCGTAGAGAATAAAAATGATGAACAAAGGGACGATCGGCATGAGATAACGAGCCCAAAAAGGAATAATCGTATTTATTCCAAGAATGATGAAGGTAAAAATGGTTAAGTACAGCAAGGAAAAATCTTTCTTTTTCAAAGCAATGACGAAGATGGTAATGGCCAAAATTACACCGAGAGGCAAAATGATCGACCAGTCTCCCAGACCGGTTCCAGTCGCGCCTACCCAAAAGCCCTTGTACGAATTCAAAAAGATTCCTCGCCACTGGTTTAGGTAGTCTACTTTATCAACCCCGGATTGGAGATAGAAGTTTAGTGGCTTCTCATGAAGTCTGAGCCATGGTATGGGATTGGGATGCTTGATAAAGTAACAAAAGAAAGAGAGAACGTAACCTCCAAAAACAGATCCAAGATAAAAAATTGTGTTTAAGATTTTTTTGGAACTTACAATCAAAGACAGAGTTAGCCCCAAAAGAAGAAGCAAGGGTGAATAAACACCAATTTTTGTACCTGTGGCAAGGCCAAGAAAGACACCGGCGATAACCAGATCTTTGAGTTTGTGTCTTTTGAGAAACTTAACAAAGAATAGAGCGTTAAATAAAAAGAGACTAGTAAGGGGTAAATCGAGCATGGTTTCTCTGATTTGGGTTGCCAGGAAAGGAGTCGTGACACAAAGAAGTAATCCAAAAAGAGCTGTAGTTCTGTTTTTGAATAGTTCCAAACACAAGAGATATATCGTTAACCCAGTGAGGAAGAAAAAACCCAGACTAATCCAGTATGGATTGCCAACTGTTTTTTCGGCGAGACCATAGAGATACTTAGCAAGAGGGGGTACTTCAAAGTTGATGTTGAAAGGATTTTCGCCATTGGCTAACTGGAAACCTACGAACTTGTAGAGCTCACCATCGGAGATGCCTCTAGTACTTTGAGGAACATTCCATTGGGAGTTGTAGTAGTAGTTCTCAAAATACTCGGCGTCGTAGCGGAAAAAAAAGATCTCTCGGGAAAAATAAAGAATTAAGGCGGTTACAAGACCGATGAGAATGAGGAGAATGATATTTATTTTCTTCACTTGTCTATCTTATCAATTATTACCACTCACGGAAGTTTCTGGCCAGATAGATCCGGATCCGATTGTATGGGTACTTCAGAACAGTTTTGAAAGCTTTCTTGAGGGGATTCCCTGAACTTGCCTCAATGTTTTTCTCCCCGAGCTGGAAGTGATTATCGGGAAGTGTTACCATTTGGGAAACGTAGCCATCCATAAAGCCCCATTTTCGACCTAAATCATAAAAAATATCGCCACCGTTAAAGTTGATTTTTGATTTCATTTTTGGTCCGGCTAGTAAAGAAAAGCCAGTCTTGAAAAGAATATCTTTCATTTGGGATCTGGTCAGGACACTGTAGTGATAATGCTCCGTGAGCCACTCTTTGGATGGCATTACCAATACAAGCCAACCATTTTTTACTAAATATTTTCTCCAGTGCATTAAAGCCAAAAAGGGCATAGTGGAGTGCTCCAAGACATTGCTGGCATAGATAACGTCAAACTTACCTATATCGCCAAGGTCATGCATATCACGAACATAAATCTTGGCACCATATTTGTCTTTACCTATCTTTGCTTCTTCTTCACTCGCAGTAATACCAACTGCCGTAAATTTGTGTTGATTCAACCAAGCTACCTCATGCCCATCTCCGCAACCGATGACGAGAACTTTTTTATTTTTGGGCGGGATTAATTTTAGGAAACAATCCGGCCCTGCCACATTGCTAACAGACAATGGTTCATTTCTTTCTTTTTTGAACCATTCATTATATAAAGTACTTTTCATAGGATTATTTTAGCTTGGGATCAATTTTTTCAATAATGGTGTTCCAGGGTAATGATATTTTTCGAGAAGATGCCGGAAAATTATTTCTCCAGTTGATTTCACCGCTCATTGTCGTCGGATCGTGTTCGATGATGAGAAAGATCAGATCATGATCCGATTCTTTTTTCTTTGTCCAAAAAACTGAGTTGTCTTTGATGTATTCCGGAACTCCTGGAAAATATGACATATCACTTGGTTGGTAACCATATTGTTTTGTTCCATACCACCAAAATAAATATTGGAATCTTAAATCAAAAACTTGGGGAGTATAGGTATACACTTTGAAAGCACTTCCTGAGGCTTCATGATAAATATTATCAACAACAGTAAGCATGTTCTTGAGATTGGCCAAATCATTTGAATAACCTTTTTCAACCGACAGATAAGTAACTTTTGTGGAGATTGAGGAGAAAATAGTAAATCCAATAATGAATACGGTAAAAAACTTACCCCATGATTTGGCATAAATAATGGTTAGTGCAGAGGCAAAAGCATATATGGAAAATGGTACAAGCCCATATAGATACCAATCTCGAATGTTAAAGGGAAATATCAGGAAAAATATTAAAAATGCAAAAATAATAAAAAGATTTGTTTTGATAAACTTTGTATTTTCCGAATCACGTTTTCCGAGTATTAATGCGAGAGCAATTGTCGCAATAACAAATAACCAAGGAAGTTCGGTGGCTCCGGAAAAAATAGATTTGAAATAGGTAAATCGATTAAGGAGCATGTCAGATATGGAAAGTTTTTGACCAAGCCAGTCTGTTCCACCAGAGAACTCACCAAGCGTTGATCTGGTCATTAAAAAACCGTGACGAACTTCAAAGACAATCTGAGGCAGAAGAGTAACAAAAAAACCTAAAATCAGAGGAATAAGTTGTCTGTCTTTTTTGGATCTTCGGGTATGTAAAAACAAGGAAATGGGGAAAAATAAAATTCCGACTGCGGCTTCAACTTGAAGAATAAACCCACATAACAATCCCTCAAGGAATGACGATATTTTTGATTTGTAAAATATAAATAATGGAAGAAGTGCGGCGAAATAATAGGCTGAATTGGCATTCCAAGAAAATTTTATGGAAAAGGCAGCAATGGGAGAAAATAAAAATAATGAAGCAGAATAAAATGCCAAAATTTTATTCTTCTTTCTCAAAACAAAATAGATCACAAGAGAAATAATGTGTAAGGTAAGGATCTGGAATCTGACTAGCCATAAAGGATTCCCGCCGGACAAGACAAAGGGGATGGAATTAAAATATGCCCAAAAGGGGCCGTAATATAAGCCAATAATATCTGTGGCCGGACCGATGAGGAGAGGTGTTCTGGTGAAGATCATACGACGAATTTCGGCCATCTCTCTTGCCTGGTCGTAAGTAAAAGCAATGTCGAAGTCTTTTATTCTCAGGAAACTTAAAACCATCATGGTGATGAATAAGACGGCGAAGATCAGGACATCCCAATATTTATTTATGAAATTACGAAACTTTATAAACATTTCAGAGAAGTTTTTTTAGATTCGAAAAGAAGGATTCGTGTGAGTACAAGTGTGTTCGTTTTGAGGCAGTTGTTTGCATTTTTCGATACAGCTTTTCATCTTCGATGAGGAGTTTTGTTTTGGTAGCAATTTCTTGGGCGTTGGAGCAAAGGAATCCTGTACCTTCAGCTAGAATTTCTTTTTGACCACCCTTACCTATGACAATTGGGACACAACCAGAAGCCATACTCTCAACAGTGGTAATACCAAAATGTTCGACCCTTTCGGGATCAGTTTGTTCATCTATTTCAAAACCTGAAGCATGCCAAAAAAAACGTGATTTGGCATACAGACTCTTTAATTTATCAAAGCGGGGGTCAACGATAAACTTGATTGGCAACGACTTGGCTTTATCTTTAAGTTTTTCCAGTGTATCTGATTGACCATGACTTCCGCCCGTAAGAAACAGTTGATAGGCGGGAAAACTCTTATGTAAAATTTTAAAAGCATCAATCAAAACATCTTGGCGTTTAGGATGACTGGGTGAATCAAAACGAGCTACGGATAAAATTATGTTTTCCTTCTTTCCGGGATTGAAACTTTCAACATCGATTGGTGGATACAAAACAAAGCTTTTTTCTTTTGGAAAATGAGTTTCATGAACTGCAGCAGTGAACCGTGAGTTGTAAACAAATTTATGAATAAAAAGAGTTTTAATTTTATTGATTAACGGACTACCGCCGATTGTCTTAAAAGGTATCTGGAAATGAACTAGATTGTTTTTCGAAAACAAAAAGGGAAGACTGCCGTCACTGACCCAAAAGATAAGTCCGAAACGGACAGTAAACAGGAGTCTCCTTAACAAAGATGAGTGACCATGGCAGAGATTGTAGGCATTTTTATTTATTTTTAGTTGCGAAAGATCCAAACCAAAGCGTTCTTGTGCGGCAAGAAGAGTCTTATTGTCGTTCCAGGCTATTTCAACCGAGTAACCTGCAGATATCAGACCAATGGCAAAAGTAAGACAGTAACGTTCCCCACCTCCAAGAGTATCCAGATATGGATCAAAAATTAAGGCTTTTTTCATAGTTTTTCTTCTTGCCATTCTTTCAATAAATCCTTATCAATTTTTTTGTAGGTATCTGAAAGTGATGGTTTCCTTTGGGCTTCCCACAATCTTTCATAGGTGAGAAATTTACTAAACATTTGATAAATGATCTCAATCCAACCTTCTGTTCCGTCTCTCCATAAACCCTGTTTTACCGCTCGGTACCAGAACTCTGTGAGCATGATGCGGACGAAACGCCAACCTTTCATTTGGGGGTGACCCGAGTCTAAAAGCATTCTGGCTTCAGACTTGGACCAGTTCATAGTGTTGGGTACTTTTTCATCAATATTTTTATGCGACAAGTGAACCATCTGATGCCTCAGTTCACCAATTGAACCTTCGATTTTGGGTTGCTCGTGAAGCTTTCCTTCCCAACGTTTAAGAGCCGTTTTTTTCATCAAACGAAGAACGAGCGGATCGCCCCAGTGAGTTAAGTGTTTGCCCAAGAAAATCTCATAACGACTGATCGTGTATGCCTGATGTTGTGGTGTCTCGATTACAGACCTTATCTCGCGGGCAAGTTTAAGAGGAATTCGTTCATCAGAGTCGAGATACAAAAGCCAGTCACCTTTGGCCTCTTTTGCACCGTCGTTTCTCCACTTGGAAAAACTATCTCCTGTTGAGTGAACAATTTTGGCACCCAATTTGCGACAAACTTCGACGGTGTTGTCGGTTGAACCCGAGTCCACCACAATAACTTCATCAGCAAATAAAGAAGTTTTTATGGCAAGTACTATTTCATCGGGAACATTTTTGGCAAGAATGATGATCGATATTTTGGGCATAGTTATTTTATCCAAGATCCTCCTCCTAATTTTCCCACAAAGAAGTCGCGAACAGCTTGTTTTTGGGCTTTGGTTCCTATAAAAAGCTTTTTGACCGCTTCCCTGAGAAGAGCAATCTTGGTTCGGGGACGGGCATAATCCATACCGAAAAGAAGACGATTGCGAGTGAGAAAATAATCGTTTAGAGGAGAACCAATACCCGAGCTTTGGGCGACTTTGTGCCAAAGTTTGATGTTTGAATCGACAACAAGTTTATAACCTGCTTTTTTGATGCGCATACCGAGATCCGAGTCTTCAAAATAGAGACAGTAACGTTCGTCAAAAAGGCCGACTTTTTTGAGAATTTCTGAGCGCACGATAAAAAGGCAACCGGTGATGAAATCGACCTCTCTCTGACCATCAAATTGACCTTTGTCGACCTCATTGACTCCAAGGTGGTTGGCATAGACGTTGTCCCAGTCGTACTGACCTCCAGCGTACCAGATTACCTGCCCAAGTTCGTCTTTTTGATATTTATCTTCAAACTCGAACCCTTTGGCAAAATAAATGAGACCGCCGACAGCACCAACATTTTTGTCAGATATTGGTGAGGCCAATATCTTGAGAATCAGGTCTTCCGGAACAACAGTGTCGTTGTTTATCATTACGATGATATCTGTTTCATCGAGAAGAGCCTTTTTGAACCCTAGATTATTACCGGCAGCAAAACCAACATTGCCGGGACTTTCAACGTATACTGCCTGAGGGTATTTGGAGAGTTTTTCCCTCAAATCAACCGAGCAGTCGTTGTCCACTACATATACTGTGGAGCTTACCCCCAAGGGTAAGGTGTTTTTTTCAAGCTGCTTCACAACATCGAGAGTGTCTTG
This sequence comes from Candidatus Woesebacteria bacterium, assembly GCA_035389185.1. Taxonomy (GTDB): domain Bacteria; phylum Patescibacteriota; class Microgenomatia; order UBA1400; family MFAQ01; genus UBA2277. The sequence continues at coordinate 340,029 of DAOORK010000001.1, forward strand.
AATACTGTGAAAGCTGACGGTGATAAAACCGATTTTCATTAATTTGATTATAGTGTATTCAAGACAGCTGTTTATTATGAACTGACGCGTTAGAATATATTTAGATTATGAGTAAAAAAAGAACTGGATGGATATTGATACTGTTCGTGGTGCTTTTGGCTCTTATGGTGAGATTTGTCAGACTGGATGCTGTCCCGGCCAGTTTGTATTATGACGAAATTGATTTGGGTTATCAGATAAGAAGTTTGTTATCCACCGGCAAAGATTATCGAGGAGGATTGAGCCCATTTTATCTTCGCTCTTTTAATACCGATAAAACACCTTTTCCAATATATTTTTCGGTCTTACCGTCTTTGTTTTTTAGTTCTCCCGAGTATCAGGTTCGTGCTGGAGCGGCTTTGGCGGGGGTGATTTGTGTTATTTTGGCGATGATTTTGGTGTATCAACTTACAGGTAAAAAGAATGCCAGCATTATTACCGGCCTGGTCTTTGCTTTCTCCCCATGGCAAATCCAGTTTAGTCGAATGGCTTTTGAGGCCATTTTTATGTTGGTGGTTTTCTTAGCTTCAGTATCAGTATTCCTGTACTGGAAAGACAGTAAAAAGAATTGGGCGTTTTATTTGTCGGCCGTATTGTTTGGTCTCAATGTTTATACCTACCGTACAATGAGTTTGTTTGGACCTATTTTGGTTGGGTTGGTGACTGTGATTTATTTCCGAGATTTTTGGAGACAAGGCTGGTGGCGTTTGGGAGTATGGCTTTCAATAATTGCCATTTTTGTCTTGCCTTTTATTTATGCCACGACTATTGGTTCGGCTGACCAAGCCAGAATTAATCAAATTTCGGTTTTCTCCGATCCAATGACTCAAGTTAAAGTGTTACGTAACCGAGAAGTTGACTCAAATGATTACGGAAATCCTCAGATTGGTAAAAAGGCTGTGTGGTGGTCACCTATTTTCCATAACAAAGTATTAACTCCTTTGGTGAATTTTGGCAGTAATTATTTGAAAAATTATTCTACAGAGTTTTTGTTTTTGACAGGAGATCCAAATGGAAGACACTCGGTAACAAACATGGGCGAGCTACTATTTATTGATTCACTGGGATTGATTGTCGGACTGACGTTTGTGTTTAAAAATATCAAAGATAAAAAATATCAACTGTTACTATGTCTTTTGATCTTCTCTCCAGTTGCTTCCGACCTGACGATGGATGGGGCGTATCACGCCTCAAGATTGATGATCTTGGCTGGTCCGATGCTTCTGATAGTTGGATTGGGATACTTTAGTTTGTTGGAAATACTATTTAAAAATAAAAAACTGTGGTTAGGTATACCCCTGATTACCGGCTTGTGGTTGTTATCAACTATTTTTTATCTACATCGTTATTTTGTCCACTTTCCGATAGAGAGTTCGCGACAGTTTGGATATGGATACAAACAAGCGATGATAAAAATTGCCGATGTTGAGGATCAATTTAAGGCCATCAGATTAACTAATCTAAACGATCCGCCGATGCTTTATTATTTTTTCTGGAGAAATGAAGCGCCGATTAACGTACAGGAATACGGAACCGCGTATGGAGAAGATGTTTATCGAAATATGCCTTTGGACAAGATAAAACAAATAAGCTGGGGGGGCAAAACTGTGCACAGTTGACGAGATAAACAAACTTGAGCCAGAGACGCTCTACTTGGTGGCATTTAATAACCTGCCTTTGGACTTTAGAAGCGCGGAAAGAGATAAAGTACCAACAGGAATTAAACTTGTTGATGTGATTTTGTATCCTGACAATGAAGTGGCATATTACTTAATAACAAGAAACTCTATAAACGGTAAAGCTGTAATGGCTGACAAGGAAAGTGCTTGCAGAAATTAAACTCAGTTACGACGACAGTTTACGTTTAATTTTGAGTAGGAAACGCTTGGTTTTTTTTGATTCAGATTGAATAAGAACTGTCATAAACCAATAACGAAGTTCTCGATATTTCTCCATGAATAGTTTTTGCCAGATCGGAGTAAAAACACTCGCTTTCTTTGGTTCATGACCCTCAGCTTGCCAAACTTTGAGATAAATAAGCATAACGGAGAACATTTGTAAGAAAGCAAGAACAAGTCCATGAAGACCATCCTTGTAGCCTTCTCCAGCAAAGAAACGGCTGATAAACTCACTGATTGGTTTGCCAATAATGTCTTTGGCGTCGAATTTGTAGCCAGAGTCAACAAGCTCTTTGGCTTGCTGGGTGGAGTAGCGAAGAGCTCTTTCAAAATACTCATCGATTGAGTTGTAATGATGATGTTCAAGAGCATACTCTTCCTCCGGATCAAGGTTAATTCCGGTACCGGTGGTAATAGGAATTGAATGAATCTCGTTTTGCCATTCAACAGAGTCTTTTTTGAAAAAACGGATATTGTAATCTGGCCACCAACGTGAGTGTTGGATCCATTGGCCAAAGATAAGATTTTTTCTGGGAATCCTGACAAAGTCAACTGCTTCTTTTTGGGCGATCTCGATTAGTTTGGCGGCAAGTGATCTAGGAACTCGTTCGTCGGCATCAACAATAAGAACCCATTTCCCCACGGCTTTACTGATGGCGAAGTTTCTTGCCGGCTCAACATATCCGATCATCTTATGATCAAAGACTTTGTCGGTAAATCTCTTGGCAATTTCCTTGGTGGCATCCGAAGATTCCATATCCACAACAATGATCTCGTCAGCAAAAGCAAGAGCTTTGAGACAGTCGGCGATGTTTCTGCTTTCGTTTCTGGTGTTAACAATAGCTGAAATATTTATCTTGGACATTATTTTTTTTGATAAACCTTAATTTCTCCCGAGTCGTAGATTTTGGTTAGAGATAAATCGTATGGATTAAGGGTAATTTTTTGTAAAGGTGTCTCGTAAACATATTTTATGTTATTTTTCTGCAAAAAGTTGTTGGCCCAGACTTTATCTTTGGTGTTGTAAAAACGTTGAATGTCTCTTATTCTCGATTGGTACTGGAAACCGGTAATATCCAGGTTGATCGTGTCAGAAAGAAATTCAGGCTGGCCAGAAAGGGCGGAGATATATGCTGAGGAAACATAGGCATACAGAGGTTTGGGACCAGCAACCCAGTCAGCCTTAACATAAATTGGCGAAAGCACTACCCCTTTTTCTTTTGATTTGAGAGTATCTAAAGCTTTCATTTCCGGATAACTGACTCGAGAGGGTGAGGTGTTTCCGAGATAGTCTTTTAGGGTACCGATTGACGTAAAGGTTGCTACTAGAAGAAACAGTGTTATCACAAAGACGGCGATTGTTTTTGTTCGGAAACGAGAAAGGAGTCGAGATAGATACTCGGCAGTGAATAATCCCAGGAAAAATAGAGAATAATACATGAACTGTATCGTATTCCAAGGATTAATTTTTTGAGTGATAAATAGAGGCAAAACAATTCCCAATACGATGATTACAGAAACGATCTTTCGAGAGATGTCTGTGTTTTTGTCTTTGGCGATGGAGAAAAAACCAAAAATCCGCATACCTAAGTTTCCAACAAGGAAGGCCAAGACAGAGAAAAGGTTTACTGCAAATAACTTAAGAAAATTCCCAGATGCCTCATAAGCTTGCCAAGCCTCAACAAACTTTGGCCAGTAAAAACGATCATATGAGGCGAAGAGACTACGAGGAAACCAAAGAGGATCGAAGATAAAAGGCGAACCTGAGAAGGAGGATAGAGGTAGTGTAATTAAAGCTCCGATAATGCCAACCACAATCAAGATCGAGAGACGTCTGGTAAACAAGAGGGCAAGACAAAGAAGAACAAAGGCATAGATTTTTGTTTGAGCAAGCAAACCACCCAAAAGAGCGAGTTTAATAAATTGAAGTGCTTTTATTTTCCCTTCTGAAGGAAGATTAAGTAAAAATAATAAGAGAAAAATAAGCGAAAGAGCATAAGGTGGATTAAGAAAAATTGAGGCAGATTGGTTGGCCCAGAAAGATGATTCTCCTGAGAAAACATTTTGGCTGGTCAGTAGTTTGGGTATGAAGCCAAAAGAGCCGGCAAAGAAGACAAGAAGAAAGCCAAAAATCTTGGTGGTTTTTGAATAGTGCCATTTTTCCATTAAACGGTCTAAGAGGAAAACGAGGGCAAAGCAAAACAAAATGGGTAAAAAACGAAAATAAAGGGTGCTCGCCGGAATATTAAAGAACCATGATAAAAGACCGGAAAAATAATCAAAAACAAAGTGATAGTTGGTCAATTTTTCACCGGCATACTGAGGATGAGAAAGGTCTAGCGGATTTTGAGAAAACTTTTCAATTAGTGAAAGATGAAAAATAGCATCATGGCCGTTGGGTCCAAAATACCCTTGACCAAAGGAAAAATTGAGACCATTACGAAATACAGTCAAACAAACAATAAAGGCACAGAGAAAACCGAATAAAAGAGTTGAGGGTATTTTTGGTTTGCCTTTCTTGATAATTTTTTTGATAAGTAGAACCAGAAAAAAGAATATTACAACCCAGAATAACCAAGAGTACTGAGCATAGTCTTTAAGTGGCGTGTGGGGACTTGCCTGCCAAGTAGTTTCTTGTTTATTGTTTAGTATTTTTATATCAGCGGATTCAATGACAGGAGCCACGATATTGACGAATTTGATCGAGTCCGGTAGAAGATATATTTTTTGATTACCATTTTCCAGAGTTATTTGCCAGAGATCCCATTGTTTGTCATAGGTAGTTTTGAATTGAGAAAGATCAATATTGAGAGTAAGTTCCGATCCTGGTGTTTTGACCGAATCAATAATGGCTGGTATTTCGGAATAAAGATCGGTTGTTTGATTGGGAACAGCAAAATAATCTTCATATATTTCCCGATTGTAGACGCGGAAATCAATTATCTGGGTTTGACCGTTAGCGGTCTTTAAGCCAATACGATAGCGATAACTTTGGTACCAGAACACCTCACCATTTTCCCTATTGGTGGAGTCTAGGGTTCGATAAAAGTATGTGGGGCTACTTTCCGGATAATAAGCTTTTACGATGTTCCCCAGCTCGGCTAAACTGACATACTCAAGATTATATTTTTCTCTATTTTTTTCCAGTAAACGATAAGTGCTGCTAATCTCTTTTTGATACAAATCAAGGCTGTAGTCATTTTCTAATCCCAGATTGATATGAGAAAGTTCATTGAATCCTTTCTGGGTATATTGAGCCAACAATTTTTCAAAATAGGTTGTATCAAGACCATAAGATAGATAATCATTAACCTGAACAGAGTAAGAAAATGCACCGGCTGTTCCGTAAAAGTTATAAAGGTCTCTTTGGGCCCATCGAACCATAATTAGGTTAATACGATTCTTAGCACTAGCGGCAGGGATCAATGAGTTATTTTTGTCCGGATAATAAGGACTGCCTACATAGCCTCCCCAAATGCGATAGTGATCGGTGCTGTATTGGTCATCGCAGTTCATAGCAGTAAGAATTGAGTATCTCGTTTGAAGATACTGAAGGGAATAGCTATCAAGATCCCAAGCAGATACAGCAGTCGGATAAAAACCAAAACGATCAAAGAAAGCCTTCATATAAGTATCAATTAGTTTCAAACGATCTTTTTGGGAATAGCCGGATAAGAAAATACGATTGGGATTGGACATGTATGTTCCAGGTGGATAAACAACACCTGCTTGGGCGGTGAGGGATGGTGTGATTTCCAGAAAAGCTCCGAGAGATTGATTCTTGTCAGTTTCAAAGAGATCAGCGAAATAGGCTGAGATAGTAGCACTCGAAACTGCATCGAAACGGAGAAGCCAGGTAACGGGATAAGCCGAATGAGTGGACTCTTGATACTGGAATCTAGGTAGATCCAGGGGTGTTTGATTTGGCTCTGACCAACCTTCATAACCTCTCACCGGATTGGAAATAGTGACGAAGGCATTCTTTCCGAAAGCTAGTGTTGATTGAGGAAACAACAAAAGGATTAAGGGGACAAGTAGAGGAAGAAGTTTCTTAAACATGTTTAATTTTAAAGTAGTTGATGGTGTTGGTGATAAAGGTAATGCCTTCAACAAGAATAATGGTACCAAAATAAATGGCCGCGGCAAAAACACCAATTAAGGTTAAACGTAAAACTGAGGTGCCATAGTGAGAAAGAATAGCCAGAAAACCACTCATAACTAGGGTTCCCAGTAAAGGCGTCTTGAGGATGCGCCAGAGATTAAATTGAACATATTTACGAGCCATGAAGATTGTGACTATCGAAGATGTGGCAATAATGGCAACGGCGTAAGCAACACCTATGTAACCGTATTTAAGTGAGAGGAAGGGCATGGTAATCCAAGTCAAACCGGTCCACATGAGCATTAGTTTGAAAGTTGACTTGATGTGACCAGTGGCATTTAAGAGGTTGGTGAGACTGGTAGAAATACTGGCCCAGGCGGAGTTGTAGAGATAAATATATAAAGGAATAAGAGCGGGTAACCATTTGGTGTATTTGGGAATAATATCAACAAGAGGCGCGGCAAAGAAACCGAGACCGGCAAGAATTGGAAAAATAGCCAGACACATATATTTGAGACTAACTTCAACGGCACGAGCTAATTTTTCTTTATCATGCTGTAAACGAGCAAAGGTGGGAAAGGATACTTTGGTGAGGTTGTCCATGACAATTCTAAGTGGCAGGCCTGCCCACTTGCTGGCCCAACCAATATATCCTAGGCCGGTTGTGCCGATGATCTTGGTGAGAATAATGGTCATGCCATCATCTTTGAGAACTGACAGAAAAGTGTTTGCCTGATAAGGAACTCCAAACCTAAGTAATGATTTAAGAGACTGACGGTAAATACCAATGATTGGTTTCCAGGGATAAACAAGGTACATGGCGATTAGGCCAACGACTCCTCGACCCAGTACGGCGTAAGTAAAAGCGTTGATACCATATCCCTTCCAGGCGAAAAATACAGCAACAAAGTTGAAAACAAGAGTTTCAAGAATTTGAGGCAAAATTAATTTGTTGAACTTAATCTCTCTTTCAAGCATGATAGAAGGAATGGTTTTGAGGGAACTTAAAAAGAGCGATATGCCCATGGCATAGAGTAGATATAGACCACTCTGATCCATGTGGTAAGTAGTCTTAATAAAAGGACTGACGATAAATAAAACGAGTAAAAGCGACAAAACTAGAATCTGCTGAATTGAAAAAGTGGTAGCGAGATCCTCTTTGGTAATATTTTCTTTTTTTTGGATAAGAGCGGCGGCAAGACCAACATCAGAAAAGTAACCAAGAAAGTTAACTACGGAACTAACAAGATAATAAACACCATAGATATTGGGGTCGAGAAAAATTGTTAGAGCAAGGGTGGCAATAAAAGAAATAATTTGAATCACAAAAGTGCGAGAAATTAAGGCCAACACTCCCGATATTGAACGGCGTTTGACTTCTTGATACTCAAGTATTTCCTGATTGTCAGGGATGTCGTCGAGCATAAAGTGCAAGTCTTAATAATATGAAGATGGAGCTAAGGGTAAGTAAATCAGAAAAAAGGCGAATGGGAGTGTAACCTATTTTAGCGTAAAGGGAGTGAGTCCCCTGAGGTACGGTAATGATAACCCGACCCAGGTCCGGATCGTAGGCAGAAGTCACTTTGTGCCCATCCATCTTAGTTACGAGTCCTGGAAAAGAGAAAAGCGGCAACATAATTTTGGCCGAAGAAGAAGATACTTTGGCATCCAGTTTCATCCAGTTGGTACCAGAAACAAAGTTTTCTATACCCCCATAACCTTCAATATATTGAGGAATGGTGAAGGCCGGGTCCCCTGGAGGTGCAGCGGCGGTACGAGGTAAATAATCAAAAATTCCACTGGTAACTTGAAGTTCCCATTGACGCCCGGCCATTTTTTCGGCGAGAGAGACTCTTGTATGTCTCTCAACATGAAAGAAGGTTATATTGGTGAGAATAATACCCAGTGAGGCGATGACAAATAATAGAGGTTTTACTATTTTTGGAAGACGAAGCTTGGTAATATAACCAGCGGCTAAGGAGAAGTAAAAAACAATCAAGGCAACTAATCTCCAGGGAAATTGGGCATATTGTAATAAGGAGAGATGATCCCAGATAAAGAAAGAGCGACTATGAGTGAGAAAAGCATAAACAAAACCAAGGGCTGTGGCCATAAGAACCATCAGGGAGACTGTCTTGTCTTTTTTGAAACGAAAAAGAGCTATCAACGAAGCAATAAGGACAGCCGCAAGCTGTATTTGACCGACAGAAAAAGACATACCATCTTCGGGACCATAAGTTGAACCGCCATACCCCCAGAACCGAGAGAAAAAAAGCTGATTAATATCGGCATAGTGGGCCATAAAGTTGAAGTATCCGGAAATCATGGAATCGACATGGACATATTTTTGTTCGAGAACTTCGGGAATAAAGAAAAAAGCAGATAAGCCAACTCCCAGAAGGCCAGAAAGAATGATCGGCTTTATCGTCGAGTATTTTTTTGTCCGCCATATCCAGAAAATTGCCCAAAGTAGAGCACTAGGTGCAAAAACCATGGTCATAACATTGTGAGACGTTAGCTGACCGGCAAGACAGACAGCAAAGAGAAGGAAATTTTTCCAAGAGAATTTTTTGACGATAAGGTTGTAAAGAAAAAGGAGTACAAAAGGAAACCAAACCATCCCCCAGGCTTCGTTTTGGGCTCCTCGGACATAGACATCAACTGAGTGATATGGGGCATAAACATACAAAAGAGACGAAATAATACCTCCCCACTTGCCAAAAAATTCTTTGGCAAGGAGATACATTCCCCAACCAGACATAAGAATAGAAAGAACAAACATAATTTTTACCGGCCAAAAGTAGCCAAGCCCCAGTAGAGTAAGCAGTTCCATAGGATAGTAAGGCATAGGAGGGTAAAACTGCATCAAAGGGTAACCATAACCATATCCCCCATCAGGAACCCAACGGCAGGGTATCTGACCGTCATGGATACACTTATCAAGTTCGTAGAGACGAAAAACCTGCATGTCATCATGCATCGTGAAGTAGCCAGGAGTGAGAAGGTCCTTAACAGCAGGTAGGAGAAGAATAAATAATAAAAGACCTACCCGATAACGCCAGATTATTTTCCATAAGGAGGACAACTTGCCAGTAAAAGTAAACTTCATTGAGTTCATTATAAAGAGTTTGGCAGGTAGAGGTAAAGTTGAAGTACCTCCTGAGAACCATCGGTGCGTGCTGGTTTGGGATATTCTTTAACAAGTTGTAAAGCATCCAAAGCTCCAGCGTTAAGATGATTCCGAGATTTATTGACAATTAAAAAGCGTTCGTTTTCCGGAGAAGTATTGGCTAGGCCTTCAGGAATGGACCCAACGTAGGGACTTGAACCAACAACGGTGATGTTTTTGTGTCCGTTGGTGTAAATCTGAATACCGTCGGGAAGAGAACCAAAAAATCCTTCAGTAAAAGCAACTACCTTTTTACCTTGGCTTTCGAGATCGAGGAAATAGATGGCGATTTCTTTCTGGCCCCAACCGGCAGTCCATTCTTCGAGATAACCGTTGCGCATGTCGAACGAAAGAGGGGCCCTTTCGGGATTAAATACACAAAAATAAGAAATGATCACCGGGACGACTAAAAGAATTATTGGGGACAATTTGATAAGAATCCCCTTGCGGCTGATGAGCCAGGACAAACCAAGCCCACAAAGAGGAATTAGAGGATAAACAGCAAATAGGGCATATCTGCTTGTATAAACTTTGGCAATGGCGGCTTGACCGATTAGAGGAATCAAGGCAACCAAACAAAGAAAAAGACCGGGCAAACGAGTTTTTTTGGGGAAGAAACTGAGAATTATGGCAACTAGGATAGAAGGAGTAAAAAGCAGCCAAAGCCAGTTAGCAGTGGTCTTTAAGTTACCGATGAGAGGACTAAGGGGATGACCCAGAACCTCTTTCCAGGTGAACAGATAATCTTGATTACGGGCACCAATCATTTCGAAAGCGGGTCCTAAACGAAGAATGGCATACATTGCTTGAGAGATAATTATGGCGGCCAGAAGACCGAGGGTTAAACTACCAAGATCACGAAGTTTGAGTTGCTTGAAAGGTGTAAAGCACAAGATGGAGACAACCAACCAGACATAGAAAAAGATGGCTGGTGACTTGGTGAGCATTCCACCCCCAAGTGCAAATCCAAGTAGCATAGCGTAATCCAACCGACGGGTTTTGGCAAAGAAAATGGAGAAAACGAGAGACCAGACTCCAAACATGGCCAGAAGAGAGTCGGCAAGGGCCATCCGATCAAAAAAGACAGTATAAGGCAAGGCTGAGTAAACAAGAGCTGTCAAAGCGGCAACAAGAACGTTACCAAAAAGTAGAAAGGCCAGAAGGGCAATACCTACAAGTGATCCAAAGCCGGCAACAACAGAAACCAAACGTCCGGCAACCAATGGATCAGAACTTATCTTAAAGAAAGGAACTGTGGCCCACATAAAAAACGGCTGTTTGCCATCAGTTTGGGGAATAAAACGAAGATTTGGTTCATTTTTGATGATTTGAGACCAGCGAACATAAATTGCTTCATCGACAAAAACGGGAATTTTGTTGAGTTGGGAGAGACGAAAGAAAAAGAAAGCAAAGATGGCAAGAAGAAAAATAGCGATTGTCAGTAATTTCTTATTTTTGGTCATACAATCCTTTGATGTCGTTTAATTTTACCTGGAGGATCTGCTTTAACATGTCCGTTGATTCCTTGATGAAGCGTTTATTCTTGTTGGTGGAGATATCTTCATCTTTCCAGGAAACATCGACCTCTTTTAGCTTGTAGCCATATTTTTCAGCAAGGAAGAGCAGTTCAACATCAAAAGCGGAGACGGTCCAACCCTTTGATTCTTTTTCTTCCTTTAAAACGGACAGTTTGGGGAAAATTTCTTTGGCCACTTTGGTTTTGAAAGACTTAAAACCACATTGAGTATCAGTGACATCACGAAGAAGGAAAAAACCTCTAATAAAACGGAAGCCCCAGGAGGTCAACTGGCGGTACCAAGGGAAGTTTTTTCTGGCTCGGCCACGAGAACCAAAAACGACATCAAAGCCTTCATCAAACCAAGGAAGAAGTTTTTCGACCTCTTTTAGGGGTGTGGATTGATCCATGTCTGCAAAAAGAACAATGTCGCCTTTGGCGGCCTTAATACCAGCCCAGACAGCTTTAGCTTTCCCCCCATGAAGGTTGGGCAGAACACGAAATCCCGAGTGACTGCGAGCATATTTTTCGGCATCTTCTCGACTACCATCGGTGGAACCGTCATCGCTGATAAGCACTTCCCAAGCGTAGTCGGTTTTGTGGAGATAATGATTAACCTGATCCAGAACTCCCCTATCTAGGTTTTCTTTTTCGTTGAAGTTGGGAATAACGATTGATAGTTTTGGATTGGCCATAGTTTATTTGAAGACGGTGTCTCTGTAATATTTTAACTCATCGATTGATTCCAAAATATCATCGTGAGCCCGATGAGGTTCAACTTTAGAAAAAGGTTTGTTGTGAGGATACCAACGACCAGCAAGCTCTTTAATGGTAGAGACGTCAATAATACGATAGTGAACAAAATCAGCCAGCTTGGGCATCTGAATCCTAAGGAATTCCCGATCGATGTGGATAGAGTTGCCGGCAAAAAGAGCCGTGTTTTTGGGACAGTGTTTTTTGAGAAAAGAAAGAGTTTTTTCTTCTGCTTCGTCTGTGGATATTTTTGATTCATGAATTTCATTGAGAAGACCCGACTCGGCAAAATGTTCCTGGCACCAATCGTTAATTTTGTTCATCACTGAAGCCGGATGATGAATAACGATGTCTGGACCTTCGGCAACAACGTTTAGTTCGGCGTCGGAAATAATAGTCGCAATTTCAACAATTTTATCTTTTTCTGGATCAAGACCGGTCATCTCTAGATCAAGCCAGATGAGTTTACCGTTGGTAATCATTTGGAGTGAGCTAGTTGGTAGATTTTTAGATAATCGATACTCCACTCGGAAACAATGTGTGATGGACCAAAGACCGCAATTTGCCATCCGGGGTTACCTTCAGGTTGGCATTTATCCCCATCTTCGCAGATTACAAAAAGCCAGTCGGTAATTCTCTCTTCCCCCCTAATGAGGTTGGCTTTTTTGTTTTCTAAGAAGTAACGATACGACTCGTCATAGTTTTGTTTGGCAATAAGACCAAAATTGAAGGGCTCCCCTTTTGATTCTTTGATAATCAAGTCCGCAGCGGCTTCTGTACGTTGAAGCTGTCGATTGGGTTGGCCAAAGGTAGGACTATATCTTAAATTGACAAATAATAGGGCCAAAACAGTAAGAAGGGCTACGACTTTTAAGACAAAGCCTTTTCTGGAAAGGAAATAGCCGATTAGGGCACCGAGCAAAAGATACACTGCCGGGTAGATAAAGCCAAGGTAGTGAACATAAACATGCTGTTTGTAGATACTTAACCCAAAAATTCCGAAAGCAAGCCAGATATAAAGAAGCTTTAACTGGGGGCGCCATTTTGACTTGAAAAATATAAAAACGGACAATAAAAGAATTGCCACTGAGATAAGGGGAACACTAATATTCTGACGAGCCAGAACGAGATCGGTAACGGTGGTAATAATGACCGGAACAAAACGATCTGACTTGGTGGGATTGAGATTAACAGTGGTTTGACGATCGGTGAAGAATTTTTCGAAAGCGTGGAAATTCATACCTTGATGTTTGATATCAAAAAGAACAAGCGGTGACATAAGTACTAAAAACAAAGCAATGGCTAATAGGGTATTCTTGACGAAATGTGAACGAAGAGTTTTGTCTTTTCTTATCCGGAGGAGAGAAATGAGCCAGAAAAAACCTAAAGTGGGAGCTAAAAGCAGACCGAGATAATGCATTTGCAAAGCAAAGGCAAAAGAAACACCAACAATAGGCAACCAAAAATATTTTTTATTTTGCCAGACCTGATAGACTCCCCAAATACAAAGAAGGGCAAAAAGAGGCATAGGGTTGGGATTCCAAGAAGAGCGTGAATAAATTATGGCAACCGGAGAAACGGAGAATAAAGCCGCCGCAACCAAACCGGCACTTTTGTTGAACCAAGATCTACCAACAAACCAGGTAAGGCCGACGGTAAGAACTCCCAGTAGGGCAACCATAATAGCCGGACCGACTGGATTAAGATTAGACAAAAATAACGCCGGGGCCATCATGTAGTAATAAAGCGGACCCAAGTACATGTTGCCAATACTAGTTTGAGGTCCGATGAAAACTAAGTTGCCTCTGGTAATAAGGTCACGAACAATACGAACGTCGCGCCCTTCATCTCCCAAGAAAGTCATGAACTCACCAATGCGATATAGGCGCAAAAATAAGGCTAGACCAAGAATACCAATTAATATAAAGAACTCTAGACGATTTTTTTTGATCCAGTTGATCATTTGATTTTTAACCTGAGTCGGCCAAGGTCAATGAAACTTTGGATAATAACGTTTAGTTTGGCCCCAGTGGCCTCACCAAATTTACGAGGATAGTGATGAACTCCAATTTCAACAATCTTAAAACCTGCTTTTTTGGCTTTTATCAGAAACTCGGAACTGATGAAAGCACCTCGCTCACTTTCCAAGTGAGGGATGGTGTCGACAACTTTTTTGGAAATTAGTTTGAAACCGCAGTCGATGTCCCGAACATTAAGACCAAAAAGCAACCAGACAAAAAACTGCCAAATCTTTGAGTTCATTTTGCGAGTGAGATGTACTTTGCGGTCAAGGTAAAAACCAATAACCATGTCCGCACCGGTCTTTTTCTGGGTGTTTAGAAAATCAGTAATGTCTTTAAAGTTGAACTGACCGTCGGAGTCAATAAAAGAAATCCAGGGATATTTACAACCATAAAGACCGCTTTTGAATGCGCCCCCATATCCCCGATTGGGATGGTGATGAATTACAGAGATACGTTTGTCTGCCTTGGCTAGTTTGTTGGCAATTTTGCCAGTGTTATCTTTGGAACCATCGTCGACAATAACGACTTCCCAAGTAGAGATATTTTTTTGGAGATTTTCAACTACGTTTTTGACCGTCCGCTCGAGATTGGCCTCCTCGTTGTATGCCGGCAAAAATACGGAGAGTTTATCTATTTGTCTCGCCATAATCACAAGTATATACTAAGAAGAAGATGAAACGAGTTTATTTAGGCATTGCCGTATTACTATTTTCCTTACTGGTTTGGTTACCTTTTGTTCTTAAGGTCAAATTGCCAGCCTGGGGTTTGGATTTTTCCGAAGGCACGAAAATTTTGTGGCAAAACTATGACGGACCAAATTATCTAATTGTGGCAAAAACTTGGTACAACAAAGCAGATATTCTTAACAAATTTTCAAATCCTCTGCCAGCGGAGTATTATCCAGCTCACTTTCCTTTGTATCCGGCGATTATCTCGGTTTTTGATCAGTTCTTAAAAGGCCCAACGGCAATGTTGCTAAGCAGTCTTTTAGGTACAGTCCTTTTGTATATCGTATTTTTCCGATATCTAACCCATTTTAAATTGAGTAAAAATCCACTTTGGGCATGTTTGGTCTTTTTGATATTACCTGCCAGATGGATTGCTGTTCGTAGTGTTGGTTCTCCTGAACCATGGTTTTTACTTTTTGTAGTCACCAGTATCTTTTTTTTCCGTAAGGAAAAATACTGGATGGCAGGACTGTTTGGGTTGCTTGCTCAACTGACAAAAAGTCCGGCAATTATTTTATTGGGTGCGTACGGCATTTATGCCTTGGTGGAGTCGATCAAAAGCAAAAAAATTCAGTTTAAATACTGGCCATTGTTGATCCAAGCATTAGCCATTCCAGCCTTGTTCTGGTTTTATGGGATGCAGACCGGGGATTTTTGGGCATATTTCCACAGTGGTGACAATATTCATCTTTTTTGGCCTCCCTTTTCCGTGTTTACACCTTTGGGACAGCATTGGGTAAATAGTTTTTGGCTTGAAGATGTGATTTGGACTTGGTTAATTTTTGGCTTAGGAATATTAAAGCTTTGGGGGAAAAAGGCCAAAGTGGAGACATATTTTGCCGGATTATTTTTTCTATCCACTCTCTTTGTAGCTCATAGAGACATCAGTCGTTATATTCTTCCCATTGCCCCTTTTGTTTTGATTGGTTGGGACAACCTTATCCAAAAGAAAGAGTTCAAAATTATGTTGGGAATTCTTCTTATTCCAGTTATCTTGTATAGCTGGAACTTCATATTAAACAATATGGCTCCGGTAGCTGACTGGACACCGTACCTCTAATTTATTTTTTCTTTTTCCAGATGATGAGGTTGTACATCAACCAGTTGTAAGGCAGAACCAAGAAAACGATGATAAAGGGGAGCAACAGTTGACGATTGAGATGGGTGAGAGAGACAAGACCGGCGCCGGAAATTGTTTGGATAAGTAAGGCTCCGACAGAAGTAAGGTTGAACTGAAGAAATTTATTGATAGTAGCAATGACTCCGTGAATCTTGTCTGATTTGAAAGTCCAGAGATTGTTCCAGGTAAAGTTACTGATGATGGCCAGCTCGGTGCTTAAGAGCCAACTGAGCCATTCATTGTGTGTAAGATTGCTAAAAACGGCTAAGCCGATGGCATTAACAAGGTAACCGATAAAACCAACAGTACCAAACTTAACGAACTTTTGGGTACCTGGATCGTTCCAACGAAGAAGGAAAACTGAACGAAAAATATCTTTGGCTGTTTTGGATTCGATTTTGGACTCACCTTTGGTACGAAGACCAAACTGTAGAGGAATTTCTTTGACTTTGGCTCCAAGAGTAACCATTTTATAGAGGAACTCAAGTTTGTAACCAAAACTTCGGGAATAAAGATGGTCCATGTCCATGGTGTCCACAAAGCCCTTAACACGAGAGGCCTTGAGACCGGTTGTGGGATCTGTAATTTTGAAGAACATTTTTGTCGGAAAGAAAAGAACAAAACGGGCGACTAAACCACCAACTTCACTAAAAAAGATGCGTTTGAAACCCCAACCCTTGGGGTTTGATCCCCCATCGATTTTTCGAGAACCCAAAACATAGTCATACCCTTTGGAGATTTCTTTTAACAATACCGGTATGTCTTTGGGGGGATGTTGAAAGTCGGCATCAAATTCAATGATGACATCTGCCCCGAGAACTTTCATGGCGTGACGGAAACCTTTTACATAAGCACCACCGATACCGGCTTTGGTAGGATTAAGATAAAGATTGAGGTTTGGATACTCTTTTTGTTTTTTCTGAACAATTTTGTAGGTACCGTCGGGGGAGGTGTCATCAACAACAAGAAGTTTGCACTGCCAGTCGATTATCTTGGGAAATATTTTTCCACATAGAGTGTCGATCATCTTGCCAATGGTACCGGCTTCGTTGTAGGTCGGGATGACAACAACGGCAACAGGGAGTTTCTTCATCATACTTTAGATTTTTTGTTATCTTGGCAATGACAGTTATCACACTCTCCGCAACATTCATCGGCTTCGGTGGTGATTTCTTCTCGATTTTGCTTTTCATCGTACCAATAAAGTTTCTTTTCGTCTTCGTCAAGAGTTTTAATATGGGAACCATCACAAAAGGGTTGTTTTTTGCTTAGTCCGCACATACAGATAAATTGATCCCCTACTTGCTGTGGACCGTGGGCGGTTTTTTGAACGAGTCTTGGCATGAAGATATTATATATCTATCTTTGACAGACTATTTTTCTCACTAGACCTGCCGTCTACACGCCTTTTCAGGGCAGACGAAATATTTTCGCCAGCGCGAAAATTTTCTGATACGCAGGGCGTTTTTTCTTGGAGTACCAAGAATCCTGGCAAAACGCACTTTACGTAATCCTGCCGAAAAGGGAATAGACTACGGTCTATATCGTTCGAAAAATGAATAGATTGTATAATTGGGCTTGATGAAAATAGATATTTTGACTATATTTCCGGAAATGTTTGAGGGGGTTTTGGGGACTTCGATAATTGGTAGAGCTACGGGAACAGGTGTCGTGGAGATAAAGATTCATAACCTGCGAGACTGGAGCGATGATAATTATAAGAGTGTTGACGATAGACCTTTTGGCGGGGGTGCTGGCATGGTGATGAGAGTTGATGTAGTAGATAAAGCACTTAAAGACCTAAAAACTCCAGAGACAAAAGTGATACTTTTGGACACTAAGGGAGAAATGTATAACCAAAAAGCTGCCGAGACTCTTAAAAACGAGAAGCACCTGATTCTTATTTCTCCTCATTTTGAAGGAATTGACCACCGAGTCCATGAACATCTAGCGGACAAAGTTTACTCGATTGGACCTTATGTTTTATCGGGAGGAGAGTTACCATCGATGGTCTTGGTTGACTCGATAGTGCGACTTTTACCGGGTGCTTTGGGAAACCCTCAATCACTTGCCGAGGAGTCGTATTCCGAAGAGTTTGAAACAGAGTACCCACAGTACACAAGGCCGGCTGAGTACAAAGATTGGAAAGTTCCGGAGATTCTACTTTCGGGTGATCACAAAAAAATCGCTGATTGGAGAAAAGGAAAGAAGTAATTACCTGGGATAGCCGACCGGCATAAGATAAATGATGGTATCGGTGTCAGCAACAGTAACTAATTCTTTTAACTTTAATTCATCAAAGTTTGTGTTGACGACCGTCCCCAGTTTAAGACTTTCTGCTTGTAGGGCGAGGTTTTCGGCGGCAAAACCAGCTTCAAGATACACTTCTTTGTCGTGAGGAATTCCCCCATAGGCGTCGGCCATTTTATTTAGGTTTCCGGTGACTACGAAAATCGCCGGAACATCTTTAAATGAACTTTGATTAAGTAAATCATAGATTGATTCTCCCAGTTCAACTTTTTTGATTGGCTTTAGCTGATTAAGAGGTGTCCTATCTCCAGGAAGATATTGATACTCACCGGCATCTAAACCATCTACCTTGTTGGCGATAAGATAAACAGTGAGAGGATAAGTAGATTTCATCGAAGGTGAAGTGCGGTCACCCCAGTCGGTGTTGATACCCTGAGCCGCCCAAAGTAGTTGAGCAATTTGCTTGAGAGAAAGTGAGCTATCATTGAAATCAAGCTTTATACGCCTGTTTTTTAGGACTGCCTCGATGGAGTTGCTACTTTTGACATCGGTTTGAGGTAAGACAATGTTATCCGTAGACTGGATAACTTCTATCGATGTTCCGGAAGGAGTATTTTGATCTTTCTGTTTGTGACTGGCGACAATCAGAGAAACGATAGCCAGGACGAGAACAATGACAGCGGTTAAGATGGGAGTAAGCCACTTTTTGACAAACTCCCTAATCTCAACTAATTTTGGTATCTTAAGTTCAAGAGCAGCTTTCTTCACAAATACAGTTTAGAGATAACTGTTGACTTTAGCTTCATTTCTAACTTGGGTATACCATTCTTGAGATCTGGTATAGATTTCCTGTTGGTATAGACTGTCTTTTATTTCGGCCGATACTTGATCTAGAGTTTTACCGGTAAAAGAAGTTTTGTTTTCTTCAAAATAGGTTTTTACCTGTTCATCGGTTATCTCAATCTTGTTCTGAGACTCAATTAATTTTTTTAGACCAAGACTCTGTTTTATTGATTCTTCTGCTTGTTCTTCGGTCATAGCGTATTGCTCGATCGCAGCAAGGAACTGCTCCTCACCACCATATTGCTCTTTAATACTAGCAAGCTCATCGGCGACTTCTTTGTCGGTAATGACTATCTTGTATTTTTTAAGATTTTCCTCCAAGATGCGCTCGGAAATTATTTCTTCGAGAGTGGTTTGACCATATTTATCAGACATCTTCTGGTTTAATTCCCAACGATAGATGGGTGATTTGTTTACTGTTCCGACCAGAATTAGATTACGATTTTTTTGTAGAAGCAAAAAGACGACGATACCGATAGAAACGATCAATAGAATCTTAACCAGGAGAATGGGGTTGAACTTTAGGTTGGCAATCAGGGATGGGGTTTTTCTCATAGGTTTAATTACTTTTACGGCCTTCTTTCCTTTTGTGTTTGTTTTTGGCATATCGGTTGATATTTTTTTAATAGTTTTTTTAATTATTGCTTTAGCCATGACTTTTATTATATAGCAGGTTCTTCTAGATCGATGTTGTTGTCAAATACAGGTATAAATGGATCCGGAAGATCGGTGCTGAGATCTTGTATTTCAGTTTTTAAGCCGGAAAAATCGGATTTGATTGTTGTTCCTTGCGTGGGAGTAATGGATTCAATATCCGAAGGAGAATAGACGGGGATTTGGGAAGATTGAAATATTTTTTTACCAAGTAGAATGGCAATAATTAGAACCGTAATAATGGCAAGAGTAAAGAAATACCAACGGTTTCTTTTGAACCAAGCAATTAATGGATGAAACAGTTCACCGGATTTAAATCTGTTTATAAACTCTATCGCTTGGGGATTGGTGATTTCTAATTTAGGAATGAGCATAATTTAAATCAATATCTATCAGTGAGTCCATCCACTTTAACTGTTGGGACTTAATTTTTTGGGCTGCTTCGGATTTTTCTGAAAAATAGTTCTCGCTTTCAATGTTGGCTAAATCCTCTTCAGAAAGAAGGGTGTTGGCCAGTTCGTCTATTGAAGCGTTGATACTTTTCCCAAGTTTTTGCAGATCCTCAATTTTTGTCTTTAAAGGAGTTGATATTGGTGTGGCAAGTTTTGGCAAAATAATATTAAGGGCGTTATCCATTTCTTGCTGGAAATGAACCAGTAAGGATAGTTTGTAAGCCACGACTCCAGCACGGGAACTGTGATCGTGTTCGATAACGTTGGTGTTGTATTCTTGGGTAAAGTTTTTAAGATCGGCTGGGGTAGCAATTGATTGTGACTTTAGAGCTTCATTACTAAAAAAATTCTTGGCCTTGGTGAGGGAGAAAATAATAGGGTCGATGTTTTTGTAATTTGCTTTAGTATTTTTTATCAGAGAAAGCAGGTACTCCGCGTAGTTTGATTTTGCCAGATCTCTGGCGGAAAGAGTTTCTTTGGCTGCCAAAATTGCTTTTTGCTGATTATCTAGTGTGGGGTTACTTATGTAATCGCTTTTAAGTAATTTGTATTCGATATATTTTCCTCGATAGAGACTATATTGATATTCGTAATCTGATTTGGCATCTGCCAAAACAGTCGTTGTCCCAAAACAAAAAAAGATAGATGGTAGTATAAGCAAAAGCAGCTTTGAAAAAAGCTTCATTACTTTAAGGATAACCCCTGACCGATAAGTATTTCAACCACAGTCTGCCAAGCAGAAAAATGAAGACCCAATTTTTTCTCGGTAGCAACTGTTTTTAGACCGCCAAAAACCGGGTAACGGCTTTTGTTGGTTTGGGTTGCTAGAAAGGTATGGATCGAAGAAGATTTGATGACTGAAGGATCACCCCCAAGCTGATCGACCACGTAGGTAATTAATTCAAAGGGAGTTGTGGTATCGGAGCAACAGTGGAAGATACCAGTTTTTTCTGTATCGATAATTTTTTCCAGTGTCTGGGCAACTTCATCGATGAAGGCAATACAGATTTGCTGGTCATTGAACAGAGGATACATAGTTCCATCGACATATTTTTTGACTGCGCCACGAATATAGTCTAGCTTGGCGTCAAACTGGGCACGGACGGGATAAATGATGCGAAGAATTGTACCTCCGTGGTTGAGGACCACTTTTTCGGCACGATTTTTGGTCCAACCATACCAAGTGAGATTTTCGGGCGAGTCGGGAGTTTTATCGGTTTCAGAATAAGGACCGGGGTGTTCAACACTGCCAGGGAAAACCATGTCGGTACTGATGTGAATAATTTTTTTGGAAGGAAAAGCATTGACGAGATTTTCGGTACCTTCAACATTAATTTTCCAAGCGGGGCCAGTGTTATCCCCTGTTTGAGTTTCTGCGGCATTGACGTCGGTAAAAGCGGCAAAGTTTACAATCCATTCGGGATTAAACTTGTCAATGGCATTTTTAACTGAGCTCGGGTCGGTAAGGTCAAATTCCGGATATTCGGGAGTGAAAAAATCGTATTTATTCTGGGCAAGTTCGATAAAGCGAGAACCAACAAGTCCTGAGGCTCCGGTGACTAAAACTTTTATTTTGTTCATAGATTACATCGTTTCCGGTTTGACAAAATCAAAGGAGACTTTTGCCGGATCGATTCGGCATTCTTGAGTGTCTTCGGTAGCTACAAAGAATTTATCGGTGAAGTAATTGAGAGTGACAGGAGTTGTTGAGGGATTGATAAAGCCGTGGGCTAAGCCGGCAGGAATGTAAACAAGTTTTTCGGAAGATAGAACGATTTTCATCTGTTTGCCGTAGGTTGGAGAACCGGTACGAAAATCAATTAGACCGAGAAGGATAGTGCCGTTGGTCGTCCAGATCTCATTCTGGACTGGATGAATATGCCAAAACCGTTGGGTGTAGGGAGCAAGATAAGACATATTACCCTGAACCGGCTTGAACTCAATACCAAGTTCTTTGAGAGCAAGATTGTTACCTTTTTCGTCGAGTCTGAGGGTTTCTTTGAACCAACCGCCAAAATCATCAGCGAAGGTGTTTAGTTTAAGAATTTGAACGCCATCAATCATGTCAGCTTTTTCGTAAGTCTGGCAAAAAAGATTGCTGTCTTGAGGAAGAGTAATGTTTTGATATTTTATTGGTTTAAATCCCATTTTGTTTAATTATTTTTTATAAATAGATTCCGATTTTTCTTTAAGAGGCTTCCACCATGCCTCATTTTCTTTATACCACTCGACTGTCTTCTGAAGCCATGTGTCGAAGTCGTATTGGGGAGCCCAACCGAGGTCCTTATTAATCTTGGTCCAGTCGACGGCGTAACGGCGGTCGTGACCGGGACGGTCGGTGACAAATTCGATTTTTTCATCGGGATTCATGCCAAGAAGTGAGATAACCTTCTGAGCGATTTCAAGATTATTTATATCTTCGGTCATACCACCAACACAGTAGGTTGAACCGGGTGCGGCGTTGTGAAATACCATATCAATAGCACGGCAATGATCGAGGACATGAAGCCAGTCACGAACATATTTTCCATCACCGTATACTTTGACCTTTTCACCTGTTAACAAATTGGTGATCATACGAGGCATAAACTTTTCAGGATCTTGGAATGGGCCAAAGTTATTACTGCAGTTAGTGATCGTTACAGGGACCCCAAAAGTATCGAAATAAGACCTCACGAGATGGTCTGAAGCGGCTTTGGATGCTGAGTAAGGGCTGTGAGGTTCATAACGAGTTTCTTCGTTGAATTTATCTTGGCTATCTAGCGGTAAAGCTCCAAAAACCTCGTCGGTTGAAACATGATGAAACTTTTTGATGCCGTATTTCTTGGCTGCCTCGAGAAGAATTTGGGTACCGATAATGTTGGTTTTGGTAAAAACAAGGGGATCAAGAATTGAACGGTCAACGTGAGACTCGGCGGCAAAATGGATAATAGCCTCTACTTGAGAGACAACTTTGTCGACAGCTACAACATCGGTAATATCCCCTTTCACAAAAGTGTAATGAGGATTATTTTCAACACTTTTGAGAGATTCGAGGTGACCGGCATAGGTTAGGAGATCAAAGTTTATGATTTCATCTTCAGGATATTTTGCCAGCCAGTATTGGACAAAGTTGGATCCGATAAAACCTGCTCCTCCAGTGACGAGTATCTTCATTTAGAATGTTATTTTACTTAATTCACCGACTAAGACTTCGACCTTGTTCTCAGAACGGGGGTTTTGAGATAGATGAGTACTGGGGCCGATGATACTGTCATCGATGTTCTTCTTTATCTTATCAATAATAACGCCTTCCATCAGAACTGAGTCGGTAATGGTTGAGCCGATGACGGTACAGTTGTGATAAATAGAGGTAAAAGGACCGATATTGGCGTCGTTGATGATACAGTTGTCACCAATATTGACCGGACCTTTGATAACAGTGTTTTTGATCTCACAGTTCTTGCCGACAACGACACGACCGTGAATTTTGACGGTGTCGTCAAGCTTGGAATCGATATTGGTTTTGGTGTTGGCGTCCAAAAGGAACATATTGGCTTCCAACCAGTCATCAACTTTGCCCGGGTCAAGCCATTCGCCTTTGATTTCGAGAGTGTCGACGCGTTCACCATGGTCAATTAACCACTGAAAGGCTGCGGCAATCTCTAGTTCTCCTCTTTCCGAAGGTACTATTTTGTCTTTGCCTTTGAAACAATCAAAGATCATATTGTCGAAGAAGTAGACACCAGGGATGGCATAGTCGTGGGGAGGGTTGGCTGGCTTCTCAACATATTTGATCAATCTGCCTTTTTCATCAAAATAAGGGACACCCAAACGAGTGTTTTCGGGGTGATGGACAATACCGACCAAACCCTTGGGGCGATGAGTGTTGAAGTGATCGACTAAATTTTCTATTCCTCCATTAAAAATGTTATCTCCGAGGTGAAGAATGAAAGAATCTCCATCAATGAAGTCTTCACAGACTTGAAAAATGTTGGCTAAACCTCCAACTGGATTTTCCTGAAGAACATAAGTAAATTTGGCTCCCCATTTTGAGCCATCTCCTAAAACAGATTGAACTAACTCTAAACCTCCTGGGTTATAAGTAAAGGCAATTTCTTTTACTCCAGCCTCAAGAACAGCTTCGATGGGATAAAAGATAAGAGGTTTGTTCCCCACGGGAATCAAGTGCTTATTAGCAGAAAAAGTTAGAGGTCTCATTCTGGTGCCTCTTCCACCGGTTGGGATAATTGCTTTCATATTCCGTTATTATAACAATTGATAATAATGGTTACTTTAATAAACCTATAGTTATTATACACCCTAAAAGGGCAAATAGCACGTATTCTAAGACTATTCGTGCATGAAGTGACTTTTCTTTTGAGTGATGAATGATGGCCCATACTATATATAGTATGGAGTAGCCGATGATGGTAATTTCCTGGTAAAACTTATTTCCATTGAAGTAAAGAACTGCAATAATGGCAATTGAAGTAAGGATTGCAAGTAAAAGATAGTCTAGGATACTTCTGATCGGTTTTTTCATAAGACAATTCCCTGACGGATAATAAGAATGATGATGGCAATGCCGGCGAAGTAGGTTAGATGGGCCCAGTTTTTGCCAGAAATACGAATGATGTTGTAGCGAAGAACAAAGAGCCAGTCAAGACTGAGAGCAAAGAGAATCAGAATCACAAAGGCCAAAGACCAGGCACGAGAAAGATCCAAAGGAGACAAAACAGACTGTTCGGTGATTGAAGCCGTTTGTAGCGTGGTATCTGCGATGGTTTGAGTGGTGACAGTATCTTCGGCATAGGCAGTATTAGTTATTTTGGACGAGGCAATTTGGGAGACTGAAGTTTGGGTTGAACCAAACATTTGAACTACAAGAGTGGTTTCGACTCCATTAATGGTCCCGTCGACAACGGCAACGCCAATATCTTGGTAACGACCATCAAGAAGATTTTGCTTGTGGGTTGGCGAAGCCATCCAAGCCCTGACAACATCGGTAGGATTACTAAAATCACGAGCCAGATTTTCCCCGGCGTGTTGGTAACTATAGCCTGAGCTGTTGATAAAGTACCATGGCTCTGTACCTGTAGGTGAGATGTGAGCCCAGTAATCATGCTCAAACATATCCATGGCTTTGGCGAGGGCGGCTTGGTCCAGCTGGGCATTTTCTTTTAGGATAGAAAGTCCTGCATTAAGACGTTCGCTATTGGTCAGCTCGATGATTTTGTCCGGATCGATTTGAGAAGCGTAGCCTAAAACTCCAGGTTGTAACCCGACAGTAATGTCGATGATAGAACGGCCCATGATAAAAAGACCGATCAAAACAACAATTGATTTTGGCCAAAGAACTTTGGCTTTATGGTTGTTGTGAGGATGAGGTGCGAAAAGGCTTATGAAGGCGTTGGCCATAACTCATTTCATTATAAGAGCTTGCTCGCCTTCTTTACAATAACCCTGTTGCGGTGATAACCAAACGCTTGATATCCGTGCCGGGAGGATAACAGGTCATAAGAGTAAGAGTTTTCCCCTGTTTGCTGTTTGCCAAAGACGAGAGATTCTGAGGGTCAACAATCTCTTTTTTGACGGTCTGGTAGGTATATTTCTGGCCGTGGTAATAAAGAATTACTTCGTCTCCCATTTCGAGCTTGGTGAGCAGATAAAAGATGGAGTTGTAACGAGTAGCCAAAAAGAAATCCTCTGATGAGTGAGAAAAAATAAACACATTCCCCTCTTCATCGGGAAGGGCTGAACCTTGCGCATGGGCAACTCCTTGGGTAAGAGCTTTTTGATAGACTTGAGCGTTGAAGGGATCAACATTGGCAATGACTTTAGCATTGATACCCAACTTGGGAATAATAATGCCAAAGTCGGTACTTAGGGGTAGGATTTCTTTTGTCTCAGGTGGTTTGGTCTGGTGGAGTTGATAGATAACCTCGTTTTGGGCAATAGGGAAAAAAGTCATCACAACAACGGAAATAGCACCCAATACCAATAAAAAACCAAGTATTTTTTTTATCACAAGACTATTATGAACGTTTTCTGGCTTTTCTGAAGAAATAGGCCGAAAGAAGAAGCAGAGGAATGGCTAGCCATTTTAGATTCTTCAATTTATCGGTGCTGATACCGAGGACTGCAGAAGATGAAGCGGACTGAGATTCGCTGGGGGAAACTGAAACATTAGCTGTCGGTTCTTCTGCTGTGCTGACACCAGCGGCTACTTGAGATCCTGATGTGACAGGAATGGCTGTCTGAGAATTAATTGTCGTGGTAGTTCCGGTAGTAATTACTGTGGTGAAACTGTCGCCGACAATTCCGGAAACGTTTCCATAGTTATCAACAGCTCTTATCGCGTAAAAGTACTCTTTACCGCAAGTGGGAATACTGTTAGTGATTTCACCGGTTGTGTCTGGAACAATTGACTGGGAAGAAATAAAATGATCCGAATTAATACTGATGGAATTTGTGTCAGACCTATAAAGCTCAATTTTAGTTGTTCTTCCGTCGTTGGCTGTTTTGAATTTTATTTTGTAATCACAGTCATTAATTTTTTCTTTCGAGTAGGAAACAGGAGCACTTGGACCGGAGGTATTAAAATCAATGGAGACAATATTACTTTCTTTGACGCCATTGGCAACCACCTTAAAAGAATAAGCACCGATTGTATTTAAAATGGTGTTATCGACGCTGCAGTAGTCGGTATTTCCACCAGGAATCAAGGAAATATCTTGGAACTTAACATAGTCACTGTCTGAAGGAGACTTTTTGAAACAACTGACGGCGATATTGTCTGTTCCGCCAATTTCGAGAGCCACAAAAGTAAGCTTTAAATTACTTTGATTGGTAGGTGTCTTGGGCTGACCCAATCTAACCGTAAGTGCGTTGGCTGCTTGGGAAGTGATCGGGAAACTCAAAGCGATAGCGCAGAAACTAGCGAGAACAAATATTTTTAATTTCATTTACTTTTGGATGATCTTAGTAATTTAATACCCATCGTGAGACCAATCATGGCGAGAATTATCCAGTAAGTGGAAGCACCTGTAGCGGGTAGAGTTGTCGTTGCGCCGAGGACTTCTCCAATTTTAGTTTCTTTCTTTTCAACGTCGTAGGTATCATCTTTTGTCTGCGATTTGACGACGTTGACTTCTGTACCAACGAAGTTTTCGGCAATGAATTTTGAATCAACACCTGAAGCATAGATGTCTTCATTAGCAACGGCCCAAGCAAGGTCGGTATAAAGACCAGGGTCTTGGGATGAACTGATGTCGGCGGTATAGGTAAGAATTACATCAGCGCCTTCCGGGACATCACCAAGGCTCCAAGTTCCTGGTGAGTGATATGTTGGTTCAGAAATAGTGACTGGAAGACCATTTACTGTGGCATGATATGAACCTATACGGTAGACAAAGCCTGAAGGCAATAAATCTTCGACTGTCAAACTATTGGCTTGGGCAGACGAGACGTGGAGTTTGATAATGAAGTTTACAGAACTACCAGGAGTTTTGTCAGTTGAGGCATCGTTGGACTTACTAATAGTGAGTGTGGGGTTGTATTCACACGCTTCTTCATCACTGTAGGTAGTTGATGTCACCTCTTCATAATTATTGGCTGTTTCATCAGTACACACCGGAGTTTTGTCGTGACACTCGTTGTCGTTGCCAAGGTACTGTATCTCTGTACAATCTGGGGTAGGTTCAACACAGTGATTATTTAGAGTCGGTTGATCACCGTAGGCAGAGATTGCATCACCATTTTTGGCAGTGAAAGCCGGCCAGATGTCGTCCGAGTGACCGCCATGGCCACTAAGCCAATCTATGGCTGAAGCGACTGAGTTTATGGAAACGTCCTGTTCATTGTAGTCGTGACTGGAGTTTTCACTGGTGGCATGACAGATTGTGACTTTGCTTTCAGTTTGACAACTTGAATCACAGCCGTCGCCATCAATTACGTTTCCGTCGTCACAGTATTCCTCTGATTGAATATAGCCGTCGCCAGATGAAGCAATTTCGCAGGCATTTGTACATGAATCAGTGTTTACAGTATTACCGTCATCACATGACTCATCACCTTGAGCAAAACCATCACCACAGACTATGGCGTCACAAGCATTGCCGATACCATCGCCATCATCGTCTTGCTGGTTTGAGTTGGCAACGCTGGCACAGTTGTCACAAACATTGCCTAACATATCGTTGTCGGAATCACTCTGATCTGGATTGGCGGTTGAACGACAGTTATCACACACATCGCCGATACCGTCAGAATCAGAGTCTGATTGATCTGAGTTGGCAACGCTGGCACAGTTGTCATCACTGTCACAGATACCATCCTCATCGCGATCATTACAAGGAGGAGTGTAAGTATTGGTGAAAGTACAAACAACCGATTCGTTGGCCTTGAGAACAATGGAGATATTGGGGGAAGCGTTTTTATTCCAACTGGAACTGGAGTTTGCTCCAGTACAGGAGACACCGGTGAGAGCCCAACCAGAAGCAGGGGCGTCTTCAGTGAAGGTATAAGTACCTGTAGCTATATCACTGAATGTTTGTGAACCGGTATTGCTTGAAGTTGTGATCGTAAAAGGGGAGATACCGCCGGTTGCGGTAATTCCGAAAGAACCATCGGAATCGACAGTGTTTTTAATTATTTTTATTGAACCTTTTGGAGATGAAATGGTAATGGTATCTGAACAAGTATTATTTGATTCGTCTCCTTCGATTATGTTGTTTCCTGAATCAACGTTACAGACGCCGCCGGTTTTGGGGTTTGTATACATGCCTGAGGCGGTAGCTGTGACATTGAAAGATACCGTGAGATAACTCGATGGATTGAAGACCACATGTTTGTCGTTTTTGACCTTACAGGTAAGGACTTTTGAACTAATGGAGCAAATCAAATCATTTTCGTGATCGATGTTGTTGTGGACAGAAATATATGGTGTTCCATATGTGAGACCACTGATTGGTAGTTCATCGGTAATAACGACTTCATTCTCGTTAAAACGGGCGTCTGCTGATCCAATATTAGTTACTTTTAGACTCCAGATAAAGGTTTGATTAATAGAACCTGTTGAACTTACTAGATTATTTGTTTTTTCAATCTTTAGGTCGCTTGGAGCTTTGCATCCGTTTGCCAAGAAAGCCTGATTGTAAGTTGTGTCGTAATTTTTACCAGGATATGAACAAGAACCATAAGTGTAGCTTGGAATAATGTCATCATCATGAGTTCCATGACCATTGACACTTTCACATTTTGAAATCGAGTTAATACTTACTGGGTTTTCTGTATATTTTCCACCTTGCCCTTCGTCCCAGTGGCAGATAGTGATATTTGTATTGGGAATTGATGGAGTATCAGTAAAAGTAGTGGAGGCAACAGTGGTATCTGTGGAATCAGTAACAACGATAGCATAGTCTGGGCGGTATTCTCCAAGAAGAGGAAGGAAGTACATGAATGAACCAGCTTCGTCAGTAACCACATTTTCGGCATTGGAATAGTTATCGGTTTCGGAAGTTACTGTGGAAGTGTAAGGGGTGTTGGCAAGAAAAAACATACCGGCTATCTGAACCGTGTCGGTCGGAGCATAGTCGGCTTTGTCTGTGGTGACAGTTGGCTCGTTGGATGTATTTTCTGCGGGAGGAGAGTTGTTTTTAACTTCTTCCGGAGTTGGTTCTACTGTTGGGGTAGCTTCGGGGGTTATCTCGGGAGTAATTTCCGGAGTTATCTCAGGTGTTACTTCGGGAGTTGGAGAAACCTCGGGAGTTGGATCAATTGTAGGAGTAGCTTCCGGAGTTATTTCCGGAGTTGGTTCTACTGTTGGGGTAGCTTCGGGGGGTTATCTCGGGAGTAATTTCCGGAGTTATCTCAGGTGTCACTTCGGGAGTTGGAGAAACCTCAACTACAGCCGCAGGTGTGGCGTCTTCGGCATACACCGGTAGTGCAACAAAAAATGGGGTAAAAGATTGAAAGAGAAGACTAAAAGAAGAAATAAACGAAAATATTTTCCTTACTTTATGGTGCTTCATTTGTTTTTTGGCATTAATACCTATTCAGCTTATATTAAGCTATCTGAGGCGTATTGTACTGTTTAATACAGTTTTGTCAACAGGGTCTTTTTGTGATAGATGGAGGTGAAGAATAGATGGGTTCGACAGGGGTGGCAGAACCGTTTACATCGATATCCAGAGCGAGACTTAAAGCATTTGCTATTGAGACACCGACACGAGTACCGGTAAAAGATCCGGGGCCAGGATTGACTTCAATATCGGTGATGTCTTCCGGCTTTTTGTTTTCTTTTTCGAGACAACCGACCAGAAAACCAAAAACGTCTTGATCTCGTGGTGAGTCGACTTTTCTCACGTACTCTCGATCGTTTATACGGATAATTGTTTGAGTATTTTGGGTTGAGTCAATATAGAGTTTCATTTGTGTTCGATGATTTTTATCACTCTTTCATTTTCGCCGTTGGCTTTGAAAAAGATGTCGAAACGTTTTTGGGGAAGAATATCGGCCAGCTTTTCCGGCCACTCAATGATCAGAATGTTTGATGGATCTGACCAAATTTCTTCGATATCAAAGGCTCTGATTTCTTCTACAGAGTTTAGACGATACAGATCGAGATGGTAGAAGGTCTTTATTGTCGGATGATTAGCAACAGGGTATTGGCGCATGATGATGAAAGTAGGAGATACGACCCTATCGATACCAAAATACTTTCCGATTCCTTGTGAAAAAGTGGTTTTGCCGGCAGCCAAGTCACCATAAAGACAGATGGTTGTTCCCCTTTCCAAAATCGAGGCGATTTTTTCAGCTATTTCTCTTGTTTCTTCGTAAGAAGTGGAGATGTAAGTCTCTTCCATAGTTTGAATTTTACAATTAAATAAGAAAGAAAAATCATACCGAGGGAGTCGATGGCCACATCACGAAGAAGACCGGTGCGTCCGGGAACAAATAGTTGATGAGCTTCATCTGTAAAGGCATAGGCCAAGGAAAGCATAAAAGCATAGGCTGGGGATTTTTTGTCTAAAGCACGATACCAAAGTAAGAATAAAATCGAGTACTCAAGAACATGAGCTGTTTTTTTGATAAGAAAATCTAGAACATAGACCTCGTTTGAAGGAAGGTCGGGAAAAGAAGAGATAATAAAGATTGCAGCCATCCATAGGAGAGCAGGGATAAATTTTGAGATTTTTTGGAGCATTAGGATATTTTAATCATTTCGGTGACGAAAATATAGCCAAGATCCGGAAGTGAGTAGTAAGAACACCCCAAAGAAAAAGAAATATTTACTATTTACAGGGTTGTTTTTTCTGACCGCTGGGGAAGTAGCTTCAACAAAAATTGATGGAGATGTATCCACAACGACTGACTCGGTGGCAATCCCTAAGACATCCGGTGTCAAAGAGGATGAAACCGACGAGATTTTTGGGGTGCTGGTTGGGGCAGGAGTAATCTTAATAGTAGCTTTTGTGGGTGTTTTTATGGGTGTAGGAGTGTTGGTAGGAGTGGGTGTCGGAGACGATGTGGGGGTCGCCGTAGGAGTGTTGGTTGAAGTTGGAGTAGGAGTTGGAGTATCAGTCGGAGTAACAACAACTTCTGAGATTTCAACTGAAAGGGTGTTGTCTGACTCTCCCGCCGAAGAAGTGCTATTGCCGGTGTAACGTTTTAGTTTGAGAATGTATGTTCCCGGACCAAGATAATCTGAGTCGTCCGGATCGTTTGTAAAAAGAATTTTTATTTTTTGGTCGTTTTCCAGTTTAATAAAGTTTTCAGTAATAAATTCTTTTTCCGGTGAAGAAATGTAGTTTATCCACTCCCCTTTTTGACTCCACATTTTCCCGAAATAGTGAGGATCTCCTGGAGCGGTGAGAACCGTTTGGACAAAACATGAAGAGGAAGAGGCAAGCCCACTAACAAGAGCTTCGACAGAATAGAAGCTATCACTTTTTTCGACATTGGAAATGGTGAGAGAAATGGCGGCTGATGCCACCTTTGGAAAGACGCAAAAACACAGTAGAAACAGCACGGGCAGGATTTGTTTCACTGTAATTTAATATACAGTATGTGATATAAAAAATGAGTTATATCTGCTAAATGATATAATATAGGTCTGAACTTTAAAAAGGAGGAATGAGTGACAAATAGATTCGATTTTTCTGTTCTTAAAAGACCAGCTGTCCCTCACAACGTGATTATCATCGGAGATTTTCTCAAAGATCTAGATGATGAACATTCGTTATGTGGAGTCGCCGGGCTAATCAAACTGGGGTTCGTGTCTTTGAAAGCAGTGGTTGCTAACTTGGCTCCTGCGGAACTAAGAGCAAGAGGAGCTAAGGGGACATTGAATACTCTCGGGTTGACGTCGATCCCTGTTGGGGTAGGTTTACCGATAATTGAGGGAGATGTTGACCCTTATGAAGCTAATCTACCCTACCTAGCTTCTCCTGACGAAGTGATTCATTATGGCACTATGCTGGTAAAAACTCTTAGGGAGTGTCCTGATAATTCCGTTATTCTCGTGTTGCAGTCCGCAATGACCGACGCAACTGTGTTGCTTTCTATGTACAGGAATCTGGTGATGGATAAGGTCAAAACAGTGGCAATTATGGGAGGTGTCGAAACTGATAGAGAGAAAGTCATACTTTGCGATGACGGTATGATGATCCCAAACAACGCCAATAATAACAGTTTTGATATGCAGTCCGCGATCTGGCTTTATAGACAGTTGCAGAGGAAAAATATACCCTTGGTGATCACTACAAGAGAAGCTGCTTATGCAGCACAAGTACCATTTAAGGCATACGATGAGTTTGAAGAAACCGGCAACCCGATTGGCGCTTGCCTTAAAAACCGTCAGTTGCCTTCGATGCAACATCTCTGGGTAGCGGCTTGTTCGCCTGCCGGATCAGAAATACGCGGAACATTGCCTGACGACAGGAATCGAGAATGGTTTGTCAGAGTGTACTGCGATGGAGTTGACCCTGAGATTGGATCTACCGACAGTATCTGGCCGTACGTCCGCTGTTTTAATCTCTACGACCCGACGAACCTGTATGCGGCGATTCCGGAACTTAGGGAGTACTTTCTGAAACCACATATCGTTCATGTTGGCGAGACGGACCATATGATAGTAGGTCTTTCCAAACAAAATAATGGTGTCGTCAATCCTGAACAATTTTCCAAGTTTATGGTGGATATTGAGTTACTTGGATTGCAGTAGATTTTACCCAGCCGAAAGGCTGGGTTTTTTGTGATTTTAATTAACCGTAACCTTATCGAAACGGAAAATTTGAGAGGTACTATATGTATCTGAAAACTTTTTATCGTAACCGTTTTCCATATAAGGATCGTTCATTATGTAGCCATCACCATTCTTTCCTTTGATGACTATAAAGTGGGTACCATAGCCAGTATTGAGTCCGGCAATAATCGGCCGGCCGGCATTGAGTTCGTTATCAACGGCATCGCTGGACATTCCTTGCTGTCTGTTTACTGTTACGCCGTTTACAGTCCAGCTGCCAGCATTCATATAAGCAGTGGAAGGGAAAAATGGATTTGTACTTGCAGCAATATCAGATGGTTTAATATTTTTTCCATAATGAGAAGCAATCATGGCAGTTGAAGTAATTAAACAACCGACTCTTCCCACAGTTTCGCGAGAGTTACCAATAATTTGAGAGAACCATATTGAGTCTCTTTGACTGTAATAACATCCCCAACCATCACAGTGAGTCTGATTGCTTAAAGGAGTTGCTCCTGACGTAAAACCTCTCATAGCGGCAACCAAAGCACTGGCTTGAGCTAACAATGTCTGGTATCTCTTTTCATCATTTTGGGTGAGAATTAGAACCTTTTGTTTCTCGGCTTGCTGGGCGTTAAGAGTGTTCTTCTGGGCAACAAGTTTTGCTTTTAATGCCTCAACTTCTTTTTGTTTGGCAACTTTATCTGTTTTTCTTTGATCATAATCAAGTCTGGATTTTTCCAGCTCGGCCAGTATTAGCTGGTCTTTTGTTTTGATGGTATTTAGATACTTTACTTTATTGAAGTAGTCCCCGATTGAGTCGGAAGAAAAAATTAAATCGAATGAAGTCACACGTGTCTGTTTGTAACTCTCACGAACACGGGCTAAATAAATTTTTTCTAACTGATCCATGGAGTCAGTAACGGTTTCGAGTACCCCATCAAGAACATCAACTTCTTTTTCGAGTGTTTTTATCTGAGCTTGAGTTCGATTTATCTGAGCTTGGGCGAGGTTAATTTTGGAATTTAAAGTAGTTATTGTTTGTTTGAGAGTGGCCTGACTTGATTGATTGGCTGAGATACTCGATTCACAAGCTTTTATAAAATCATCTAGCTGGTCTGAAGAAATACTTTGGGGGTCGGCGTCACAAGTTGTGGCAAAAACATTCTTTGGGATCAAAAAAATGATGCATACCAGAAGTAGGGTGACTTTCCATTTCATTTTGAACGATTTACAAACCTGGTGGCTGCGAAGAGACTAGATAAGAAAGAGATTAGCAAGCCAAAGACAAGCATACCTCCAAATAAAATCAGGATGTAAGTGAAGGGTATGGGAAATGAAATTATGGAACCAATCCTGGGGGCCAAAAATGGGGTTGAGTAAAGAACAATAATAAAACACCCTAGCCAGCCTACGATGGAACCAATAAGACCATAAACGATCGACTCCTGAAGATAGGGTTTGATAATGTACATATTTTTTGCACCCATTAGCTTGAAGGTACTGATTTCAAATCTTCTTGAAGATATCTTCATGGAAATAGTCGCCATAATAGTGAGAATCGCAACGAGAGTGAGAGCAATGACTAAAGCAAGACCGCCAATTCGAATTGCATTGGTCCACTTTGTGAGCTCGGTGATAACGTCTTGGGGGTAATCGATTTCTTTATTCCCTTGGGGTGTGACGCTGACAATATCGCTTTTTTCCAAAGTGACAGCAATCGACTTGAAGGCATCGGGATTGGTAGCGGTAATCTCGACACTAGCAGGCAAAATGTCGGCGGTAACAATACCCCAATCGGTGACTGTACCTAGTAAAACCGGATCATTACCAACACTTTCTTTGTAGAGTTTGAGTGCGTCTTCTTTACTTATGTAAACCGCTTTTTTGACACCTTCGGTGGTGTTTAGAGAACTTATTAATCCGCCAACCTGCTCAGTTGTGTGTCCGTCTTTGAGATAAGCGATTATTTGGGGACGGGTTTCAAAGTTGTTGAGTATCTGCTGGGAAGCAACCGTGACCAGAGAAAATATGCCGACAATAAAAATGGTAAGACTAACAATAAAAATGGCAGATAAGGCCTGATATGGAGAACGGCGAATGTTTCTGATGGCAGTTTTCATGATCATATTAGTCTTTTACCTCTTTTTTATCGAGAGGATGGTCTTCCTCTTTAACTATCTTACCTTTTTGCAAATGGATATGGCGTCCTTGGTTGAGGTTGATCAAAGTGACATCGTGTGTGGCCATAATGACCGTGGTACCAGCCGAGTTTATTTTTTTGAGAAGATCAAAAATGTCTAGTGAGGTTTCTTTATCTAGGTTGCCTGTAGGTTCATCAGCAAATAAAATTTTGGGATCTCCAGCAATAGCACGAGCAATCGAAGCTCTTTGTATTTCTCCGCCGGAAAGCTGTCCCGGAAAAAGATTTTCTTTTCCTGAAAGACCAACTAATTCCAGTATGTGTTTTACTTTTTCAGGGATTTTTTCGGCTTCGTAACCAGAAATTTCAAGAGACACAATAATATTCTCACCAACAGTTTTGTCGGGAATCATTCTGAAATCTTGGAAGGCAAAACCGATTTTGCGACGAAGTAGGGGAATATTTTGGGGTTTGATTTTGGTGAGATCTTCGCCATCAACGACAATTTTGCCTTTATCAGGTATAAGGTCATGTATAAGGAGACGACCGATCGTAGTTTTTCCTGCTCCAGATTTGCCGGTGATAATGACGAATTCTCCTGGAGACACAGAAAAATCGATGTCGTCTAGAACTACATCTCCGTTGGGATATGATTTGGTGACATGGATATAGTCGATCAAAATAGTTATTGTTTTGCTAACAAGTTACTCTGGTGCTGAGGCATTTAAAGCTTCAACTTTGGCACGGCCAACGTCCATTAGCCAACCAACTTTTTGGCCTTTGAAAGTTTCTCCCCAGATGGAAACCTGATCACCAACGAGTTGATCAAGGTCGATTGTGGAACTGGTGAGATATACGGTTTGAGATACTCCACCCGAACGAAGAAGCTTGTGAGTCCCCTCTCCGTTGTACCCACCCTTTTCCAAAACTCCAGTGGCGGAGTCTTTGAAGATTTTTTCGTCCGCCGAGCCATAAATGTCTCCAACTTTGGCTCCAGTTGAAGGAACTTCGGCTTGAATCCCTGATAATTCGGCAGAGACGATTTTGCCTGAATTTTTGGCTTTTAGCCAAGATCCGGAATAAAAACCTACTGCAGCAATGACCAAAAAGAGAACAATTTTCAAGGGGAATTTTTTCTTGTTAGTTTTGGCAAGTGGTGCTTCCGCAGCAAAAGATGGGGTTTCGGGAGTTGAGTTGGTAACAGGAGTGGTTGATTCACCCTTGTCGAGGTCGATCATTTTTATATCCATGAAATTAGTTTATCAAATTTGCCGCGTCGGTGCGAAGAACTTCAACTCTGCCTCGATAAATTCATCCAGATTGCCATCAAGGACCGACTCTGGATTGCCGGATTCATAGTCCGTACGTAGATCTTTAACTAGTTTGTAGGGATGCAGAACATAAGAACGGATCTGGGTTCCCCAACTAGCTTGAGTTTGTTCTCCCTTGATTTGGTTTAACTCACTTTGACGTTTGGCTTCCTGAATTTCCCAGAGTTTGGAGCGGAGCATATCCATAGCAATTTTGCGATTTTGGACTTGATATCGCTGAGTCTGACACTCGACAACAATACCTGTGGGGAGATGTTTGATACGAACAGCAGTACTAACCTTGTTGACGTTTTGCCCACCTGCACCGCCTGAACGACTAGCTTCAAACTCGATATCTTCATCACGAATTTCAATATCAGTATTCTCCGGAAGAATCGGGGTCACCTCAACACCAGCAAAAGAAGTCTGACGAAGTTTATCGGCATTGAAAGGTGACTGGCGAACTAAGCGGTGAGTTCCTTTTTCGTTTTTGAGGAAACCAAAAGCGAAACGCCCATGAACCATGTAAGTGACGGATTTGATACCGGCTTCGTCACCAGGCGAGTACTCAACGGTTTCGTAGTTCCAGCCTCTTTTTTCAAAAAATCTGGTGTACATTCGAGAAAGCATACTGGCCCAGTCCATAGCTTCGGTACCCCCTTGGCCAGCTCTGATCGTCAGAATTGCCTCTGAAGGGTCGTATTTCTCGGAAAGAAAGGTGACTAGCTCGACTTTTTCGATGTGTTTTTCTAAGGTCTCTTTCAAAATAAGAATATCGGTGTCCATAGAGTCATCTGACTGAGCTACAGCCATCTCAAAAAGCTCTACCAAGTTTTTGTATTCTGAGGTCAGCCCTTCAATCGAAGCAATCAGATCTCGAACCTCGGCAAGGCTAGACATTATTTTTTTGGCATTATCTTCGTCCTGCCAAAGTTCAGGCTTCCCCGACTCGATTTCAAGTTTTTGTTTTTCTTGTTCGAGAGAGGCAAAGTCTATCTTTTTTTGGAGATCTTCTATACGTCTTTGAAGATCGTTTAAATTAAGTTGGGTTTCGGATAGCATTCTTGTATTTTACAGCTTTAGAAAGCGATATACTGAAGGTATATAATCTGAGGGTTGGTATTTTTTATGTAATATGAAACTTCTAAAAATTGTAAAAAGATTCTGGCTTTTATTTCTCATCGGTTTTTTGATCGGTGGGGGTATTGTGTGGTTTTCTAGTTCTGCCAAAGCAAAAAGTAACGAAGCAAATAAGTTCACTGTTAAGAGAGAGACTTTGACTGAAGTAGTGTCTCTTTCCGGTGAGATTGACGCTGAGGAAAAAGCTTCCCTGCGTTTTCAGACGTCCGGACACTTGACTTGGGTTGGGGTAAAAGAAGGTGATTTTGTGAAAAAATACCAGTCTTTGGCATCTCTCGACAAAAAAGAACTCCAAAATAGTATGAGTAAACTTTTGAATACTTACTCGAAGTCTAGATGGGATTTTGAACAAGCCCAAGCAGACAACAAAGATTGGCAAACCGATGGTATGACAGATGAAGCTCGTGACACCGTAAAGAGAACTTTAGACAAATATCAATTTGACTTAAACAACTCAGTATTGTCGGTGGAATCCCAATCCTTGGCGATGAAGTACGCTACTTTATGGACTCCGATCGAAGGAATTGTAACCAGTGTTGAGTCTCCTTTGGCCGGACAAAATATCACTCCAGCTACCGCCACATTTGAGGTGGTAAATCCTAAAACAATATTTTTCTCTGCAACTGCAGATCAGACAGAAGTTGTTTCTTTTTCTGTTGGCATGAAGGGAAAACTCTCGCTTGACTCCTTTCCTGATACAGAACTTGTCGGCGAGATCGTTAGTGTTGGATTTGTACCCAAAACTGGAGAGTCATCGACGGTTTATGAAATAAAAATCGCCGTAGATACAACACCTATTGGAGACAAAATTAAAATGGGAATGACAGGTGACGCCGAGTTTGTTTTGAAAGAGATTAAAGACGTGTTGGTAGTTCCAGAAAGTTATATTAAAAAAGAAAATGGTAAATATTACGTGACGGTATACGAGGGGAAAATAAAGACCAAAAAAGAAATTACTATTGGGGAAACCGTCGAGGGTTTGGTAGAAATTACAGGAGGACTAAATGAAAAAGACGTCATCTATTATCAGCCTAAGTAATATCTCTAAGGAATATGTGATGGGTGATGAATCGGTTTTTTCGGCATTGTCGGATGTTAGTTTAGAAATTCATAAAGGTGAGTATTCTGCCATTGTGGGACAGTCCGGATCCGGAAAATCAACTTTGATGCATATTATTGGACTTCTGGATAAACCAACTCGAGGGAAAATTATCATCAATGGAAAAGACACGGCTAAATTAAGCGATGACGAAACAAGTAAAGTAAGAAATCGATTTGTGGGATTTGTTTTTCAACAGTTTAATTTATTAAACAAACAAACTATTCTCGAGAATGTTTTACTGCCGGTAATGTATTCGAGAGAAAAGCTGGATTTTGATCCAGAAAAAAGAGCTCTTGAGTTACTTGAAAAATTTGGCATTTTGTCTAAAAAAGATTCGTATCCAAATAAAATCTCTGGGGGTCAGCAACAAAGAGTCGCGATAGCGAGAGCACTAATAATGAGTCCACAGTTACTTTTGGCTGATGAACCAACGGGTAATTTGGATACAAAAACCGGTAATGAAATACTGAGACTATTTGAAGACCTCAATAAGGAAGGAATTACTGTTTTGCTCGTGACTCACGAGCCGGATATTGCAGCTAGAACAAATAGACAAATTCGAGTGATGGACGGAAAAATTGTGGAGGATAACAAAAAATGAGTAACATCGCCAACATCAAACAGTTATTTAAATCTGCTTTCGCCGATTTCCGACGCGATAAAGTACGCACGGGACTTACTTCTCTCGGTATCACGATTGGTGTTCTCTCTGTTGTGCTACTGATTGCTTTGGGCTTGGGTCTGAAAAACTATATCCAGGATCAGTTTGAGAGTATGGGAGCAAATCTTGTTATGATCATGCCCGGTTCCGGATTTAGCAGTGGGAACATGGGCCCGGGAATGATGACGGGGACCGTGAAGTTTGATGAAAAAGATGTAAAAAACCTAAAGAAAATTGAGGAGCTGAAGTATGTGGTGCCAATATTTATGTCTTCCACGACAATAAGTTCGGCTAACAAGGAAAAAATTGGCACGGTTATGGCAGTTAATGAGGAGGCTTTTCCTTTGTTAAATATAAAAATGCAGGTCGGTGAGACTTGGGGAAAAACTGAACTTAACAAGAAATCTAAAGTAGCAGTGATTGGATACACAATGACTGAAGATTTGTTTGAAAACATAAATGATGCAATTGGAAAATCTATTACGGTTGAAGGAATGAGAATCAAGGTAATTGGAGTTTCTCAAAAGACCGGAGACCCAGACCAAGACGCGGCTATCTATATTCCATACACAACGTCTTTTGGATCAATTAATCCGGATAAAACTTTTTGGGGAATATATCTCGGAGTAATCGATAAAGACGATGTAACTGCGGTGACGGAAAAAGCAAAGGAAATCTTGTTGGAAAGATATGATAAAGATAAGTTCTCGGTAACGGAACAATCAGAGATCCTCTCAACGATTGATCAGATTTTTGGTATTATCAATATCGTTTTGGTCGCCATTGGCTCAATTTCTCTTCTTGTCGGAGGAATTGGGATTATGAATATCATGTATGCAACAGTAACAGAAAGAACTCGTGAAGTGGGTATTCGACGCGCTCTAGGGGCGACAAAAAGAGATATTCTCTTACAGTTTTTATCTGAGTCTACTTTATTGTCTGTTTTTGGAGGACTGATGGGATTAGTTCTTGCTACAGTAATTGTAATGTTGGTTAGGATTTGGTTCCCTGTAGCCTTGAATTTGGTAGCTGTTCTGGTTGCTATCGGCGTATCTAGCGCGATTGGAATTTTCTTTGGGGTATCCCCTGCCAAAAAAGCGGCCAATCTGTCCCCGATCGATGCTATCAGATATGAGTAGGATATAATCCTCGGTAATGAAATCTGAGTTTATTCAAGTTTCTCCTGTGGAGACATTTTTGTATCCGAAATATTTTAAGGAAAGGATCCCTTATGTAAGCGATGAATGTAAATTTGTTCCATGCGGATGGGCAAAAATTGAAGGAGAGTTTTTCCCTTTGGGATATAAAGTGGTGACTATGGATTTGAAATCTTTGGGATTGCGGAAAAACCCAAATATTATGACTTTCCCGATTGGCGAGTGGGTTACGCTAGCTGAAGAAGAGGTACTTGTCGGCAATAGTGATGAGGGAGGAATATGGTCGGCTTTAAACAAGGGTAGTATAAAAACATTAAAAAACTACATGATGAGTGAGTATGGGGTGGATACAAGAGCGTTTTTAACTGCGATGCGTCGACCAGTGTATGCCAATAGTTATCGCATAAAATCACAAGGAGTGATGCTTATAGAAGAATATTTAGTGAACCAAATCTTTTGCCAAGGTAATGTTTTGAATATCGGAACCGGTGCGATCAAACCCCGGAACTTCCAGAATGAGAGGCAGAGAGCTGAAGGTAGGATGATTAATTAAATTTCTCAAACCAACAAGACCAATCTCCCCTTCTCCGATGTTGGCGTGCATATCACGATGGGAGTCAAAGACAGTGGCAGAGTCATTTAAATGCAGACAGACCAGTTTGTCGGCCAGACCGAGACTAGTTAGCTGTTGAGAAAATTTCTCGACCGATGAGACATCTTGAATATTCACACCAGATTCAAACAAATGGGCAGAGTCGAGACACATCTTGAGGCGAGGGTTGTTGATCTTATTGATAAGGTAACTGATTTCTTCCGGAGAGCCAATTTTGCCATTTTGACCAGCGTCATTTTCCAAAATTAGATCGCAGTCTGCGGTAGAAGAAAGAATTCTTTGAATAACAGAGACTATTTGATCCTTGACTGTATCAAAACCTGCTCCTAGGTGAGACCCGATATGAACAATGACTCCGGATGCTCGAATGCGGGCGCCATTTTGCATGTCGATTATGAGAGAGTTGATCGATTTTTCTAAGATGTCTTGGTTTTGTGAGGCAAGGTTAACTAAGTAAAGAGCGTGAATAAAAGTGGGGTGAATGTCCAGTTCTTTTGCCAAGTGAAGATATTCTGAAACATCTTTTTCGGGAAAAGGTTTTCTAAACCAAAGTCGAGGAGAGCCGGCGAACATCTGTAAACAATTTCCGCCGATTTTATTCGTCGTTTTTAAAGCGTTGGTGATGTTTCCGGCCATAGAGACATGGCCGCCGATTCTTCTCATTTTTCTTCAATAGTGATCGAGCTGATGACCACTTGTGTTAGAGGTGCATCATTGGCATCTGTCTGAACACTGGCTATTGCATCAAGTGTTTTTAAGCTGGCAGAGTCTGAAGCGTCTATACGGCCAAAAATGGTGTAGTTTTTGGGGAGAGCCATGTCTTTGTGCATAATAAAGAACTGGGAACCGTTGGTATTTGGGCCGGAGTTGGCCATGGCAAGCGTACCACGAGTATAGTTTTCGGTAACTGGCTCGTCGGCAAACTTATAGCCCGGACCTCCAGTACCGATGCCGTTCGGATCACCGCCTTGGATCATAAAATCGGAGATGACGCGATGGAAAATAAGACCGTCATAAAAAGGTTTCTCGGACACTTTTTTCCCCGTATTAGGATTAATTTTGACGCCTTTGGCCAGTTCAACGAAGTTGCGGACGGTGTTGGGAGCTATCTTGGGAAAAAGGATGACTTTGATAGTTCCTTTGCTGGTGTTGATTACGGCGGTAATGTTTTCGGCTAAGGGGGCTTGGGTTGGTGTTGGGTTTTCCATATTGGTTGGATTGACTTTAATATCTGTTAATTGGTAATCATGAACACTTGGTGTTTGGGTAAGGGTGCAGGCTGAGAAAAGTATAGCCGAGACAGCAATATATAGAAGATTTTTCATAAAACTATATTATA
The DNA here is from genome assembly GCA_035389185.1 of Candidatus Woesebacteria bacterium. GTDB lineage: Bacteria > Patescibacteriota > Microgenomatia > UBA1400 > MFAQ01 > UBA2277. The sequence goes on from DAOORK010000001.1 coordinate 382,270, forward strand.
TTGAAAAATCAGTGTTGCCAAAAGTAAGTTTGGATATTATTTCTTCGACTTCACGTTTCCTTATAGATAAGTTGTTTGCTGTAGATATCTGTAACGACTCGGAGGCTAGTTTTTGTGCATCTTCCAGATTACCTTCTTTTGCTAATACTTTGACTAAGGTATTAAGAGCACCAGTTTCCCAGACGCGAACAGAATAATCGGTAAGGTCTCCGGTCCTGATATCTTGAAGAGATTCTTTGATAAGGGCAATTCCCTCTTCTTTGGAACCGAGAACATATTTTGCTTCACCAATATGGGTTTTTATTCTGCCCTTTTCCGGAATCGAACTAGTGGAAACGTCCAAAGCGGCCTCAAAAACCGGGAGAGACTCTGCAGTTTTCCCGTCCATAAATAAAGCGTCGGCATAGGCCATATAGGCTACGGAAAGTGTAGCTCCTTCAAGACTGTCTTTGTTTGCTTCACCAATTGCATAAGCTTCTTTGCCAAAAGCAGTGGTGAGATTTCGATAGACATGACTATCTTCTTTTCGTGAAAGAATTTTGTAAATGAGACTATGGCCTGCGAGACAGTGAACTAGCTGCTGTGGATCGCCGGATGGAATTAATTCAAGCAAGCATTCGGTAAATAGTTTGGCAGATTCGGAGTATTGTTCTTGTTCGCGAAGTGTGTTTGCTTGGCCAAGTTTTTGCTCTATTTGTTCATTCATAAGTTCATGATAACATGGGAGTATGCAAATGCCGGTAATCGTTGGTTTAGTGGTGGCTGTAATATTCTTAGTGGCTTTTTCCGGATGGTTTTATCATCTGGTAACCGGGTGGAAAGCATACGTGCTTGATGATGTTCTTTTCCGTTATCGAATAGTGGGCGTTTCACTGTTGTCTTTTTTGGTTATGGGAGGAACATTTTACGGAATTGCTCTAATAAATGAGTGTCCAAACGAGGAAAGAGTAGGCTTTTTTGCCGGACTAAAATGCAAGGAATACAACAAGATAAAAGTTAATGCAGAAAGATTATTTCTTTCCCAAGACAAGTCTCTCGAGCCAAACAACGAAACGATAGATTAGCCTCTCTGGGAATGAACGTTTGACTGTTTCTTTTTGCTGTTTTCCATATACTGGATTCCACCAAGAGCTGGTGACAACCCAGTCATCTCCCTGACGTTTTACGGCGGCAACAATCTTGTATCCATTTATTACTTTGATGTGTTTTCTGGAATTGGTTGTCGTACTATCTTGGACTTCATCAGGAAAACGAATGGCGGTATCAACCCATTGAGGATCAAGTCCTCGCTGTTTGATTCTTTCTCTGAGATGTTTGGTCCAGATTACCTTACCCATTATTTTGTAGGTTTAACCAAATCCGGATCCTCATAAAGAGGGTTTGTTGACACAGGTGTTTCGGGAATGGGAGTTGGCTCGGGAGACATCAAGGGTTCACTCATGACTTGGGGTTGAGGAATTGGGGAAGAAACGACTGGAGTGGAAGTGATTGCTGGTGAGGCAACCGGAGGTTCTATTGCAGGTGATGGCGTGGTTGTGTCTGGAGCGGCAACAGGTTCGGGTTCTGGTTGGGGAAGAAGGTCAGAGAGATGGTTGTTGAGGGGAGTGCTGGCTGGCTCTGGACTTACAGATTGATTCCCCGGAGTAATGTCAATTGGAGCAGAACTAGTTGGCTGATTGGCAGGAACAGCTTGAGGTGAACCATCCTGAGGAGAAATCATATTAGGATCCATATTGAGATCAATAACGGGAGAGTTGGTGTCGTCCATATTTTGTGTTGGAGTTGTTTTATTTTTAATAGTGATTTCAGGAATGTGTATAGTCTGACTTAAGTTTATAACATATTGGACAACCGAAGCGACCTCTGTAGGATCGAGTGCCTGAGAAAGATCTCGAGAGGCGTTACTTTTTTGGAAAAGGGAAGTTTTAATAAGGCCGGGATATACAGCTGTAACTTTGATATTCTCTTCTTCGAGGTCATCTTGTAGACACTTTGTAAATCCGGTGATGGCCCACTTTGAGGCATGGTAGACAGAACGATCTTTCTTGGCACAAAGACCATCTTGGGAAATGATGTTTACTATCTGACCACTTTTTTGGGTGCGCATTTGAGGGAGAACAAGCTTGGAAAGGAGAATTGTACCGGTGGTGTTGATATCGATCACTTCTTTGATTTTGATTGGGTCGTTTTGATCCAACTGGCCTTCGATCCAAATACCAGCGTTATTGACTAAGACGTCAATTTTTTGATATTTGGAGACAACTTGATCAACGGCGATTTTAAGAGAGGCATAATCAGTCATTTCCGCCTCGACATAATCACAGCCGACTTCCTTGGCTGCGGTCTCAAGTTTGGTTTTATTGTGAGCAAGAATAATGACTTGATTGCCATTAACTAGTTTTTGGGCAATGGCTTTTCCTAAGCCATCACTTCCTCCGGAAATTAGAATTACTTTGGGCATTAATTCATTTTACCCCAATTTGGGGTAGTGACAGGCTTTCCATTTCTTGCCGCTGCCACACCAGCACGGATCGTTGCGGCCAAGTTTTGAGTCGTTTTTGATGGTTTTTTGAGTCTTTTCTACACCGTTATCCGTCTCCGAACCAGATTTTTCTATACCTCGTTGCGGCTTGGCTAACTCTGTCGGAAGCTGAACTTGTATACGGAAAATACGATGAGCGGCAACCGAGTCGATTCGAGACAGAAGACTCTCAAACATGGAGAATGATTCTTGTTTGTACTCGACAAGCGGATCCTTCTGGGCATAACCTCTGAGTCCAATTCCATCGCGAAGGTTGTCGATAGAGTCGAGGTGATTCATCCAAAGTTCGTCATATGTCTGGAGTAAAACATATTTTTCAACTTGACCAAGCGTTTCTTCACCAAAACGTTCTTTTTGGGCGCTACGGGCTTGTTGAATAATCTTTGCAAGAGTCTCTTTTACCTCTTCGGCTGTTTTGCCAACCAAACTTCTTTCAACAATATTGGCGGATTGAGGATCAAGCGGAAGAATACTCTGGAATTCTTTGATAACCATGTCCGCTTCTATTTTGGTGATACCGGAAGCCGCATAGATCTGAGAAAGATTGTCTATTTCTTTTTCGAGAGACTGATCTATCTGTTTGGCGGTTATCTCTTGAGTGCCGGTAAGGATATTCAAACGACGCTTATAAAAGATCTGACGCTGTTTATTCATGACATCGTCATAGTCAACAAGGTGTTTTCTTTGATCAAAATAGAATGATTCAACTTTTTTCTGAGCTGTTTCGATGGCCCTGGTAACCATGCCGGCTTCTAGAGGTTGATCCTCGGGTACCTTGAGCATGTCCATAAGGTGACCTACCTGTTCTCCGCCAAAAATACGCATAATGTCATCTTCAAGCGAGATATAGAATCGACTTGAGCCAGGGTCTCCCTGACGGCCAGACCGACCACGAAGCTGATTATCAATACGTCGGGACTCATGACGAACGGCTCCAACAATGTGGAGACCACCCAGTTCGCGTACTTTATCTGCTTCGATCTGCCATTCTTTGCTGTCCCGGCCTGTTGGGTCTCCGCCAAGAACAATGTCAACACCACGACCGGCAATGTTGGTTGCAACCGTGACAGCGCCAATCTGCCCTGCTTCTGCAATGATCTGGGCTTCATTTTCATGATTTTTGGCGTTCAAAACCTGAAAAGGAATTCGTTTCTTTTTTAGATACTGCGAGACAACATCATTTTGTTCGATGGACTTGGTACCGATAAGAATTGGCTGACCTTTACCGTGACGCTCTTCAATTTCTGCAATTATGGCTGAGTATTTGGCACGCTGGGTTTTGTAGACTGTATCGGAAAAATCTTCGCGAACAACCGGTTTATTTGTGGGAATAACAATAACATCGAGGTTATAAATCTTCTTGAACTCTTCGGCTTCTGTGGCCGCTGTTCCAGTCATGCCAGCTAGTTTTTCATATAGACGGAAGTAGTTCTGAAGTGAAATGGTAGCTAATGTTCGACTTTCTTGTTGAACCCTAACACCTTCTTTGGCTTCGATTGCTTGATGAAGCCCGTCAGAGTAACGTCTTCCGAACATTAATCGGCCTGTATGATCATCAACAATAATAACTTCGTCTTCTTTGACAACATAATCTCGATCACGAACAAAAAGAGTCTGAGCTTTGAGCGCTTGTTCGATATAGTGCAGAGTTTGGTACTCTTGCTGATAAAGATTCTCAACGTTGAGGATCTTTTCTAATTTTCTGAGACCATGATCGGTGAGATTGGCCGTGCGTTGTTTTTCATCAACTTCGTAGTCGGTATCGGCGGATAACGAACGAACCAACTGGGCAAAACGAAGATATTGATCGGTGGCTTCCATGTCTGGAGCGGAGATAATGAGCGGGGTACGAGCCTCGTCGATTAAGATAGAGTCGACTTCATCGACGATGGCAAAATGATGAGGACGCTGAGAAAGTTGGTCTATGGAACGAGCCATGTTGTCACGTAGGTAATCAAAACCAAATTCGTTATTGGTACCGTAGGTAATATCGCATAAATAAGCTTCTGTACGACTGGCAGGTTTGAGGTGCTGAAGACGATGATCGGTGTGGGTTGAATCGGAGTAATCTGGATCGTAGATTGAAGCAGGGAGATCGCCTTGTCCGGAATAAATACAGCCTACTGATAAACCGAGAAAGTGGTAAACCTGTCCCATCCAACCAGCATCACGACGGGCAAGATAGTCATTGACAGTCACAAGGTGAGCACCTTTGCCGGTTAAGGCATTAAGAACCATGGCGGGAACAGCAGACAGAGTTTTGCCCTCACCTGTTTTTTGTTCGGCAATCTTGCCTTGGTGAAAAACAAGGGCGGCCATAAGCTGAACATCGTATGGACGCTGACCGAGAGTGCGAACAGCGGCTTCACGAGTAAGAGCAAATACTTTTGGTAGGACCTCTTCCAGAGAGGTTTCGTTTTCGAGCTCCTCTCGTATCTGAGCAATCTCTGCCGGAAACTCATCATCCTTCATTTTTTTTATGTCGGATTCGAGGCCATTGATGATCTCAATCGTCTTTTTGAGTTTTTCGACTTCGATCTTGTTCGGATTAAATATTGGGTCAAGGAATGAAAACATGTCAGTTAATTATACCCGTTAGACAAGAGAGATGACGATGTTGGAAATGGTGTGTGCTTTAACAAAAAATAGCCGAGATCGTATCGAGCGAAAAAACCGAATAGAGGCATCCTTCCCTTCTCTCCACCAAAGACGATTAATCAAGACAAAACGAGAGTGTTTTTTGATTTTTTTCAAAAAGACAATATTTTCCAATTTTTTGGGAATTTCTTTACCCACAAAACAATCAATCATTACCAGATCGAATGTTTGAGATGGCCTAAGATTCTTTACGTAGTGAACAGCGTCGTCGACGATGATGTGTAAATTTTTTAGTCTATCTAGATGGAAGTACTGACGACCAATATTGACCATAACCGGATCAATCTCCACGGCAGTAATTTTGGCCTGAGGGTAGTACTTATTAATCAACCGAGCGTTGCTTCCTCCGGCAAGACCCAGAAGTAACACCTTTTGGGGTTTAAATTTGGGAGGAAGAAAAGAATTGATACCTTTTTGCCAAACTGTAGTCATGATATCTCCTGATTCAATTAGGCCATCAACTGTTAAAGTGGTGGTATTTAGGAAACGGATCAAACGAATATTTTTATTGATTTTTGAGTCGGGAAGTCGAATTGTTTGAGGGAAAAATAGATGAATACACATTAAATTTTAGTTTCGGCGGCCTTTATCTCAGCCTGAATTTGTCTGGCCAGGTCTCCCCATTCACGATAATGCGTATTGAGAGCGGCTTTAGTGATATTTTTTGGAGCCAAACCCTCTGCTAAAAATCCTGCATCAAGCAATGCTGCCGCGGCCATATCCCGTTCGAGATAAGAATCAGCACCAGAGACTATAGCCACCATTGAAAAACCGTCTCTTTCGGCTGTTACGATGGTGGAGTAACCAGCTTCTTCGGTGTAGGCAATTTTTAGACCAGTTACTCCTGGGTAGACACCCAAAAGTCCATTCCAGTTGGGTAAATAGTATTTTCCATGCGTATCTGTTTTTTCAATATCCTGACGGTCAGATTTTGCCGCTGCAAGTATTTCTGGGTAATTTTTTTGAACATTATTAATTAGTTTGGCTATATCGAGTATTGTTGAGTACTGATTTTGTTCATCTAGACCATCCGGATTAGTAAAATGACTGTTTTTTAGCCCAAGAAGAGTTGCTTTGGCATTCATATAGTAAAGAAATTCTTGTTTACTAATACCGACAGCCATGGCTGATCCATCGGCGAGTGTTTGGGCGGCATCATTGGCACTGGTGGCAATGGCTCCCCGAAGTAGGTCCTCAACAGACAGTTTTTCACCTGCTTTGAGTTCGAGGATCGTAGGTACTTTGTCAACTGATTCTTTGGTGGCAGTGATCATATACTCTAAAGGGACTAGATCAAGGGCCACTTGGCTGGAAAGAAGTTTTGTAAATGAGGCTGGGGAAAGACGAACATCTGGATTTTTGGCGTAATAAACTTTCTGAGTTTTACTGTTGTAAACAATGTATCGAGGAAGATTTTCTAGACTGGAGAGGGTTTTTGCCCTTGTAGCGTCAAGATTAAAAGAAGAAACAACTTTCTGAGAGATTTTTGCTGTTTGATCTGGGCCTTGAAAGAACGGAGAGATTAAGTTTTTTGATAATATTCTGGGCAAAAAATACGTTAGTGACAAAGCAAAAATACCGAAAATTAGAATTAGTACTTTACGTTTACGCACGACTGATCTTGGTTTTGCCCATTATGGGAACTAAAACTTCAGGAATATTGATTGAACCATCGGCTTGCTGATAATTCTCCAGAATAGCCACCAACCAACGGGGAGAGTTTGAAGCAGTGTTGTTTAGCATGTGGACATAACGCATCTCATTGTTGGCATCTCGATATCGGATGTTGGCACGGCGTGATTGGAAATCTAGAAGAATCGAGTCTGAAGCGAGTTCTCCATAACCATTTCGACTAGGTATCCAGGCTTCGAGATCGTACTTTTTGGCTTGGGGTTCTCCCATATCACCTGTGCACATGCGAAGGATTCGATATGGAAGTTTTAGATCTTGGGCGATTTCTTCGGTTAGTGACAGCATCTCGTCGTGCAGGCGACGAGATTCTTCAACGTCGTTCTTGCAGATAACAACTTGCTCTGTTTTGACAAACTCGTGAACTCGGTAGATACCCTTGGTGTCTTTTCCGTAGTTGCCGGCTTCCTTGCGATAGCAGGGAGAAAAACCAATCAAACGAATAGGAAGATCTTTCTCATTTAGAACCTCGTCTTGGTAGAGAGAGACTAGAGGAACTTCTGCAGTTCCAGCAAGATATGTTTCCTCTTCACCTTCTTCTGTTTGGAATTTGTATGTTTCTTTTTCTCCCCAGGGAAAGTGACCGGTATTTACGAAAGCTCGTTTTTTGAGAATTACAGGGGGGACAACGGGAGTATAGCCTTTGGAAATAAATTTCTGCAATGTATATTGCATCAAGGCAAACTGAAGCATAACGGCTTCGTTTTTGAGGAAGTAGCCACGGAAACCGGCAACTTTTGAACCACGAACAATGTCTATTAGATCAAGAGATTCTCCGAGCTCGATATGAGTTTTGGGAATAAAGTCAAGCTGGGGGATATCTCCCCAAGTGCGGATAACCACATTTCCGGTGTCGTCTTTACCAACCGGAACTTCTTCAAGGGGAATGCCGGGAACTTGGAGCATGAGAGAGTTGAGTTCTTCTTCAACTTGAATCAGTTGAGGCTCAAGATCTTGAAGTTTTTGTTTGAGCTCCCCGGACTGCTGAATTAACTCGGGAGTTCGAGCGACTTTTAGCTGTTCGTTGAGTTTGTTTCTATCAGCGCGAATAGTTTCGGTCTGTTGAATAAGTTCGCGACGCTTTGAATCTAACTTCAGAACGGCATCAATGATGTCCGGATTTAAGTTTTTGTTTTTGATCCCCTCTTTGACTTTGTCGGGGTTTTCGCGAATAAAAGCTATATCAAGCATGAGTTGATTATATCCTGTTTAAAGACCGAGCTTGTCGGCGATTCCCCGCATGGCAGTAAGACAGATTTCGGAAAGAGTTTCCAGACTTAAATTTAAACCATCTTCTTTTTCGCAAAGAATTATTTCCTCGCGTCGAGTGCCGGCGGCAAAACGAGGTTCTTTATGGAAACGTTTCAAAATTGAACTAACTTTTACGTCGGCTAACTTTCGACTTGGGTAAACATAACCAACAGCGGTGATGAGGCCGGTAAGAGAGTCACAACAAAAAATGGACCACTCTGCTTTATTTTTTGGTTCGATACCGGAAATTTTGGGGGCATGAGCTTTGACAATACGAAGAACAGTATCTGACACAGACAATCCATATTTTGCAAGCGCTTCGGATGTATGGTTTGGATGCTCGTCCTTATAAGGATCGGCATAATCAATATCGTGAATAAGGCCAGCCAAAAGCCAGTCTTCTTTGGAGGGTTCATTGGGTTCGAGAAGACCTTCTTTTGAGAAGTAGTCGTAGAGAGCTCCCATACATGCTTCAAGAGCTAAAGAGTGTTTGTAGATTTTTTCGTCACGGTTCTGTTTTACCGCCTCTTCATATTGTTCAAACATATGAGAGTATTTTAATCCACTTGAGGAATTTTGGAAAAGAAAAAACTTAGTTTACCTTTTTGATGGAATAGGTTATGGTTCCAGATGGAGCATCAACCAGCACTTCCTCACCTACCTTTTTGCCCATAAGAGCTTTTCCCAAAGGAGATTCGTGGCTGATTTTTTTAGCCGCCGGATCTGCTTCCCATTCACCTACGATAGTGAATTCATGGAGAGAACCATTGACTTCGATATGAACAATACTTCCAAGACCAACAGATCCCTCACTCTTTTTGGCAGTGTCGACAACAACTGCCCGAGCAATAATATCTTTAAGCTCTTCAATTCGACCTTCGAGTTCTGAAAGATCATCCTTGGCAGAGTGATACTCGGCATTTTCTGAAAGATCGCCAAAATCACGCGCCTTTGCAAGGCGTTCAATAGCCTCAGGGCGTTTTGTTTTTTCGAGTTGTTCGAGCTCATCAGCCAGTTGACGATAGCCAAGAGGTGTCATTTGAACTCTTTGATTTAGTCGATTCATAATTCTTGTTTATTTACAAAATATAAATATAAGGCCTGATTTCCCTGTGTCAAGTAAGAGATTGGCCACAATTTGGCCACAAAAGAAGGAGTTTTGACTGGGGAGTATTAATTAAGGAAAATCAAAGCGATAACGTGTAATATTTTACGTTTTTTGAGCATAGAAGTCAAATCTGGTAAAATATGGAGGTTTGTTAGAAGGTCCCGTCGTCTAGTGGTCTAGGACATTTGGTTCTCATCCAAAAGATCGTGGGTTCGATTCCCACCGGGATCACAACTAGAGGAAACTCAAACTTAAGGCCATAATAAGCATTCCAATGATGATTCCGAAGATTGCCGTGTGTCCTTCACTGTGTTTGAAACAAGTAGGTAGAAGTTCGTCAAAGCTAATGTAAACCATGACTCCGGCGACAAAGGCAAAAATGTAAGAAAGAAAAGTTGAATTAAAATATTGTTGGAAGATTAGATATGCAAAGAAGGCTCCTATTGGTTCTGCTATTCCTGCCAGAAACGAGTACCCAAAAGCTTTCCTTTTACTATTTGTGGCGAAGTATATTGGAGTTGCAACAGCCATACCTTCAGGAATGTTATGTAGGGCTGTTGCAAAAGCAATCAAGAAACCCAATCTTACACCCCCAAGAGAACTCATAAAAACGGTGATTCCTTCCGGAAAATTATGGATTGTTAGTCCAACAGCAACCATAAAACCTGTAATCATGAGTTTGTTACATTCTTTTCTCCTTTTTGAATAATAGTTTATATAGTGATGAGGAATTATTTTGTCTACAAGCCCAATTAGCAAAATACCGATGAAAAAAGTGATGTTTGCTTGTCGGAAACTAATACTCTCAACCGCTAGAGGTAGTAGTTCCATAAAAGAGAGATAGACCATGGTGCCGGCCGACATCCCAAGAAAGAAGCTGAGATAGCTTTTTTTAAAATCTTTTAAAAAGAAAACTACAAATGCTCCCAGCACTGTGGAAATACCAGCAAGAAAAGTAAGAAGAAGCGGTAGTCTAATGTCCATAATTTGTAGTGGAAAATTCCTTTTCCATTGTATCAGCTAAACCCCTCTTGAGATTATTGCCGACTACTGGCACATAATACTATCAATGACGTCACCTGTTGTTTCGTCTTCTATCCCGGAAATGGGTGCGTAGTCCTCCATGGGTTTTGCAGGGTTCGGAGCAACATACTTAACTTCTTTGTTTAAATGAATTTTTGCATTAGTAAGTGAGATCATTTTTTGACCCTTTAGCCAGTTATCAAAACCAGTCCAAGATAGATCTTTTGAACAAAGTACCTTCTCGTACTCTTGCCACCATTCAAGACGAGTACCTCCAAGATATGCATGAGAAACAATGATCATATTGTCAGGCTTTTTTGCGATACTTTGAGCAAGGATCTTGCCAAACTCCTTGGCATCCGCTCCTCTAGCCCAGAGACTGTAATCACAAAGAGAGCCTCTTCCCATTGGCTCTCCAACATCAACATTGGTGACAGATATAACTTTTGTCTTGTATTCAAGTGGTTGGTAGACAACAGCTTCGACATCTTGAGTGCCGCGACCGAGGATGTATTGAATACCTAAAGCGTCGGCTGCTTTTAATGTTGTTTCGTCATAGGCAAAATAACGACTGCCAAAGACTCTCATTTCTTTGCCCGTAATACTTTCTACTGTTTCTTTGGCTTCTTTTAAATATTTGTATTGGTCGTCGTAAGACATATCCCAGAATGGGGCTACATCATAACCACCAGCAATCTCGTAACCTTTGTTTGCTAGGCGTTTGAATACTTCAGGATTCTCTTTGAGGACATTATCTTGAACTTTGACAAGGGCAGTAAGATTGCGTGAATCTAACTGTTTTTCCCACTGAAGAACCCCATCTATGCTTTCAAACTCAATGAGCATAAGCATAGTATTAATTGGTCGATTGATAATTTTCTTGTTGATTTTTGAATTGAAGAAAATAAGAGAAGCTATTAATGAAAAGAGTAATATGAGCAAAAGAATGGCACACTTTTTTAATAGGTAGGACTTCTTTTTCATTTTTTTTGATAATTGTTAAAGATATATGAAGCAATAAACGTGGTTATAGGAACTGCCAAAACGAGACCAATGCTACCAACCATTGTCCTGACAACTTCGTCGGCAATTATTTCATAGTTTATTAATTCAGAAAAAGGTCTTGGGTTATCTACAAACAAAAGAAGTAATGGAAGTGCTGCTCCCGCATAAACCAGTATTAGAGTATTTACCATAGATGCGATATGGTCTTTACCAACAGACATGGCCTTTAAATATAGATCTTTGGATTTTAATTGTGAATTAGCGAGTTTTAGTTCTTGAACAATGGCTGACTGTGAGATGGTAATGTCGTCGAGCACTCCAAGAACTCCAATAATTATGCCTGCCAGAAGAAGTCCTTTGATGTTTATGGTCCCTTCTTTGAAAACATTTAAAAACCCAGCTTCTTCAGATGCAAAACCCGTGAGTTTTGTCGCTTCTACAAAAAGAGAGGCGAGAATCCCGGTAACTACGAGAGAGATTAGAGTGCTGACGATGGCGATAAGAGTTTTTCTATTAAAGCCATGCGACAAGAAAAAAGTAACGGGAATTATGGCAAATGAACCAAGTATGGCAATTGTGACTGGATCGCTTCCGCTATATATACTAGGAAGAATGAACTTAAGAATCACCAGAAAAGAAATAGCCATACCCAGAATTGAACTCAGACCTTTCCACTTTCCGATAATGACGGTAGTCACAACAAACAAAAGAAACAACATTAAAAGAGGAGTTCTGCGAACGTAATCGGTAATGAGATATGTTTCACTTCCAGTAGAATCTTTCGCATAGACAATGACTACTTCATCCCCAACCATATACAAAGTATTACTTCCCTGATATGCGTCGCCGCTTTCTATGTTTATTGTTTCCCCTTTTTGGGATCCTTTGGTAACTTGTATTTCTAGTTGCTGATATAACTGTTCTTTGGAGTTTCCTGAAGGAGAAATTCGTCTCTGGCCTGTAATTTTGATGATTTTCCCTTCAAGTGTTTCTTCTTGATAGTCAGTTACCGCTTTCTGTTCGCTAGTTATTAAAATTGCTTCGTCTGTTGCTGTCTTGGCATATACAATTGGGGTTGAAAATAATGAATATACGAATAGCGAAAAACAGACAAAAACTGTGGAAGTATTTTTCATAAATTACTGTCTCTCAAGCCTAATTGCCTTTCCATTGATCAAAGCGTCGGCAATTTTCTGATTGGCACTATCTAATATTCTAGCGAAGGTTGGCTGAGAAATTTTCATTTTTTCGGCAGCTTCTGTTTGTGAGACATTATCTACTTCATAAAGTTTAAGGGCTTCGAGCTCATCAGCTCCCAAACTAACCTCTTCAAGCAAACGAAGAGGAATGCCTTGAGGCTTGAAGTACGACACTTTCGGACTAAACCGAACACATCGGGGAATTTTTCGTCTTGTCATACTAATTTTGTTACTATTTACTGTCGGAAACTAACTTCTTTGATTTTATTTGTTTTCCAAGACCTAAACCTAACCCCTTACTCCATCTACATCCTCGTCCACGGCCTTGAACAATACCACTTCTATCTGCCTCAGGAACACACACACCACGACCTCTTCCCGTCTTTGATCCTTCTCCTCGAGGACCTGTTTTGTCTAAATTTGGCATTTTTTTGATAATTATTAATGAATACTTATTCAGTATATCATAAATGTATTTTTTGTGCTCAATAAAAAACGTGGCTTATTTACTATCTCGTTAGTCCTAATTATCCTCAAAAATGATACTGTTATATCGATATGCGAATGTTAATCCCAGATGACTGACAGATAAATATTGTTTGAAAAACCGCATCTAACGAGCGCCGGTTTTGAAAGCCCGCTTTGTGAGTTGACTCATTTGGTAAAGATCATCAAGGGTGAGATCAATCTCATTATTAACTAAATACCAATCAATAGCTCCAAGAATGTCGGCAAGTTCGCAGAGAACTAATAATTTTTGCTTTTCAAAAACTGCATCTTGAAGTTCGTAGACTTCTTCAAATATTTTTAAAATTGAACCGATTTTTGTTTTGGGAATATCCAGATTTTTATGATAACCAGTTTTCTTTTCCAGACTGATAACCTGAGAAAGCCTTGGTAGAGCACAACCGGTTGCGTAGATATATTTAATACTTTTATTATTTAAAGTGAACTCTCTGATTCCATATGAACCCAATTCGATGTCGGTATTTTCGGAATAAATGTCGTATGAACCATTAGCTAGGGCAATTTCTTTGACGGGAATAAACTGAACAAAAAAGTCTTTGGCAATATTGATTATTTGGCGTAGAGATTTTTTATTGACTTTACCTATTTGAATTAATTCCGTTTTTAAAAAATACTGACGATGAAGATCGTCAAGTATTTCTTCATCTCGAAAACAGGGCGTTGAGGCCAAGTATCGTCCTGGTGTAAGTCTGCCGGAAAAATATTCCTGTAAAAATGATTGCTCGGCTGAACCGACAAGTACCTTACCTTCAAGAAAATAATTATGTCTTTGAGGTGGTTTGGTTAGGTTACTAACGGCCTTATCAACTGTCCACGGGACCTCGATCTTCTGGAATCCACGAGTATGGTAATAAGTCTCGGCGAAACTAAGGAGGTTAAGATTCATAATTGAAAATATTTTTTTGATAATAGTTCTTTTGTCCAACCAAGATATATATTCCCATCGGCACGAAGGTTGGGTGCACCGGAGGAACAAGCACATTTTTCTCCTTCAAACTCAACAGTAATTCCCTTCCAAATAATGGTCGAGTACTTCTTTTTTTGAATTTTTAACCTGTATTTTTGGGCGATCTGCTGAAGGATTGGAGCTGTGGAAACAAAATCTGCAAACGTCTCGGGAGAGTAATTAAAATCGAATAATTGACGAACCTGTACTTTTTTTATTCCTATTGTCTTGGCCCAATCAAGATAGTGAATAAGATCTGCACAACTAGAAATCCCGCTTTTTATCAGAACAAGTGTCAGTTTTACCGATACTCCAAGATCGATTAACTGACGAAGAGATTTATCCTTAAGGGACACTCCCATAATTTGAAGACGTTTGGATGGGAGATAATGATGATGAGAAATGGTCAGACTTTTCAGATTGACGGCGATAGCAGGATCCAGGCGATGAAGTAAAGAGCCATTGGTGTAAAGAATAGTGGGTTTTCTGAGACAACACCACGAGAGAATATTGTTTATTTGTGGATGAAGTAAGGGTTCTCCCCCACCCGAAACTTCAAAAGTGTCGATGTCTTTTAGATTTTCCAGTCGAGATAGATGATTAATATTTAACACTCGACCGAAACAGGTCTCCTTTTTTGATTGAGTAATGCAAAAAGTACACCTGGCGTTACAAGTGTTTTCGATGGGGGTTATGTAAGCTTTCATAAGTAAATTTAATCGTTTATCTATATATTGACATGTAGATATCTAGATAGGAAAAGGATTAGTTGAGCCTTGAATAGTGTAAAATATGAATAATTAGATATCTATATATAGCAATGATTTGTCCATTTTGCGGTAGTGATAATGTAAAAGTTACCAACACCAGATTAACCAGAAAAGATTTAGAAACTTGGAGAAGAAGGTGGTGTAATGATTGCAAAGAAGCCTTCACTACCTATGAAAAAATCGACTTGTCTTATTTGAAAGTAGTCAAGAAAGATGGGCGAAAGGTCTACTACAACCGAGCAAAATTATATTCAGGTATATATCAGGCAACCACAAATCAAAAGAATGTTGACCGAGGTGATATGGGTCAGTTAGCAGAAAAAATGACTGAAGAGATTGAGAAGAAAATTCTTGGTTTGAAAACAAAGGAAGTTTCTACCGAACAAATTTATGCCTTGGCAAGTGAGGTGTTAAAGAAAAATAATGATGGAGCTTTCCTTCATTATGTTGCCTATTTCAAAGGAAAAGCGACCAATATAAAAATTGGATAAACGAAGTTCAAAAATAGTAATAGATACTTGACATAATGTAAAGAATATATTACATTTGAGACATGGATAGAAAAAGATTTAGACAAGTCAGGGTGTTTGTAATTCTATTTGTAGGAGTGATCGTTTCACTGGCTGTGGAAAACGACAGTTATTTGTTAGCAACGGCCGGTGTTTTTACGGGAATGCTATTGATGGCATTGGCTCGATCAAAAACAAAAATAAACACTGATGAGAGAGAGGCGACTGTTCAAGAAAAAGCGGCAAAAACAGCCTATGGCATTTTTACTTCGGCAATTGGAATAGCTGCTTTTCTTCTGTTGCTCCCAACAAAGGGCGGGCTAAGTGTTTTTAGTAAGGGAGAGTGGGCATATATTGAGTCTTTGGGAATTATTTTTGCTTATCTAACACTATTGCTGATTACCATATACTCTGTTTCATATTTTCTCTTAAATAAACAGTATGGAGGAGGTATTGATGAAGAATAAAATAAAGATCTATCGAGCTACATACGGATTTACTCAAGAGCAGCTTGCAGAAAAAATTGGTGTGAGCAGACAAACAGTGATTGCAATTGAAAGCAATAAATACTTGCCAACTCTTGGTTTGGCTTTCAAAATCGCTCGGCTTTTTAACAAAAAAGTCGAGGAAATATTTATTAATAATCAAGATGAAGAAAACATATAAAACCTTTAAAAATGCCGTGTTATATCTTGGAGCAATCGGGGCGAGTCTATTCTTTTTATTTTTTGTAATAACCTGTACCTGGATTGGGTATGAGGTTAAGAGTAAGTGTCTTATGGCACAGAATAAATACGGTGGAGACTGTGTTGAAGCTTTTATCGGCTTGGTGGATGATGAAACCGAAGACTTTCGTTCAAGAAATGATGCCATCTGGGCATTGGGTCAACTTGGTGATTCAAGAGCCTTACCGGTCTTAAATAATTATTTTACAGGGATCATTCCTGATAGAGAACCGCTTAACAGTGTGATTAGCCAGTATGAGCTGAGTAAGGCAATCAAGCTTGCAGAAGGTGGAACTAATTTGACAGCTTGGGCGTGGAGAGGATCGGTGACGAAATAACTGTTGGTGGATCGAATTTCTTTTAATCTATAATGTGAAGCACTTATGGGCGGACAAAATATTAATTTATTTGATGATAGTTTTGACGATTTGCTGGATTTTAACGGTAAGTACTTGGTTTCTCATCTGATCACATATATCGGAAATAAAAGAAGACTACTGCCTTTTATCAATGATGGGGTTGTAAAGGTAAAGAGACAGTTAAATAAAAAGAAGATCACAAGCTTGGATGGTTTTTCTGGAAGCGGTGTGGTGGCAAGGCTCCTCAAGTATCATTCTTCAAAAGTGATTTCTAATGATTTTGAAAAGTATGCGAAGACCATAAATCAAGCCTATCTAAGCAATAAGTCGAGTGTGGATTTGGAAAAGTTAAATAAGGCAATCAAATACCTCAATGAAAATAAACTTAAAAAAACAAGGTCAGGTTATTTTGTAACCAACAACTACGCCCCAAAGGACGATAACAACATTAAACCAGGAGAAAGAGTTTTTTATACTAATCAAAACGCCAGAATTATCGACAATATTCGTTATATGATCGACCATGATATTGATGAGTCGGTTAGACAGTACTGTTTGGCCAATCTGTTAATAAAGGCTTCTATTCACAACAACACTTCCGGTGTGTTTAAAGGTTTCCATAAAAAGGAAGGGGTGGGACACTTTGGCGGAAAAGGAGAAAACGCCTTGCTTAGAATTAAGGGAGAAATCACCTTAGATGTGCCAATATTTTCGGAAGTAGAGTGTGAAACTGAAGTATATTGCACAGACACTAACGAGCTGGTGAGAGATCTTGAAGAGGTTGATCTGGCTTATTATGACCCACCTTACAATCAACACCCGTATGGATCAAATTACTTTATGCTTAACGTCATTAATGATGGTCTCCCCGTCCCTATTCAAGATGGAGTGAGCGGAATTGCCAAAGACTGGCAAAGATCAGATTACAACAAAACTATGTCGGCGGTTAAGGCAATGGAGACTTTGCTTGATAACACGAAGGCTAAATATATTATGATTTCTTATAACGATGAGGGTATTATCCCCTTCCAGATTTTTAAAAAAATTGTCAGTGATCGAGGGGAGTGGGAACTGCTTGAGCAGGAATATAACACTTATAGAGGATCAAGAAATCTTAAGAATCGAAGTAACAAAGTCAGAGAGTTGTTGTGGGTGCTGAAAAAAGCCTAACTAAACCAGTGCTCAACTGCCTGACTGGAGATTTTGAACATAATGTCGGTCATTTCTTTTACTGACCATATGTTGTGACGGAACATCATTGAAACAGGCTCAAATGGTAAATAGTCTTTCTCGACAAATGTTTCATTAAGAGGAAAGAATTCGTTCATTGTGATTACTCGATCAAGTATTGAGGATCCGTCTCTAAAGTCATCTCCGCTACCGAAACAAACAAAAGGAATTAGGTCTTCATTTTTGAAGATGGCCCGAATGCCAATTAAGTTTTTTCCCAGTCTTTCGATGGCGTTTCCAAGTGCTTGTTTGGGCAAACCTTCTTGTTTGCGGGCATCATTGGTGCCTTGTCTTTTGACTTCGGAAACAAGAATCAATTTTTTGTTTCCTCTCTTATTTGAAGCGAATAAAAAACCGCCATCCGGCTTAATAAAGCTTGTAGCTAAGACTGACGTGAAGAGAGCCGCTTTTTTGGGATATTGCTTAACCAGCATGGCAATAATGTCTTTTAACATCATTGTTTTATTGTGTTCAAAGACTAGTGTCGGGTATTCACAGCGAAGTTTTTCAATAACGCAACTGACAGCAACATCAATGTCTTTGTCCAATGTTTTTGATTCTTTGTTTTTGACAGTGTGTTGATTGAGATTGTTTCTTAAGAAACTTGAACTTGCCATGCCCACATTATAGCTTATGTCCATCACAGATCCCCAGCCATAATTTACTACCAAAATAATATAAGAAAGGTGTAATATTGATTTATGTACACAAATCTTTCGTCTACCTACTCATTCGGAGCATGGTTTTATCTTTTGGTCGGTTTGGATGCTGTTTTAAAAGGTATCACTCTTTGGAAGAGTGCCCGTAAGGGACAAACTGTGTGGTTTGTCGCTTTGTTAATAGTGAATAGTTTGGGACTGCTTCCTTTGATATACCTACTGATTGAAAAATACAGAAAGCCTTCCACAAAAATTGTTATCGCCAAAAAGGCTACTAAGAAAAAGGCGAGCAAAAAATAATCTGTTGATTTGCAAAGACTAAGTTTGACTAGGATTGTGGTTTTGCATCCAGGAGAAAATATATTTTAGGCAGTCAGAAGAATCGAGCGATTTATCTTGGTGAACAAATTTGCCTCCGGCGGCTTGATCATGACCTCCCCCAACACCCATTTCTTCAAGAAACTTCTTAACATTGACGGAATTTAAAAGAGAACGACAAGAAATCGTGGCGTCTCCACTGAGGCGAGGTGTAATTACAAATCCCCAGGGGTATCCGGAAATTGTTCTTAGATAGTGATAAACATATAGGAAACAGGCTTCAGAAATTTCGTTATCTGTGTAACGATGTTTGGTAACAAAATTTCGACTGACAAATGAGTACTGAAAAGGAGGCCATTTCGATTCTTGATTTACGAGTTTGGTATTTTTTATATATTCTTTGATGGCTGAAAATATTTTGCGAGAGATATGACGATAACTTGATTGGAATTCTAGGATATTTACTTGAGAAATATCGACTAATTTTTTGACAATAGAAAATGTTTCCACTTGCTCTGGGTTTATGTATGACAGATTTCCGGTATCTCCTAAGATACCGAGAAGGAAAGTTTTGGCAAGCTCTTGATCGATTTTTTGATCTGGAAAAAAGGTCTGAAATACTATTTGTGAACAAGCAGGTGATTTGGATATTACCAAACTCAAAGTGAAAGAGTCTATTTTTGAAGCATGATGATCAATACAAATTGTATGGGGAATTGTCTTTAGAATTTCTGGTTTATGAGAAAACCGGGAATAGTTTCCGCCATCCACAACAACCAATAGATCGACATGCTTAAGGTGATCGGCGATTTCTTCACAGTATTCTATTTTGTCGTAGTAACGAAATATTGAGTAACGGCTGTCCTTATCACCGAGACAAATCATACGAATATCTTTTTGTGGATAACGTTTTATCAACAATGAAAAAAGAGCCAAAATTGAGGAGACCGAGTCGTCGTCAGCAAATTCGTGTCCTGAGAGGACAATGTGCTCTGATTTGTCGACTAGAGCAAAAAAATCTGAAGCAAAGTTTGTTGATATATCGTGATATTCCACAGGTGGATATCTTAGCATGAAAAAACCCGCTCATAAAGCGGGTTGTTAGTTTAGGGAAGAATAAGGACAGATGTCCCAACAGGTGCCCAGCTATAAAGCCATTGTGCATCTTCTTCTCTCATGTTGACACAACCATGGCTCATCGGCTGTCCAAAATTATTGTGCCAGTAAGCGCCATGAATACCATAATCCTGATAAAAGTACATTGTCCAAAGAACATTTGGAAGATCGTATCCTGGACCTGTCATTCTGGTAGTGTCGATTTTCGTTTGGATCTGAAACTCTCCGGTAGGTGTTGGGGTATTCTCCAAACCAGTGGATACAAGAAATTGTTTGATTGACTGACCATCTTGGTAAACATAGAGAGTTTGCTGAGAAAGGATAATCATAATGAGTTTTCCACTTGATTGAATGCTCGGTGGTGAGTCTTCCGAATCAGGAATGGTCAGTATCTGACCCGGATATATTTTATCGGCGTCAAGAATGTTGTTGCTTAGGGCAATAAAGGCTGTCGAGGTACCAAACGACTGAGCAATTTCCCAGAGAGTATCTCCTTCTTTTACGACATAGGTAACCGGTCCTGTCGTAGGCGATACAGTTGGGGTAGGTTCGATAACGGGAGTGTTTGTGAGTGTTGGGGTAATCGGTTTTTCGATGTAAGTCGAAGTTTGGTCTGCTAACGACTGACTGCATGAGGATAACCACATAGAAACAACTAACAGTAAACCGAGGATGACAAAAAATTGTTTACTGACCACATTACCTCCTTTTTGAATGTGCGATGGTAGCAGATATTGTATACCCAAGTTGGTGTAAGCCGCAGACAGGGCTTATGAGATAAAATAGAGATGTGAAAAAACAAATAGAATTCATTACCCTTGAGGGAAGAAACATGGTGCATGATGCCCTGCTTTCCGGACAAAAAATTGTTTCTGTGTTATTGGCAACGACAACAATCAACGAACCAAGAATTAGAGAGATTGAAAATCTGGCTCGTAAAAACGGAGTCGAGGTAAGAAAGGTGAGCTCAGAAGAGATAGAAAAATTGAGCGATTCGAGAAATCCTCAGGGGGTGGTTGCTTTGATGACCATCCCAGAAACACCAACTCTAGAACAAATATTAATGGAAAAGAGAGATGTTTTTATTCTTTTACTAAATCATATTGATTATGAACAAAACTTGGGAGCAATCCTTAGAACTGCTTGGGCTGCTGGAGTAGACGCAGTCGTTGCTTCACCAAATGGAGTTCATGAAATCACCCCCGTGGTAGCTAAAGTTTCGATGGGTGGTGCGGCTTATGTACCTCTGATCGGAATGAGCATGTTTCATGCCGCCAAACTTTTACATGATTACGCCGTACCAATGGTTGGAGTGGAAGTAAATATGGGAGAGTCATACACCGAGACGAATTTGAGAGGACCAGTTGCCTTTGTGATGGGTGGTGAGGCTGTCGGCCTTTCGGAACCGCTACAAAAAGAGTGCGATATTTTTGTAAATATCCCCATGAACAAACAAGTGGCTTCGTTAAATGTAAGTGTAGCTACAGCTCTTGTTCTATTTGAAAAAATGAGGCAGGAAAAACAGTAGAAAATTATTTTTCTTTTCCTAAACGGTGAATTTCCGGATCAAAATCAAAAACCTCTTTTAAAAAACGATCGCCTTCATTATTGAGGTCAGCTTTGGTACCGTTGTTCCAAAGAACAATATCAGCCATCGCTAAACATTTTTCAACTTGCTGACCACTTGATGGTTCTCCGAGACCAAAATCTCGGTTGTTATCTCTTTCAAATTCTTCATACGTCTTTCCGTCTTCCCCTCGATCTTTGGCTCTTGCAAGATACCATTCAAGTCGTTTTTCAACCGGAGCGTCGACACCGATGATCTTTGCTCCCAAGACGTCTCTGAGATAATTAGCCTCTTCAGGATTACGAACACCATCAATAATAATATTTTCCTTAATATCGGATAGTAGTTCAGCAGTTTTTATGGCCAGAATAGCACCGCCATAGATTTGTCTTAACTGATTGCCTAGATCTTGCAGAGCAGATCTGGTGATTTCTTGACCTTTTGAATGAAGCTCTTCCCTTAGTCTATCGGAGAGTATTTGATGTGCAAAGCCAAGATCTCTAAAGTGATTAGCCAGTGTTCCTTTTCCGGAACAAAGAGAGCCTGTGAGTCCAATTACAATTCTGTCCATAGGAAAAGTGTACTACAATATTTTTCATGGCTACAAAATATCTGGAAACATTTAACGAGATGGTGACCAAATACGAGAAAGAATTTGATGAGTTTCAGGTTCTTCATGATAAATATGAGAAAGATCCGATGAAGTGGCAAGAAAAGTTTAACCTTGAAGGAGCAAAAATTATGGAGATTGTGAGAGAGTATGAGGATAGGCTATGCGGACACATGGAACATACTCAAAACGCTACTTATTCCGCAAATCTGGCAGAAAAGTTTCGAAATGAAATAAAAAAATATCTTCCCAAACTGGATATGATCGGAGTAACGATCACCTATGGGTAGGATTTATTGAATACCACAATCGGTTTTGATTTTTTCCAGAAGGATCGAACAAAATTGGTCTGAAGCGGCCTTTTTAATTTGATTTAGTTGTTCGTTAGCTAACTCTGCCGCTTTGGAACTTACTTCAGTGGTAATTTGTTTGATTGGTGAGTCACCAGAATTGTCAGTGTAAGTTCCCATCACTTGGGGGGTAGGAATATTTATTTTGTCAGGAAGAATGTTGTTGGCAGTATTAACGGCGGGAATAACAACCGAATTTTGGAAATTTGGGTTTTTTATATAGTAATCAACCGGTTTGGATATTTGAGGAAACATTTTATACAATCCAAAGACTGCAAGAGCGATTAATAGTATTCGAACAAATATATTATTCATATTTATTTACATATTTGATTGATGTTATCAAGAATTATGTCTTTTTCGGTATCAGAAAGAAGATCGTGTGTTTCGTTGTTGAGGATGGCTGTTTTAAGATGTGAACAGGTGACAATCCCCAGATCAAGCAAGAAACGAATTTTTTCTTTGGGAATATGAGTAATGAGAGTAATTGGATGAAGTCTTGATTTAATAATCATGTCTTGAAGGCCTTCACCTTCTGGCTTTGTCCAGGAAGTTATTTTTAGTCCCACACAACGACTATAGTCATAGGCGTCAGCGGTAATTTTGGTATTGGTAATTAACCAAGAATAATTTTGAATATCTTTGTTTGTAAGTTGATGAGCTTCATTAATATCTAAAAAACGAGCATAGCTATAAAGGGAAACTTGGACATCGGTTTTATATCCTGGAGCATTGTGAAACTTACATTCTATAAAGTACTTTTCCTTCTCTTTTTGAGCGATTACGTCGATTTCGTGAGTTATACACTTTCCCTGAGTAACTACGCCAACCTCAGTTTTAAAATTATCTTTCTTAAGAACTTCGGAGACAAGAATTTCAAATGGAAACCCTGATGGACCAAGATCCATAACAGCCCTTTTTAGACCATAGTTAAAGTAATTTTCAACAGGAGCGTTTTTTTGAAGATATGAAGTTATGTGACCATAAATTGAGTCCGTGGTCATTTCGGGTTTGAGGTGTCGCTTGAGATAATCGACCGTTTGGGAAGCCACGTCGAGAGAAAGTCCAGATTTCGAAAGAGAACGAACAACTTTTTCCTCACTAAAAGGTTCTTTAATTCCTGAAGCTTTCACGATGTTCACAGGATTAATGTTTTGCATCTGATTTCATCATAGCATCAGCCTCGTTCGTTGGTACAATAAGGGTATATGTCAATTTTATTGCAAATAATTCTTGGCTGTCTTATCGGGGGTATTGCCTCACTGATTGGTGCTTTAATGATGATCGGGCTTAAAAAAAGGTCTGGAAAACTGTCGGATAAATTAACAAGTTTTGCGGCTGGAGTATTGATCACTATTGCCATCGTCGATCTGATCCCCGAAGCTTTTGAGGCAGTGCCAGATATGAGAGCCGGTTCGTGGTCAATCTTATTTGGAGTATTACTGGTTTTTTTAATGGAAAAGACAGGTCTTTGGTTTCATCATCACGATGGTACACACGGAAACACACCCTCAATAAGAGGTATATTCTGGGGAGACGCCTTACACAACTTCATCGATGGAATGGCAATAGGTGCCGCCTTCCTTTTGGACACAAAGATGGGAATTTTAACGGCAATGGCTGTCGGTTTGCATGAACTACCAAAAGAAATGGCGGATTTTTCAGTTTACCTTCGATCTGGATGTTCTGATATAAAAAATATTTTTCTCAACCTGATTTCAAGCTTGGTTGCGGTTGGAGGAGGTATCGCAGTGTATGCAAATAGAACCGCAATGATGAATTACGAGGGATATTTGCTGGCAACTACAGCAGGAATGTTTCTTTTTATTGCTCTCGCCGATCTTGTCCCGGAAATGCACGAAAATATGAGCCGGGTTGGTTGGAAGGATAAATTGGTATGGTTATTAATTTTTGCCACGGGATTGGCTGTTGGAATATTAAGTACCCTTGGTTTAGAGTAAAATTGAACTATGAAAATGAGTAAAATGGGCGTTCGCCCAGAAAAAATAGCTCCAAAAGACGCGGAAGCTATCAACCAGAAGTATTTAACACAAGCGGGATTTATTCATCAAGAAATGGCTGGAGTCTATACTTTCTTACCTCTTGGGCTGAGAGTATTGGAAAAAATTGAAAATATTGTCCGTAAACATATGGATAAAATTGGTTCTGAACTGTTGATGCCAGCTTTATCTCCGAAAGAATATTGGCAAACAACGGGCAGACTATCCTCTATTGATGTACTTTTTAAAGCGTGTGCGGCAAACGAAGTGTCTCTAATGAAAAGCGATGCGGAGTATATTTTGAATCCAACACACGAGGATGTGGTGACCCCATTGATAAAAAACTACAACCCAAGTTATAAAGATCTGCCAGTTTCTGTATATCAGATCCAAACAAAATTCAGAAATGAACCGAGAGCAAAATCGGGTTTATTGAGATGTCGTGAGTTTAGAATGAAGGATTTATATAGTTTTCATACCAGTGAGGAAGATCTGAAGACATTTTATGAAGAAGCAAAGAAAGTCTATTTTGATATTTTTAAAGAGATTGGCATTGGCGCGGACACAGTAATCGCTCTGGCTTCCGGAGGTGATTTTACAAAAGACTATTCCCACGAATTCCAAACAAGATGTGAAAACGGAGAAGATACAATTTATCTCGATAGGACAACGGGGGTTGCCTACAATAAAGAAGTCAAACCTGAAGGGGCGGATAC
Organism: Candidatus Woesebacteria bacterium; assembly: GCA_035389185.1. Taxonomy (GTDB): domain Bacteria; phylum Patescibacteriota; class Microgenomatia; order UBA1400; family MFAQ01; genus UBA2277. The sequence goes on from DAOORK010000001.1 coordinate 407,148, forward strand.
GAATCCAAATTTTGAGGTATTCACTGCTTCGGAAGTGGGTAATATTTTTCCTTTGGGAACAAAATTTACTAAAGCTTTTGGGTATGAATACACTGACAAAGACGGCAGTAAAAAACCGGTGATAATGGGTAGTTATGGAATTGGGACAAGTAGATTAATCGGTGTGTTGGTAGAGAAATTCCACGATGAAAAAGGGATTATCTGGCCGAGAAACGTAGCTCCTTTTACTGTCCACTTGGTAGACATCCAGAAAAAAGAAGAGGCGGAAAAAATCTACAATATGTTACTGGAAAATAATATTGAGGTGCTTTGGGATGATAGAGAGATGAGTCCTGGAGAAAAGTTCGCAGACGCAGATTTAATCGGCTGTCCAGTAAGAGTCGTTGTCTCTTCTAGAAGTATGGATGCAGGTGGTGTGGAAGTGAAAATGCGCCACGACAAAGAAAGCAAAATAATAACCCAGGATGAATTCTTGGGATATATAAATAATGTTTGAGTTTTCTGGAATCACATTTCATGGGTACGGATTACTTCTGGGAATGGCAGTTTGGTTAGCAATGGAAGTTGCTGTAAGTAAAAGGAATTCCCTGAACCCGACTAGTTTAGAAAAAGCAATGTGGTGGGTGATTGCCGGTGGAGTAATAGGAGCGAGAGTGTACCATGTGATCGACTTATGGCAAAACTATTACTCTATATACCCGGAAAAAATTTTTTATCTTTGGGAAGGAGGATTGGGAATATGGGGGGCGATTACCGGAGGTCTTTTGACTCTGTCCATTTATTGTTTCTTTAATAAAGTAAAGTTCTTGAGTTATTTGGATTCCATGATCGTCGGTGTACCACTGGCACAGGCAATTGGAAGGGTTGGCAATTTTGTTAATGGAGAATTGTACGGGAAGAACGGTGAACCTCTGTTTGCCTACGAGGGTGTTTTAGACATGATTCTTTTCTTTGGACTCATGATTACGTCCAGTAAACCGCGGAAAAGCGGTTTTGTGTCCGGAATATATTTAACAGGTTATGGATTAATTCGAATTGCACTGGAAAACTTTAGACCAAATGATATTATCTGGAAATTTGCGGGAATGCCGATGGCAATATGGTTTGGAGCTCTAGCGATTTTGACTGGAGTGTATCTTATTTTCCGGCAAAGACGATCTTAACCACATCATCCATACTTTTGACGAAGGAAAACTTTAGATCATTACGAACTTTTTCGGGTAGATCGACAAGATTCTTTTCGTTATCTTTGGGAAGAATTACTCTTTTTATCCCCGCACGATGGGCTGCGATAACTTTTTCTCTCACTCCACCAATCTCCAAGGCTCTTCCTCGGAGAGTAACTTCACCGGTCATGGCAAGTTCTTTGGGAACCGGTTTTTCCGATAAAGCAGAAATAATCGCGGTGGTAATGGCTAGTCCGGCACTTGGTCCATCTTTGGGAATAGCTCCTTCGGGAACATGAATGTGGATGTCGGTTTTGGAAATTCTATCGTCTTTTATGCCCAGTATTTTACTGTGAGAACGAACATAAGAATAGGCGGCTTTGGCTGACTCTTTCATAACATCACCCAGCTGACCTGTGAGAGTAATCTTGCCTTCTCCGGGCATGGTCGCGACCTCAATAAAGAGAATGTCTCCACCGACTCTCGTGTATGCCAATCCAGTAACAAGGCCGATTTGATCATCCTCTTCGGCTATTGTGTGGCTAAAAATGACTGGGCCAAGATACTTATTGATTTTCTCTTTGGTTACATTTATCGGAAGTACTAGTCCAGAGGCCTTGGCTTTGGCAATCTTACGCATTATCGAGGCAATTTGACGTTCTAGATTTCTAACACCAGCTTCACGAGTATAGTGACGAACAATATATTTGAGAACAGTTGAAAGAAGTGTGAAATCTTTTTGATTGACGGCGTTGGATTCGGCTTGTTTTTTGATCAGATACTTTTTGGCAATGGAAAATTTTTCTTCTTCGGTGTATCCAGAAAACTCAATGACTTCGAGACGGTCTCTTAGTGCGGCGGGAATAGTATCAAGGACGTTGGCGGTAGTAATGAATAGTACTTGAGATAAGTCGTAGGGAATATCGAGATAATGATCTTGAAAAGCAAAATTTTGCTCAGGATCTAGAGCTTCAAGGAGAGCCGAACTGGGATCACCGCGAAAATCCGATCCGATCTTGTCGATCTCGTCGAGCATAAAAACGGGATTGCTCACACCACAGTCTTTGATTGATTGAATGACTCGACCGGGCATAGCGCCAACGTAGGTACGACGATGACCTCTGATTTCCGCCTCGTCTTTTAATCCACCGAGGGACATCTTGACGAATTTGCGCCCAATTGCTTTGGCGATTGAACGGCCGACTGATGTTTTTCCGACGCCCGGAGGACCAACAAAACATAGAATGGTTGGGGGGTTGACGGCGTGTTTTTTGGTATTTTTTACTTGATCGCTTTTAAGTTTGAGAACGGCAATGTACTCCAGAATTCTTTCTTTTACTTTCTCTAATCCATAATGATCTTGATTTAGAATTTTTTCAGCTTTAGAAAGGGAGTAGCGACTTTTGCTGTACTCACCCCAAGGCAGTTCCAAAACCGTCTCTATCCAGGTACGAAGATAGGAAGTTTCCGGATTGTGGATTGAGAGTCTGGATAAACGGTCAAGCTCTTTTGATACTTTGGTTTGGATTTCTTTGGGTAGATGGGCTTTTTTAAGCTTTTTCTTCAGTTCCGTAATCTCTTCTTCCTCTCCCCCTTCTCCAAGCTCTTTTTGGATGGCGTGCATTCTTTCGCGAAGAACAGCTTCTTTCATACTCTCGTCAAAGCGTTTTTGGGTTTTGGTTTCGATTTTTTTCTCAAGCTCTAAGATTTTTATTTCTTCGGTAATGTGATTGGTGATAAAGAGAAGTTTGTTTTCTAAAGAGTTGTCTTCAAGCAGTTTTTGTTTTTCGTCGTTTTTGACATCGAGAATTGAAGAAATTTGATTAGCTACAAGTTGCGGATCCTGACTATTGAGTATTTTGGAGAGCACTCCAGGTTCGATATTTGCTTTTCCCAGTTCGGTGGCTTTCTTGATCAAGGCAGTTGCCCGATTGGATAGGGCACTAATCTCGGGCGTAATTTGATCATCCTCGGGTATCTCTGAGACCATGGCCCAAATAAGTCCATCTCTTTCTTCCAAACTTGATACCATTACTCTGAATAAACCTTTGACAATGGCGTGAAGTTCTTCATTTACTGGAAGAGTTTTTACTATCTGACAAACGGTACCAATAAAGTAATAATCGTCGAGATTGACGGCGTTTGTTTTGGCGTCTTTTTGAGACAGAAAACAGACTTCCTGGCTATTGGAAACCGCATTATTGATACCTGCAATTGAAGCAGGGCGGCCAAAGGTTAACACAGCTTCGGTGTTTGGAAAAATTACTCCCTCCCTAAGACCAATAAAGGGGATGTATCTCACTTGAGACAAGTCTTTTTTAGCTTCAGTTCCTGCCATAGTTTCCACATTTTAGCAGATAGATATTGAAATTGCTAACTCTAGCGGCTTGATAATCTGAGTCCAACCAATACAGTAGCAATAACTGCCATAAATGCAATCAGAATAAAGAGAGAAAATGAAAATTTACTTTTTACGGTAGACATGTTGTTTAAGGCATAATTTCAATGGAGTGTTCTTCTGTCCAAAGGTGATTCTCCCCCACTTTAGCATAGGCTCTAAAATAAACAACCCCTGCTTTGTTGAAAATGATATTAACGTCGAAATCGTCGGGTAATTTGAATAAACCTCTATGAAAATCGTCTTGATATGAAGGATATCCTACAGTGTCCGGAGCATTTGACTGAGTAAGGGCACTTGGTGAAGCAGTTGGCCCCCAGTAGATGGTGGTGTTGGTTGTAGATTTATCCGAAGTAGCTTCTACATTCCAAACAAAGGTGCCTGTTTGACCTACTTTCAACACGTCAGGAAAGGATACCAGACTAATACCTAAAGGAGCAGTTTTTGTTTCTCGAAGTTTCTTTTGAGCAGAAAAATAGTTATAGAAAACAAGTCCGGCAAAAATAACGGTAATTGTTAGAAGAATAAAAATATTTTTTTTCATATCTGAGCAGAGTCTAAGATAATTGTAACTGGTCCGCATAGATTAGTACTGATTTCCATGTGTTCCCCGAAAAAGCCAGTTTTCACTGGAATATTTGAGGCGAGAAGTAGATCGGAAAACTTTTGATAGAGTTTGAGGGCAAGAGGTTTGTCTGCCGCGGCGATGAAATCGGGACGATTACCACCTTGGAGATTTCCCAGAAGAGTGAACTGAGAAATAAGCAGTATCTCGCCATGAACGGAGTTGATATCTAGATTCATCTTTTTTTCATTATCCGGAAAAACACGTAGTTTACATACTTTGTTCACCAACTTGCTTACATCTTTTTCGGTATCTTTTTTAGAAACACCCAAAAGAACCAATAATCCTAGATCTATGTGCTTTTTTGATTCCTCTTGACCAGTAATAGAAACAGAGGCTTTATCTACCAATTGGATAACGGCAATCATATGTTAATTATAAAGTCTCCGGGATTATTCGACAGGAGTAATGAGAAAGTCGTGGATGAAAACCAGCACCCCTTGATATCTGATCACTTCTTTCCCCAGGGTTAGAGGAATTTTGGGTTCGTCCTCAAGAATTGTATAGGAGTATTGCCAGTCGCCGTCCGGTTCGGGTAGGTAATCGGCGAACAATCTGGTTTGCTCTCCTCCCTCAAGAATATTTTTCTTGAGAAAAGACATAACATCCTTTATGGAGATACCCATTTCCGTAAGGGCGTTAATGGAGATTGTTCCGCCGGCATATACTCGGGTGTAGGAGACTCCATCTGTTTCGACAATTTCTTGACCGCCACCTGTCCTGTCGGCCATCCATTCATCATGATAGGTGCCATCTTCATTTTCAAAATGACTGGATTTCATTTTGAAAACACCTCTTTCGACACTTTGCATGACAGTTTCCCCAACGAAACCTTGCTTTAGACCCAGAGAGAGTAACTTTTCGGTTTTTTCTGACATATTTGTTATTTTAATAAATATTGATCTGCCCAAATTTTGTAATCTTCAAAGTTAGAATATGCATATGTTTGACCACCTTTAGATTCAAAGATACTTCTTGCTTTCGGAGAGTCGTCTATCAGTAAAACATTAGAGAAATCAGACAATCCTGCTTTCTCTATTGCAATATCAAACAATCCGTCTGATTTCATTTTTTTGAAGGCAAAGGAGTTAAAGACAAGTCCATTGAATAATTCGTCCAAATTCAACCTTGGTCTAGTGACTATGTCAAAAACATCCATATTGTTGGTTACCATTCCCACGATTATGCCTTTTTCTTTTAAATTTTCTATTATTGGAATGTGACGCATTTCTATTTCCATTAGGGCAACATCTTCAAGAAATGATTTTGTGAGCAGGTCGTAAGCTATGCCTGTTTCTTTAGATATTATTCTATTGATGTTGTTCATATCCAGTTCGCCTCTCATCCATTTATCCGGTCGACCCTCTCCATCTGAGCCAAAAATCTTTGTTTGAGTAAACTCCTTTGCTTGAGGATTAATTTTTGCGAGGTTTTTGTAAAAATAATCTTTTGACCAAACACCATCGAAGTCCCAAAATACAGCTTTAGGTTTCATTATTTTTATTTAATATATTTTATATTTTTTAATTGATCCGGGAGAAGACTTTCTTCGGAGTACATGTCATAGCCTTTGCCGTAGCCAAGATTTTTCATAAGCTTGGTAGGAGCATTCCGGAGATTAAGAGGAATGGGAAGATTGCCGAACTTTTGAACATCTTCTAGTGCCTTCATATAGCCTTCGTAGGCAGAACGATCTTTGGGGGAATTGGCAAGATATACCGCCCCAGCCGCTAAGTTTTCCCGACACTCGGGGTAACCGATTTGCTGGCAGGCTTGAAAAACAGCATTGGCGACAACTAAAGCCGTTGGCGTAGCAACGTCTTCGGAAGCAAAAATAACCATACGGCGGGCGATGAAAAGTGGATCTTCACCGGAGTCAACCAGACGAGCAAGATAGTAAAGGGCAGCGTCGGGGTTACTGGCTCTCATGGATTTGATAAAAGCAGAGATGGTGTTGTAGTGTTCTTCCCCTTGTTTGTCGAATCTGAGGAAACGAGATTGCAAGGCGGTTTTGAAGTTATCTATAGTTAGCTCTCCATAAAGAGATGCCGTTGACTCTATCAAGCCGATTGCCTGGCGAGCATCTCCGTTGGCAAAGGTGGCAAGCCACTCTTTGGATTCTTTGTCCATCTTTAGTTTGAGAACTTTGGCGGCGCGAATAATTATTTTCTCAATCTCTTCTGGAGAGAGTTCTTTGAGAACAAAAACGCGGAGTCTGGAAAGTAGAGGGGCAATGATTTCGAAACTGGGATTTTCTGTGGTAGCTCCGATTAGAGTGAGTTTGCCTTTTTCGACGTAAGGGAGCAGATAATCTTGCTGGGCCTTATTAAAACGGTGAATTTCATCTAGAAAGAGAACGACGGGTTTGGTGGTTTCCTCAGTATTTTTGAGAATAGATCTAATATCGTCTTTGCCGGCGGAGACAGCGGAGAGCTCGTAAAAATCGGCGTCAATGGCATCGGAGTAGATTCTGGCTATTGTGGTCTTGCCGGTCCCGGGAGGACCCCAGAGGACAAAGGAAAAAATGTGCTTGTTTTTGATAGCCTGATTAAGTGGTTTGCCTTCACCAACCAAATGTTCTTGGCCAATATATTCTTTAATATTTTTGGGGCGGATTTTGGAAGCCAATGGTTCAACAAGATTGGACATATTCGGTATATATTTGGGTTTATTCCATATTATCACAAAAAACCAGCCCTATTGGGCTGGTTCAACAAGATCTTCAATGTCAGCAACAACCTTATTTAAGCGTTTTTTAAGTTCATCAAGAGACTGCAGTGTCTTATCAAGAGATTTGTTGTATTCGATGATGAACTCTTTATACCTTTTTAAGAACATGTCTGTGTCCGGCATTAGAGGAATATCACCATAGTAGTTAATGAATTCTTTTTTGCTCATTGTAAAATAGGGACTTCTCTTTTTACAAAAGACATTGATGATGACGACGGGGTTGTCATTGTTGCAGCCACGAGGAATGTGTCTGCTTACTAATCCACATTCCTTTGCTGTCGTTGTCTTTACCAAAACACGGATTCCCCACGCACCACCATGGAGAAGTTCAACCATGGCGACTATCCATAGTTCAATCGGTTGGTCTGGTTCGGCTAAACTAAAAACTTTCCTTAATGTACCCAAGATAACCTCCTAAAATGAGATATTAGTATTATAGGTTTTAAATGGTCAAATGTCAATCTTTGGTGAGATAATTGGGGTATGGAGAAAAAAGATACATCGTGGCAGAAGTCAGCTAAGTGGTATGGAGAAATTGTTGGAGAAAAAGGTCATTTCTTTCATCAGACTCTTGTTATCCCCGGAGTGTTGAGATTGTTGGATATCAGGCAAGGTGACAGACTTTTGGACGTTGCTTGCGGACAAGGAGTGCTGGCAAGAAGACTGCCCGGAGAGGTAACTTATTTGGGTGTAGATCTATCTCATGGGTTGCTGGCTGATGCCAAAAGGATGGACAAGAATAAAAAACATAAATATATTGTTGCCGATGTGACAAAAAGTATCCCCGTGGCAGAAAAGTATAATAAAGCAGCGATTGTTTTGGCACTTCAAAACATTAAAGAACCGGAACAGACTATAAAACTAACGGGAGAAAAGATGGACAAGGGCGGAAAACTCTGTATTGTCTTAAATCATCCCTGTTTTAGAATTCCTCGACAAAGTAGCTGGGAAGTAGACCCGAAAAACAAGTTGCAGTCAAGAAAAATAAACCGATACATGTCACCGATGGAGATTCCCATTAATATGCATCCCGGAGACAAATCATCCCCTGTGACATGGTCGTATCATCTGCCTTTGGAGAGTTACTCGGAGATGCTTTTTGAAAATGGATTTTTAATCGAAAAAATTGAAGAGTGGACTTCGGAAAAGAAAAGTGAAGGGAAAATGGCAAAGTCCGAAAATCGGGCAAGAGAGGAATTCCCTTTGTTTATGGCAATAACGGCTGTAAGAAAATAAAGAATGCTGTTAGGATTAGTTATGGAAGAAATTGCAAATCCGCAAATATATCTGGAAAGGATGAGTAAGCCTCTACAAGAAAAATTAAGGGTAGCTAAGTTTATAACTGAAGGAGCAAAATCCGTATTAGATGTTGGTTGTGCAAACGGTGTGGTGACAATCGCTTTGGCAAAAATGTTTCCGGAAGTAAAGTTTGTGGGAATTGATTTGAACAAAGATTTTATTGAAATTGCAAAAAAAGAGGCCGAAGGAGTTGAAAATATTTCATTTGAACATGTCTATTTACGTGAACGGCTGGCGAATCAGGAAAGATTTGATGTAGTTCTTTTTTGCTCAGTGCTGCATGAGTTCTTTACATACGGAGAAGGAATCTCAACAATTGTGAAGGCGATGGCTGATGCTCATGAAATACTTAACCCGGGAGGAAGGCTGATCATCCGAGATATGGTGCTTTTTGATTACATGACAAAAGCAGATTTGTGGTTACCAAAAATGATAGCCAAAGTAAAAAACAGATCCGAGATTATTCCCTTAATCAGTGATTTTGAAAAGTATTTTGGGGAAATAAAGTCAATTAAGCAATTGAATCATTTTTTGTTGAAGTATAAATACACCGATAATTGGGAAAGAGAGTGCAGAGAAAACTACACACCTGTGTCTTTTGAACAATACGATCGAATTTTTGGATTGTTGGGAATGAAAGACCAGTATCGAGTATCGTATACAATTTCCTACCTAAATGACTTATGGAGGGAGGATTTTGACCTGACAGAAGAAGAACTTTCATGTTTGCGATCAACAGGCATTGTTGTGGCCGAGAAGGAAAATTTACAATAATTGGGTATAATGAAGTTATGAAAGAAGAAAAGAAAGACTGTTGTGTCGAGTGTGCCGATTGTAAATGCGGTTGCCAAAAGCAATGCCGAAGTAAAATGGGAAGCTGTACAGAAGCTTTGTATGGATTAGGTATGATCGGGGCACTGTTTTATTTCTTAAGCGGAATTACCGGTTTTGGACCTATTCTGGTGGGTATTGGCAAGGCAATTGTCTGGCCGGCCTTTGTGGTTTTTAAAATCCTTGGACTGTTGGGTATTTAGGTTTGGAATGGTAAAATAGGGCCTGTACTTTGCCGAGTCGTCTAATGGTAGGACACCTCCCTCTGGAGGAGGGTATTCTAGGTTCGAGTCCTAGCTCGGCAACACTCTGGGATTCTACTTAGAAGGAAAGAGTTTTTGTAACTCTTCTCTCTTCATAGTACCTAGAACAAAATATTTGCTTTCGTCGGTTTTATCCTTTCCAAAAAGCACTTTATGGAGAGTATCTCCAGTTTTTTCGAGGAGATCAGTGTAGTACTTTGCCCTCTTTGTGTTTATACTGCCAAAAAATATTTGACGTCTCTTTAGTTTTTTGCACACTTCGAGTGCGCAACTGTAGGCACAAACTTCCATAAGCATCCGCGGAAGTTCTTGATTTTGGATAAAATGGGCGGTTTCATGAGCAATCACGTAAGTATAGCTATCGGTGTCCGTACCTCCTATCGGTTTTAACACTTCAGTTAATTTTTTTATGACATCCTCATTGACAACAATCATGTCTCCGCGTGAGGTGTTGTATGCTGGAGATGGTGATTTTTTCGAAGGATCTTCTCCACCCCAACCTATTTCAAAATTTCGATACTGTTCTTCAGGAAGGACTAGAATTCTATTAGGGACTTTTTTAAGTCTTTCGTGAGCTTCCGGCGACATATATTTACCGTAGAGTTTAACTATCGTTTGATTTACCTCTTGAGAAATTTCTTTGATTTCCTTTTCTTTTTCTGGCGGAAGATTTGATCCTTCAATTTTTAGGGCATCGATTTCGGATTCGGGCAGAACAAATTCTTCTTCTGAAAATTGGTTTTCCATATCTTAAGTCTACAGCCTTAAGGTGAGATCTGTGTTTAATCCACGAAGGTGATAGCGAAGCCTTTTTTGCCAGCTCTACCTGTACGACCAATACGGTGAACGTAGTCATCGTATGTTGCCGGCTGATCGAAGTTGATGACGTGAGTAATGTCTTTGACATCGATACCTCTGGCCGCCACATCCGTGGCTATCAGAATCCTAATTTGGTTTTCCTTAAATTGTCTTAGTACTTGTTCTCTTTGAGACTGTCTTTTGTCACCATGAATAGAATCTGCTTGGAAACCGACTTTTTTGAGGTCGTTGGCTAGCTTTTCCACACCAAATTTGGTTCGTCCAAAAATAAGTACTTTGGCAAATGTTTCGTTTTTTAGGAGATCTTGAAGAACTTCTTTTTTGTTTCCGTTGACCTTAATAACGTTTTGTTCGATATTTTGGGACGTTGAACCAGTTTTGACGGAAACTTTTTCCGGATTTTGAAGAAATTGTCTGGCAATGTCTTCGACTCGATTATCGATGGTAGCCGAAAACAGCATAGTGTGATGATTTTCCGGTAGGAAGGAAAGAATCTTGGTGATGTCTTTAACAAAACCCATGTCGAGCATACGATCCATCTCATCAAGAATTACTGAGTAGGTGTAGTCGAGTCTTAAGACTCTGCGTTCATAAAGATCAAGCAGTCTCCCCGGAGTACCGATAAAAATATGGGGGCGGCGGCGAAGATCCATTATCTGACGTTGTATATTGGAACCGCCGATAAGAAGGCAGGGGTAAATAGACAAACCTTCGGAAAGACTACGAAATACGTCACGGATTTGAACTGCTAACTCTCTGGTTGGGGCAATGATTAATGCGTTTTGATTGCGATCGTTTAAGATTTTGTTGAGAATTGGCAGAGCAAAAGCAAGTGTTTTGCCAGTACCGGTATCGGCTAAACCGATGATATCAACCCCGGAGAGTGTTTTGGCAAGAGTTTTGTCTTGAATTGGAGTAGGTATGGTAAAGCCGAGAGATGACAATCTATCGAGAAGTACCTGCTGGAGAGGAAAGTCGGAAAATTGATGTTCAATAACAACATCTTCTACTTTCGTTTCAATGGCCGGACTTATGAATAATCGAGGATCTATTTTTTTGGCAGCAAAACGGTTCCTTGAGAAATTACGTTTGTTGCCGAATTGGCGACAAGATGAGCTATGACCACCAAAATGGTTATTTTTATACATATCGTAGGGAGAATACTGTCTCCTCAGTTGCCCTTTAGAAAGATTCAGGTTAGACAACTGGAGGCCGTCGAACGTGTGAGCTAAATGCTCGATCTAAGAACAATATAGGTTATTATACCACAAATGATAGAATCTTGGTGATGAAAGCAAGAGTGTTATTTATGGTATTTGTGCCTTTGGCGGCCGGATTGATTATCTGGCAGAGTAATCGTGTGGAGCCAGAGGTTAAGGGACTCATTAGCCCAACGGTAATAATAACGCCAACGGCAAGCGTGAGTGCCGAGGCAACGGTCAGTTCCACACCAAAACCTACTAAGAAACCTACTCCAGTACTGACGCCAACCCCAACTGCCGAGACGCCAGAAACGATTTATGGATTGGTGGAGAGATTTGCTTCTCAATACGGGGTGGATCCGAATGTAATCAGGTATATCGCCATTTGCGAGTCCGGTTTTAGATCAAACGCAATCAATGGACCATATGCTGGCTTGTTTCAGTTCAATTCCGTCACCTGGGGGATTATCCGTATGGAAATGGGTGAAGATACAAACCCGGATTTACGTTTCTCTGCGGAGGAATCGGTGCAGACTGCGGCCTATGCCCTGTCAAAAAGTAAAGGCAAAATATGGCCAAACTGTATGCCTTAGTTTAGAAATATTTATAAACTACAATCCAGAGCAACACCAAAGGAATAACTTGGAAAAGATGACCAAGACCTGATATATCTCCGCCAAAGACTTCTCCGAAGAGGAAAAGAGAGAAGAAGAAAATTGGAATTGAAAGAACCAAAAGAATAACAGTTTTTAGGTTACGGTTTAGTTTCTTAGGTTTTTTGGTCTTCATATACCCATTATAGAAGTATTTTGGCAACCAAATTAAACCTAAACTTGGAAAATTATTGCTATAATCCCGATATGACCGAGGGTATAAATATGGGAATCATCACTAAAGAAGTAAGAGAAATAATTGAAAATGAAGCTATTATGACAGTTTATCCAATCCGGGAAGAAGATCCTGAAACGGCTGAGTTGGATGAAGAAATAGTGAGAGATTATAAAGAGTCCCAGTATTTGTTTTTGCAGTGGCTGAAAGAAGTGTACAGACCTGAAAGAATTCTTTATGCCGGTTCTGGTGACGATGGATTTCCAAAACAAATTTTTGGCCAAGAAAAAGTTTTCCATACCAGTTTGGAGGAGTATGAACCTGATAGAACAAAATATTTTCCGAGATTGGGAAATGGAATAAAAATAGTAGCAGATAATTCCCGACTGCCTTTCCCGGAAAAGAATTTTGACTTGATAATAACGTTTTGTTTGTTTACAGAAACTACCGCTGAACAACTAAAAGATATGGTCAGGGTGCTTAAGACAGGAGGATTGGTTGTCTGTGATAACGTTGTTTCTCAAAACATTGATTTAAGTCAGGTATTTGCCGACTTGAAAGAAATGGCTGTGCCGGACAACTTCCAGCAGAGAGGGATTTCCGAAACGAGTTTTTCTGTTTTTAAAAAAGTAAAATGATCCCTGCCGAAAAAGGAATAAAAACTATATGATAAGAATATGGAGAAATTAAGAATCGGTATCGGTGGATCGGCGGCGAATCCACCCCAAATGGGTCACAGGCACATGATTGAAAGTCTGTTGAATAGCGAAAAATTCGACGAAATCTTTTGGATCCCATCAGGAATCAGGCCGGACAAAGAAGGTTTTGTGGCACCCGATCATCGAGTGGCAATGACCATTTTAACCTTCCCTACCGATTGGCTTTGGCAAGGAAAGACAAAGTTTAATATAAAGTTTTCCGATGTTTATGGCGGAAATACACCAACAGTCGAAGTGGTTGAAGAGTTTATAAAGCAGTATCCAGAGGCAGAAATTATCTGGTTTACAGGAGTTGATTCTGTTGTACCGATGGAAAAATACGGAGGAAAGTGCGAAATCCAGACTGTGTGGGTGAGAGGAGAAGAACTCTATAATAACTGCCGCTTCCTGATATTACCCAGACCCGGTTATCCAGATCCAAAGAGTTTGGATCTGCCGGATAATTTTGAAATACTGGATGTTGATCAGTTGAATGTTTCAAGTACCGAAGTAAGAGAAAAGATAGGAAAAGGTGAGTCAATTACCGGTTTAGTGACCGAAGAAGTAGAGGAGTATATCCGAAGAAATCACCTGTATAAATAATCTAAACCAGCTATTTTCGTTTTTGTGTTAGAATCTTTCAAGCACATTAAAGGAGGCTTATGAAACAAGCTTTGCAGGCACTTCTGATTGCACCTAACCCTGTGGATCGGATGGCAATAATGACTGGTAAAAAGAAAATAACCATCCGCGAGGGACATCGTGATTATCATCCGGGACCACTGATGATTTGTTGTCACATCCAGCCATGGACGGTCTTAACGAGCATTACTGAAGCACGATTGACCATTCTGGCTGCAGTTTCAGCCGAAGAGTTTCAGGCTGATGGATATGACTCCCTGGAAAAAGCAGTTGAAGACTTGAAAACCTATTATCCAAATATAACCATTTATTCACCTGTAACTGTGATCAAGTGGGGTGATCTTGACGAAAACAGTTTCTACGCCAAAAAAGAGAATATCGATTTTTATGCTGAGGTGAACGGTATTACTCTCTAGAGTTATTGCCAACGAGAAATCGTTGGCTTTTTTTGATTTAAAAAATGTCTTCCGGAGGAAGAAATTCTTCGCCGTTTTGGGGCTCGGAACTAAACTCCACTTTTAACCACTGAATGTAGTCACAACCGGTGGCTTTTTTGGCATCGCGATCCCAACCAGAAGTAGAACACTTTTTCATTTTTTTACCGGCAGCTGTTGTATAGAGAACTAAGGGTTCGCCACATTTGGGGCATTTTTCGTCCAGTTTTTCAGTGGTACCATTGATCCACTCAACGTAGTCACAACCGGTGGCTTTTTTGGCTTCTTTGTCCCAGCCCCCAGCACTACATTTTTTCATTTTCTTTCCAAAACGAGTGACCTGAAGAACTAGCGGTTCGCCGCATTTGGGGCATTTTTCGTCTAGGGTTTGAGGTTCGATCTCAAGCCACTTCACGTAGTCACAACCATCAGTCTTGTGAGTTTCCGTGTTCCAAACACCTTTAGAGCAACGTCGGAGACGGCGACCTGTAGGGGTTTCAGTAATTTCGGCGAGTGGTGCGCCGCATTTGGGGCATTTTTCTTCATCCATGTCTATTAGATTAACACATTATTGAAGATCTTTTAAGATTTTCTTGACAACTTTGTCTGCTTCTTGGCGAATTTCATCTTCGATATCAGATCCAATGTGTTCTTTTAGGTAATTTATTAGTTCTGGATCATAGGGGCGTTCTTGGACTTGTGTTAAAAAAGTTGTGTGGTGCTTGGTATCGAGCTTTTCGAGCACGTGAGCCATGATGCCTTCATAGATAATGTCATCGATAAGCTGAAGAGCTTTCCCCTTTTGATTTTCGGGTTCCGGCTTTTGATTGATTATCTCAATAATCGAAGTCTTAATTACCAAGTGATCGTAGAATAATGGTGCCATAGATTTTAATAATTAACCGGACCCAGAGGTACTTTGTTTTCTGGATCGTCGACAAATAACATTAGAATAAGACCTTTTTTTGGACCCTTGTTCAAATCTAAATACTGCATTGTTTCAGGAGAACCGCCAAACTGTTTTCCAGTCCATTCGGCCGGACCAGCATCACCAATTGCACAGACAACGGCTTTTCCATTAACCGGATTGATAACCATCATTTTGCGGAAGGCGTACCAGTCTTTTAGGAATCGATGGTCTGTATTCCAGTTTTCTAGATATAGAGTTTGAACTACACAGTAATATTTTTCCTCTAAATACGTTTTTGTGGAGTAGTCCTGGGAATCTTTGGCAAAATATCCAAACGCTCCAAGACCTGGGGCCATGCCGGCTTCTTGAATTTCATCATGACCGCTGAGTGTATCTCCGGGGTAGCGTTTGAGGTGCTGTTCGAATCCGATATAACCAATATGGTGATTCAGGGACTGCCCATCTAGAACCGCCTTAACATTGATCTGTGTGTTTTGAGAAATTAATTCTTCAACTTTTTGCGCTTGATCCGAAGAAAGTTTTGTGGGCTGATGGGGAATAATCTCCTGAAGGTTGCCTAAGACTTTTTGCTGATTTGAGAGATCTGATTTAACGGGTTGGGACACTTCCATGGGAACTGATGGAGAGTCCGGCATGGGCATAACCAAAAGGCTACCAACAAGGCCAGCCCCAGCAAGTATGCGGCTTGATTTTTCCCGAAGATTAAAGGCTAGTAAAGATGATTTCTTAAAAAACTTTTTGGCTGAAGGATTTTTTAGGATTCTTTTACGCAGTTGATCCGACCTCTTTTCAAGTTTGGCTATCGAGTTTTGTAAGTTATTTTCTGGCATGGTTTAGGCAAATACGGATTTAAGCCTTTTGAGCGTTTCTTCTTTTCCTAAAATTACAAAGCAATCAAAGAGAGGCGGAGTGACTGTCCTTCCCGAAATAGCGACTCGAAGAGACATAAAGGCTTCTCTTGGTGAAAAGCCTGAGTCTTTTTGAAGATCTGCAAATTCTTGATGTAGATTTTCTGAGGTAAAGATGGCCGTTTTTTCAATTAAATTACAGGCTGATAAAAACCATTTTTTTGTCTCTTCCTCGGAGTGGGCTGATTGCTCTAAAACAACTTTTTTGTCGACGGCCGGCGAGGAGAAAAAATAGTCTGAGGCAGGAACAAAATCACATAAGGTATACATTCTTTCTTTGGCAATATTGACAATAGAAATTACTTTATCCTTTTCTTTTTGCCATTCCTCGGGAATAAAACTCTTTAGTCTATTAAAGATCTCCTCCGAGTCAAGTTTTTTTATCCATTGACTATTTAAATAATTTAATTTTTGAATATCAAAGATGGCGTTTTGTTTTTGGATTTTATGTTCGTCAAAGACATTAACCATCTCGTCGAGGGTGAGAAGAGCGGAGTTATCTTGATAGGAAAAACCAAGGTAGAAAAGGAAGTTATTGATGGCCTCAGGAAGATACCCATCTTCGGCATATCCAAGAACAGACTTAGCACCGTGACGTTTGGAAAGTTTGCTTTTGTCTGGGCCAAGAATAAGAGGAACATGGGCGAGGATCGGGGGCTGCCAACCTAGGGATTCATAGAGGAATAGATGGACCGGAGTGGACATCATCCATTCAACTCCACGGATTACATGGGAAATATTCATCAGATGATCGTCAATGACCGAGGCAAGATGATATGTGGGAATACCATTTGTTTTCATGAGAACCTTATCATCACACTCGGTATTGGGAAGGCTAAGCTTACCTTGAACCAGATCGTGCCACACGGTAAAACCTGTTTCGGGAATTTTGGCACGAATAACGAATGGTGCTCCTGAATCGAGTTTGGTTTTGATTTCTTCGGCTGAAAGATTACGACAATGACGGTCGTATTTGGCATATTGATCTTTTTTATGAAGCTCTTCGAGACGCTCTTCCGAACAAAAACAGTAATAAGCGGCACCAATATTGACTAACTCCTGAACGTATTGCTGATAAATATCAAGTCGTTGGGTTTGGATATAAGGACCAACCGGACCGCCAACAACGGGATCTTCATCGGGAACTAGTCCTAAGAATTTTTGTATGTCGTAAATCTTGTCGATTGCACCAGGAACAAGCCTATCTTGATCTGTGTCCTCGATACGGAGAATGAACTCGCCGTTGTATTTTTTAGCAAGTAGATAATCAAAAAGAGCAGTACGAGTATTGCCGATGTGAGGAACTCCGGTTGGAGAAGGAGCAATCCTGGTTCTTACGTGCGTATCAGCCATAGTGATAGTATACTTTATTTAGCTTATGACGACACTAACAGAGACATCGGTTGCTGCCAGAAAAATTATTAAATGGGGTATTATCGCTTTTTTGGGAATTACCGTTCTGTGGTACTTGGGAACAGCCTTAGTTAATTATTACAAAGCGACTCATCCGACTGTTACTGCCCCGACAATGGACTTTGGCGTGTTACCTAAAATAGTGTTTCCGGAAAGTAAAAATCGACCCAAAATGGTTTTGGAGTTACCAACAGGTGATATCCCCACCTTTGTTGACACAATGTATGTTTATTCCGAACCGATAAAAAAAAGTTCTTTTTCGGATGCCGAAAACGCTATCGGAACCGCCGCCGCTTTGGGATTTCTTTTTACTCCGGAAATAAAAACTGCTTCCAGTTATATTTGGTCAAACCAAGATCAGTTGAGCTCCAGATTAGAAATGAATATTGTGACGAAACATTTTACTTTGACAAGACAGTGGCAAAATAATCCTTCTCTTGCCGTGGCGGCCAGTTTTGGCTCTGACAAATCGGTAATTACCGATGCTGAAAATTATCTAAATAAGGTCGGTTTGTTGGCCAGCGATATCGTGGGAGTTGAAAAAATTGGTTACCTGAAAGACGAAGGAGGCAAGCTGGGAACGGCTCTGTCTCTTTCTGATGCTGACTTTGTTCAACTTGACTTGTTTAGAAAAAACATCGACGAAATTGACCCTGATAGTGACTCTAAAGAAGTTAAGGCGAGTTACCCCTTTTATCGTCTTGATCCAAACCAGGGAGTGGTACGAATGATTTTGTCCGGATCAAAAAATACCAGTGAAAAAGTGATCGGTATGACTTATGGCTATAACGCCATCGACTACACAAAAAGCGGTATATATCCAATTAAAACCGGGGAGAAAGCTTGGGAAGAGTTACAAAATGGTGGCGGTTATGTTTATTCGGGTACTTCAGCTTCTGGAGAGATAAAGGTTAGAAGAATATTCCTTGGCTACTTCGATGCGAGCACTCCAACAGGGTACGCCATGCCAGTTTATGTCTTCTTGGGTGATCAGGGTTTTACTGCATATATCTCGGCAGTGAGTGACTCAATGGTGAAATAGTTTATTCCCAAACAAAATTGTTAAAAACCCAGTCGAAAATAATTTGGGCCTCACTGAAACGGTCTTTACTGTTGAGAAGACTGATAACAATCTGATGACCATCTTTTTCGGCAAGAATTACCAAACACTCACCTGCTTCCGGGGTCCAGCCAGTTTTTACACCAAATATCCCAGGTTCTCCTAAAAGGATATTGGTTGTTTCCAGAGGATAAAAATTGCCCTTTAAACTTTTTAGGGTTACTTTTTGAGTTGAGACAATCTGGGTAAACTGAGGCCTCTCTAAAGCTGACTTGGCAATAACAGAGATATCATACGCGGTAGTGTAGTGATTCTGGCTTTCCACTCCGGAGACATTAACAAAATGAGTGTTTTTTAATCCCAGCTCGATTGCTTTGGAATTCATTCTGGCAATGAATGACTGGTAACCACCGGGGTAATTTTCGGCAAGAGTGAGGGCGGCATCATTTCCTGAAGGGACAAGTAGGGCAAAAAGAAGATCTGTAAAAGTGAGATTGTCTCCTTTTTGAAGTTTGGCGGTGCTTCCCTGGGAGTTCTCCCCATTCTTTATAGACAAAACGGTGTCCTGATCATAATAATCGAGGGCAACTAAAGCCGTCATGATTTTGGTGAGGGAGGCAGGTTTGAGTCTTTGGTGTGGATTCTTGTCAAAGAGAACTATACCTGTTGTGAGATCGGTGACGTAGACACTACCGGCGGTCAGCTCAGGGACCGGAAGTCCTTTGGATACCGGCATGGCCGGTTCGCTAATAAAAGCAGACTTGACTGCCGGTTTTGGCGAACTGGGGATAGACCCAAGTACCGGAAAAAAAATCAAGAAACTAGAGAGGCTCAGAAGAGCAAGAATATCAAGATAAAATCGCAGTTTGGAGGTTGGGGGTAGTTTTATTTTCATGGGTACTGTTCAATTTTATACCGCTATGAATTACCTTGAAGGTCTTTTCTAATTTTTTCTTTTGCCCGATGGGTTTTTACAAAACTTAGCCAGTTTCTGTTTGGGCAACGAGCAGTTTTTGATTTCTGGATTTCGATGATATCGCCGCTTTTGAGCTGATAATCAAGAGGGACAATTTTGCCGTTAACGATCACCGTCTGGATATAGTAACCAAGGTCTGAATGAACGTTGAAGGCGTAGTCGACTGGAGTGGAGTTTTCGGGAAGATCATAAACGTCACCCTTGGGAGAAAAGACATAGATATGATGTGAAAGAGCGTCAAGTTTGTATTCTTCCAAAGATTCTGAAGGACTGAGAACTTGTTGCTGCCAACCAGCAAGCTGTTTAATCCAAGACATTTTCTGAGAAATTTTGAAGGCAACTCCAGCTTCAAGATCCGCGTCACTGGCTCCGTGACTTTTGGCGTCTGAGTAGGCAAAATGAGCAGCGGCACCATACTCGGCAGTGAGATGCATTTCTTCTGAACGAATTTGAACTTCAACAATATTGCCTTTGTTATCAAAGATTTTTGTATGAATTGATTGATACCCGTTTGGTTTTGGTTGGGCAATAAAATCGGAGATACTATATTGCGGACAGGGTTTCCAGTATTGGTGGATTACCCCAAGAGCTGAGTAACAACTGGGAAGATCTTTGGTAATAATACGAATAGCCATCAGATCGTAAATTTTGGTGATATCGCGACCAAACTCCGGTCTGAGAAGTTTGCGATAAAGACTGTACATTCGTTTTGGCCGACCTTCGACTTTGGCCGAGATACCGTGTTTGACTAACTGCTGGCGAATTTTTTTCATGATTTCCCGAACATTGTTTTCTGAGTATTTGAGGTGGGGTTTGGCGACTTCTTTTAGCCATTGATATTCTTCAGGGAAAATATAGGGGAAGGATAAATCTTCAAGATCTCCTTTTAGACGACCCATACCCAGACGCTCTGCAAGTGGAGCGTAGACTTCGAGAGTTTCGACAGCGATTCGTTTTTGTTTGGAAATGGGAATCGCTTCTAGAGTAGAAATATTGTGCAGACGATCGGCAAGACGAATTAGAACAACACGAATATCTTGAGCCATTGCCACAAACATCTTTCTAAGATTTTCTAGAAATTCTGCATTTTGACTGCCTTTTAATTTGACCTTACTAACTCGATCCACTCCTTCGACCAAATCGGCGACTTCGTCTCCGTATCGATGACGAATTTCGTCTATCTTGACATCTGTGTATTCCAAAAGATCGTGAAGTAGAGCGGCTTCGACACTAGGTTGATCCAGTCCCCAACTGGCAAGGATATAGGCGACGGAAAGAGGGTGACTGATATATGGCTCGCCTGAATCTCGATTTTGTCCCGAGTGTTTTTCGGCCGCAAACAAATAGACCTGTTTCAGCCTATCTGATTTGATGTCTTTTCTTTTTGATCCTAGTTGAACAAGGAGATCTTCGAAGCTTACGATCATAAGCGTATTTTACCTTGTTTCGCGTGATAAAATTTAGTCGTGCAAAAAAGATTATTATTTCCTGATGAGATAGCGCTGATTCCTGTGGAATTGAAGCAGGTGATGGAGCTATATCAAAAGGCTGGTTTTGAGATTTACTTGGTGGGAGGAGGAGTAAGAAATTTACTGTTAGAAAAAACTCCGGAAAACTGTGATTTAACGACCAACGCAACTCCGGAACAGAGTTTGGAAGTCCTGGAAAAATACGAACCTTTTTATAATAATGATTTTGGAACCGTTTCTTACGAGGTTGAAGTAAACGGACAAAAAGAACTATACGAGATTACAACATACCGATCCGAGAAGGAATACTCCGACTTCCGCAGACCGGACAACGTCAGCTGGGGAAAAACTTTGGAAGAAGATGTAACAAGAAGAGACTTTACTGTTAGTGCCATGGTTGTCGGTTTGGACAAAGGAAGATATGAACTAATTGATTTGGTTGGGGGTTTAACCGACTTTGAAAAAGGACTAATACGAGCAGTCGGAGATCCTAATAAACGCTTCGGTGAAGATGCTCTTAGAATGATGAGGGCGATAAGACAAGCCGCGATACTAAAATTTTCTATCGAAACAGATACTTTGGCGGCAATATCTCAACAATCTCATTTGTTAAAAAATATCAGCCGAGAAAGAGTGAGAGATGAGCTGATGAAGATAATTGGATCGGAGTATCCTGCAGATGGGGTATCACTTTTGATTTCTACCGGATTGATGAATGATATTATGCCCGAGTTACTGGAAGGGAAAGGGGTCATGCAAGGAGGTCACCATACACTAACAGTTTTGGATCATCAATTGGAAGGCTTGAGAAACTGTTCGTCCCCAAATCCAATCGTACGTCTTGCGGCTTTGATTCACGATATTGGCAAACCTCGATCGCAACGCTTTAAATGCAGAAAATGCGGAAAGATGTTCCGCGATCTAGCCGAGGAAACGACCATGTGCGCCAACTGCGGTTTTATCCAACCAACCAGAGGAATGATTACTTTTTATGGACATGAAGTTGTGGGAGCAAAAATGGTGAAAGAAATTTGTGAAAGACTAAGGTTTACCAATAAGGATACAGAAAAATTGGTTACTTTGGTAAGGATGCACATGTTTGCCTATCAACCGGAGATGACGGATGCTGCTATTAGAAGGATTATTAGAAAGGTGGGCAAGGATAATATCGCTGATATGGTGCTATTGCGAATTGCCGACCGAAAAGGAAGCGGCAGTACAACAACAAGCTGGAGATTTATGGAACTGCAAAAAAGAATCGGGGAACAACTTTATGAACCGATGGAGATAAAGGATATGGCTGTTAACGGCAAAGATGTGATGGAGACTTTGAAAGTTGAACCGAGCCCTGTTATCGGAAAAATACTTAAGACATTATTCGAGGAAGTGTTGGAAGATACCAGTAAAAATAACCGTGAATATTTACTTTTACGAATTAAAGAATTGGGCACAAAAAACCCTGCTAATAAATAGCAGGGTAAGAATTTAAAAATCAGAACCTCCCCAACTGGCACCGATATCAGAGGGCGGGCCTTCTGAGGGAACAAATTTGTAGCCACAGTTACCGCAGTGTTTTTCATACCCGCTGACCTGCGAACCGCAATGGCCACATTCGCACCATCCACCCTGGTCGAAAGTAATGAACACAACAGAGGTGGTTTTTTCTTCGGATGGGGTTGGATCTTGTTTCTTTTTGAACTTTTTGAAAGGCCTGAACAATTTATCCTCCTTTGTAAGAGTACGCGTTGATTGTAGCAGAGAAATTATCTGCTTTTGTCGTTATTTCTTTTCAAAGAGTTTATGCCAGACGACAAGGAGCGGGGCAGCGGTAAAGGTGGATGAATAAGTACCGGTGATGGTACCAATGAGGAGCGCTAATGAGAAATATTTGGTGGTTTCGCCGCCGATGAGGTAAAGAGCCAGGAGCATAAAAATAATGGTCAAGGAGTTGTTTAGCGAGCGGACCATGGTTTCGGTAACCGCGGAGTTTACCAGATCCATGAAAGACACACTTTTGTTTTTATGCGAAAGTTCACGAATGCGGTCATAAACAACAATAGTGTCGTGAACGGAGAAGGAAAGAATTGTTAGTACCGCCGTGACGAATAAAAGGTCCACTTCGATACCGAAGAAATGCCCCAACAGTGAGAAACTACCAAGAAGCACCAACGTGTCGTGAAGCATAGCCAGAATGGCGCAGACACCGTATTTTATTTGTTTGAAAGCAAAGCTAATGTACAGAAGAAGACAAAGACTGGAAAGAACAAGGGCTGTGACTGTTTTGCGGAGAGTTTCTCTGCCAAGAGCAGGACCAATACTTTCAAAACTGGTGATTTTTATTTCCGGGTTGTCTTCTTTTAAGGTGTCGATGGCTGTTTGGGCAGTTTGCTGAGAGATGTTTTTGGTTTTTAGCGTTACTGAGTTAGTTGAAGAACTTTCTATAGATGGAGTGTAGTCTTTGAATGACTGAAGAACAACGTCTGAATTGGGCTGTATATTTTCGACAGTAAAGTGTGACCCTCCAGTAAACTCGATCGAAGGTTTGAAACCGAAACGAATTAGTGAATAGATACCTGGCACAATTATCAAAGCAGAAATGACGAAATATAGATAGAGACGTTTCATCCAGTTCATATTATTTGGCTGTTTTATTTTCTAAAGTTTTGCCGCGGTAGAAGAGACGGAGAAGATTACGAGTCACGACAATACCGGTAAAGAGTGAGATAAAGATACCTAAAATAAGGGTAAGAGCAAAGCCCCTAACCGATCCAGAGGTATTAAGAAAATTCCAGTCGAGAGGATTAAAAAGAATAAAACCGGCGATGATGGTAGCGGTGTTGGCATCCTTGATACTGTCCCAAGCCCGACCAAAACCTAGTTCCAAAGCCACTTTCCAACTACGACCGGCTCTAATTTCTTCCTTGTAACGTTCAAAAACAAGAATATTGGAATCGACAGCCATACCCACGGAAAGAAGGAAACCGGCGATACCGGGAAGACTGAGAACAACCGGAATAATTTTGTAGAGCGCAAGAGTAAAAATCCCGTAGAGAACTAGACCGATGGAAGCGATAAAACCCATCCAGCCATAGTTGCCGATCATAAAAACAACCACCATTGAAAGACCTATGGCTCCGGCTAAAACACTCTTTTGGATTGAGTCTGCTCCAAGCGTGGCAGGAATATTTTTTTGACTTAGGACACTGACGGGGACCGGAAGAGCACCGGCATTTAACTGGACAGCAAGGGCTTTGGCTTCGTCTGTAGTGAAATTACCGGTGATTTGGGCGTTGCCATCGGTGATTTCGGACTCAACTGTGGGCATGGTAATTGGATAACCATCGAGAAGAATAGCAATTGGATTGCCGAGATTTTCCTTGGTTAGTTGAGCAAATTTTATTTTTCCTGTCTCTTTAAAAAGAAGAGATACTCCTGGCTGACGGTCTTGAGTTTCGAAAGTTATTGAGGCTTTGGATAAGTCAGCTCCGGTGAGATCGGTTTCGGTAAAACCGGAAAGAATAGCTGAGTCCGAAGCAGTCTCCCCTGGGGTGTATTGAGGCAGAGCAAAGACCATTTTGGCCGTTTGACCAATTAGATCAAGTGCTTGTTGTGGATCAGTAACTCCTGGAAGCTCAAGAATTAAACGGTAATCGCTACCAGAAACAACCGTTTTGACGTTGGATTCCGAAACACCGTAAAGATCGACACGACGACTAATGACTGTTTTTGCCGACTCAAGAGCAGTATTGCGGTCTGCTTCGGGGATATTGGTCATATCGGCAGTCAAAGTAACCTGAAGTCCCCCTTTGATATCTAGACCTTGTTTGAGTTCAATTTCTTGAGAGAGATCCAGATTACCTATCCGAGCACTTAGCCGAGGAAGGGTAATGCCAAAAAGATTCGTTGGAAGAACAATATACAGAGAGACTATAGTGAGAAGGCAAATAAAGATAAAAACCTTGTGCGGTTTGGTAAGAGTCATGGATTGAATTATATATGTTTTTTGTGCCTGTTTTGCGAAGGAAGGCCTAAGCTAAGCTGATGACTGTCGATAAAGTTTATGGACAGAGAATTTGAAAGATCACGGATTACGTCTACCTGATCCCCTGCCTTGAGAGACAGATCTTTTACCAGGTTTGCCGGGAGCGTAATACCTAGGGAGTTACCTACCTTGAGAATTTTCTGAGTAGCCATTTATGAAAGCATTTGTATTTCGTCTCCAAGAAGAGTGATTCGCGGCTGGAGAAGAACTTTGATAATAAATGGATCTTGGTGATTTTTGCGGTATTTGAACTCGTCTTCGGTCATACAAGAATAATTTATTTCCGTATCAAGCATCTTTTCTGCTGTTTTGACCAAAATAGCAACTTGGGGCATGATTATTTTGCCCACAAGCATCAGATCAACATCTTCCGGATTCCTCTCCAGACCACGAGCGAGTTTTTGGGATACAAAGGCGTATTTTACAAATCCTAGTTTGCTACGATTCTTTAAAACAAGTTTGCCTAAACCAGATGACTTGGCAACTAGGTTTGATAGTTCGGGATAAAGAGAAAATGAGGTTTTGACCGAGTAGTACAGACGATTACCTCTTTTCTCACTTTTTAGAAGACCAGCTTTTTGCAGGTGATCTAATTCGCGCCGGACAGCATTAATTTCCTCTTTTGTCTGACGAGTCAACTCGCGAACATAAAACATGTTTTTGGAGTCCGAAAGAAAAATCTTTAGGAGTTTTACTCTAACCTTTGAGATAATTAGGTCTGATAGTTTGGCCATATTTTAGGGCAGGCCCGATAGCTAATATACCCTAATTGTACTCGACTTTGTTGCCAATGGGTAATAATTCTACCCAGATATTTCCGGCAACAAAAGTGATTTCTTTGCCAGACTTGTCGTAGAAGAGAGTTCTTGATGTTTGGGTAGCCTTTTTCCAGGTGATTTCTTCTGCCTGGCCGTTGCGGAAAATGTATCCTGTACCGTTACCGGTGACGTAGTAGAACATGTGTTTGTGTTCGTCGAGAGGACCTTCTTCTTTGACGAATTGAACAACAACGTTTGCCGCGGATAGCTGTCGATTGTTTTCGAGATCAACATGAGATGAACCGCCTTCGTAACGAAGATAGGTTTTTGAAGTAGTGTCGTATTTCCATTCAACGTCAAAGTCCGGTTGGTTGTCCCAAAAACCAAATTTGACATTAATTGCCGATGAGCCAGAGGTAGTAACGCTTGAAGCATTTTTCCATGAGGTGAAGCTGGATAACCAAGGAGTGTCGTTGCTCATCTTGGCGGTGAAGCCACGCTCAGCGGCCTCTTTCCAAGCTGCGGATAGGTAACCAACCATGGTGTGTTCTGTGGCGACGACCTTGTCTGTGCCAAGACGGTTGTAGTCACGGCCAAGGACAGGCATTCCAATGTCTCCTGTGGTGTCAAAATCATTGCCACCCGGTTTTCTCCATCCAAGCTTGGTGAGCTCTTCGATTGCCCAGGCTTTTTTGTTGGAGGTACACTGACCAGAAGCTTCATCACGACTACAGTTTCCGCCTCCCACATGAAGGTATATCGGAGTGTTGTACTCGGCGGCGATGTTTACAAAGTAAATACGAGCAGATCTTACAGGAGCTATTTTGGCCGTATCACCTTGGGCTCCGCAGTAGAAGACACCCATAAAACGAGTGATTCCTCCCTCGGCAACTGCTTCATAAATAATGTCTGCATAAGAAAGACCCGATTGGGGACGAGAATCAACATGATTTTCAATCATAGCTAAAATTGGACGTCGGGTTTCCCAAAGGGTTTTTTCCGATTTACTGTAGAGTTTACCGTTTAGAGGACAGGCTTCTGTTTTTGGCTCGTTGGCAAACTGGCTAAAACCACTGCTACTGATGGACGATTCGGAGACGGTTTCTGTTTTGGGAGAAATTAGAACTCCTCCTGAGGGGGGAACCACGGCGTAGGCTAGGCCGCCAGAAGCAAGAAACGTGGCGACTAAGGCAATAATAGTTTTGACAGGAAACTGTTTAGCTGAGGGCATGGATTATTTGAGTGCTTGTTTGATAACTTCTTGTTCTTCGCTACTTAGAACTTGACCCTGGACTTCGCCTTTTTCTACTTTTTTGGCATAAAGCCGAGTGTTTTCGCGACTATGTAATGAGCTTATCATAATTCCATCCCCTAAGTCATCAAGTAGGGCCGCGGTAAAGCTCTGGTCACCGCCGGTATCGGTAAAGGGATTGTAGCGCTTGAAACCCATCTTCTGAAGATGTTTTTTGTTTTCACCAATCTCTTTATTCAGTTTTTCGGTTAGCTGTCTGAGGTCTTCGGCGTTTCTTTCTGAAATTGAGATTAGATGATTGAGAGATGAGATAAGATCCTTCTTAGAAACGTTGGCGGTGAGTCCTTTGTAGTGAAGAAGCATTCTGGTAAGAAGAACTGTGATGATTATCAGCCAGAGAGCAATGCCTCCGTATACATAAATTGTTGGTATCATAGACATATCAAGTTTACTATACAAACTATGTCAAAATCACGAAAAACGAGAAAAGAAAAGATCCTAAGCGAACAGAGACGAGCAGAGAATGAAACATTCCAAGTTAAAGCTGAATGGCTCAAAACAGGCACAAAAAGGGAGAAAAAGACGATTTTAACGAACGAGCCGAGCAAGAAACACATGCTGATAGACTTGACAAAGACTTTGGTTATCTCTATGCTTGTGCTAGCCTTGGAGTTAGCTATATGGATGTATTTATCAAGGCACTAAACAACAAGAAAGGGGGTGAACTAAGTAAATGCAAATCTATTGTGTAAAATGTAGAGCTAAGAAAGAAGTGTCTGAGTTCGAAAGAGTAACCATGAAAAATGGTAAACCTGCAGTTAAGGCTGTTTGCCCAACCTGTGGAACCAAGATGTTCAAAATCGGTGCTAAATAAGAGTTTTCTCTTATCGGATCGAATCAAAAAACCCAGGCTAGAGAAATCAACCCCGGGTTTTTTGTTGGTGTAAATTATTTCTTCTTAAGATTCTTGTACCAGCCCTCAAGTAATGTTTTGATGATGTCTTTGGATCCAAGACCTAGACTTATACCAATACCAATGGCAAGAGCGGCAATAAAGCCAATAAAGGTGGTTTGGATGAAGAAACTAGCGATACCCAACTGGGAGATCGAGGCCAGAACAAAGATAGTTAGGGTAGCGTAGCTGACAATTTTGCCCATGAGTCGAGAGAAAGCAGGATCTTTGGACCCGAGAGAGCCCTTGACCATCTTCTCGAGGAAGCCAGCAATCACAATACCAACCATGAGAATCAAGATGGCAGCGATAAGAGTAGGAATACCCCTAATTATGTTGTTTAGGAAATCACTGAATGAAGTTAGTCCAAGAACATTGACACTTGCCACAAAAAACAAAATAATGACAATCCAGCGAACGACTTCGCCGATAATTGTTTCGATTTTGCTGGTGATTTGAGCGTTTTTTAGGAACTCTTTTATGGCCGCATTTTTGACAATCCCCCCTAGCTTGGTAAGGTTAATAAGTTTCTCGGTTAATGTCTTTAGCCAACCGGCAACCAAAAGACCAACAAGAAATAGCACAATTGATCCAAGGAGACTGGGAATAAAATTGACGATACCGATAACGACTTGGTTAAAGGCATACGAAAGAGAGTTTTCGAAGGAGTATAAAACACTTGTGTTCATGTTTACATCTTATAGGAGATAAATGGATTCGTCAATGTCAATAAATTGCATTAGCACTATAGGCTTGATATAATATATGTGCCCCTGGAATCTGGTGAGGAATGCCTTACCGTAAGGTGAGGAGGAAAGTCCGGACAGCTAAAAGGAAGGGTGACCGAGGAAACTCGGTTCTTCCCAAGGTGACTTGGGAAGCGCGATAGGGCCACAGAGACGAATAAAGGTGAAACGGTCGCCTTAGGCGACATTTCTCAAGAGTAATTTTGAGAAAGTGGTAACCCGCCCCGCTGCAATCGACGAATTGGGATTAAGGTACCTTTTCCGTCCCAGAAGTCTCGAGCATTAGATAGATATTCCTCCACGACAGAATCCGGCTTACTATGAACCAGGGGCCCCGAAAGGGCTTGTCTTAGCGGGTAAGTTAGTGAATCTCCGGAATGTTGGTTGTTTTGTTTATTTTGAGATGGGTTAAAGCCACCTTGATGAACAGAACTAGAGGGATGGCCAAGATAGACAACATCGGTCCGCCGATTTTAAGACCAATCATGATGGCAATAATGGTGATAATCGGGTTTAAGCCTGCGGCTTTTTTCATGATGACAGGGGTAATCAGATTATTTTCCAACTGCTGGATGATGACATTGACGATAACGGCACCGATACCCATGGTCGGGGAAACTGAAAAGCCAACGATGGCTGCCAAAATAGTAGCAACCAGAGGTCCGATATTGGGGACAATTTCCAGTAAACCAGCAATCAGAGCCAACGGAAGAGCATATGGATTGCCGATGATGAGATAACCGAGATAAGCAAGAAGACCGATGACAAGCATAAGAAACAGTTCACCTCTAAACCAGTGACCAATCTGAGTCTCGATGTCAGTAACCATACTGTAATAGGCTTCAGCTTTTTCGGTAAACCAAAATTGAAGATTCTCTTTGAGACGCTTTCTTTCCTGAAGCAGATAGTACGACAGAACTATTACGGCAATGCCTGAGATTACAACCGAGACGGTATCGACGGCAATATTGACGAACTTACCCGGAATAATGCTCAATTGGGAAGAAAAATCGCTGAAATTTAATTTGTAGGGAAGGATTTTGTTGACAAAATCGGGTAATTTCTCAATAAGCTGTGTTGTTTGATCGATGATCGGTGAAATTATCGATGAAATGATAAAGCCAATTGAGGCAAAAAGAGTTGTTAAGACAATTACCGAAGAAAGGGCCCGAGGAATTTTTTTGGATTCCAGTTTTTGAATTATTGGATCGACTGAAAAAGTAATGATCAGGGCGGTAAAAAGTAATATTAATATGGTGTAAATACTCGACACAAAAAAGAGTGAGAGAATCACTGTCAGAATCCAGAATATTGAAGCCACAGAGATATCAATCGTTACACGTCTTTTTTTAAGCATTGTTTGTATATATTTTTTTCAGATCTGCGACAAGAACTATTTTGTCACTATTTTTATCATACCAAACAATGTCCGATTGTTTCTTGAACCAGACTATTTGACGACGGGCATAGTCTAGTTCGGCATTTGTCCAAATGGAGATTAATTCTTCAAGGGAAATCTTTTTTTCTAAGTAACTTTTTATTTGAGATACACCAAGACTGGAAAATATTGGTAATGAGTGATCGGGGTATCTATATAGCAGATTACTGACCTCAACAATGGCTCCTTGCTGAAGTCGACCCAAAACTCTTGCGTGGATATTTTTTTGTAGCTCTTCTTTAGTTTGAGAGAGACCAATCCAATGGAAAATCGTGTTTGGGGACATTTCATCTTTGGAGTTTGAGATATTTTTTGTGAGAGAGATTTCGATGTGACGAATAAGACGCCGAGGATTCATAACGTCCGAGTGATTAAGAGAAGAATATTTTTTTAAATTTAGTTTCTTTAGCTCTTGCTGTAATGAAGACAGAGATAGTTTTTCTAATTTGTGTCTTAGTTTGAGGTTGGGAGGAATCGAGATATCGGAAAGATCTTGAGTAATTGCCTTGAGATAGAGACCAGAACCGCCAACGATGATCAAAGGAAGATTGTTTTTATAAGAATCAGCAATTATTTTTTTTGAGTAACGAACAAAATCAGCAATATTGGCTGTTTCTTTTGGCTCAAATAGATTTACTCCATAAAAAGAAATCTCTGGCGGAAGATCTTCGGGAATATCTTTTCCGGTGACGATATCCAGTTCCCGATAAGCCTGCCTTGAATCAACAGAAAGAATATTTGCCCGGGTTAGCTCTTTAGCCAATTGAAGAGCAAGAGTTGTTTTCCCTGAAGCTGTGGTACCGCAAATGACAACTACGTGTTGTTTTTTATTTTCCATATTTATGGAATTAAGGGCCGAACAGAGAGATTGTCTTTGTTGGCTATTTTATCGAGAATCTCCCATCGCTGTTTTTTTATTTTTGCGGGAACATCGTCTGAATAGAGACGAAAGGAAGCTGTCCCCGGTCTAGGTGAGTAACGAGCAACAAAAGCAACTTTAAAACCAACTTCCTTAACTAAATCGACTGTATCTTGAAAGTCTTTATCTGTTTCACCGGGGAAACCTACAATGATATCTGTTCCGAAAACAACATCCGGTACTTGAGCACGAATACGTTTCGTGAGAGAGAGATACGATTCTCTTGTGTATCCCCGATTCATTAGCTTAAGAATGCGATTGCTTCCGGACTGAACCGGGAGGTGAATAAAACGATCGATTTTGGGATTGCTGACAATTTCATCGATCAGTTCATCCCAGAAATCCCAGGGATTACTGGTAAAAAAAGTGATTTTTTCGATGCCTTCGATGGCACTAATTTTTTGAATAAGTTTCACAAAAGGAGGGGTTTCTTTTGGTTTGTTGTATTGAGACTCATTTGAAGGAAGGGAAGAGGAATTAAAGTTCTCTTTGTCCATGTAAAGTTTTCGCAGGGCAATGCCGGACTTCTCGAGACCATAGGAATTGACGTTTTGACCTAGGAGAGTGACCGAACGATAGCCTTGTTTTGCAAGTGCTTTGACTTCGGTAACGATATCTTTTTCCGGTCGCGATTTTTCTCTGCCTCGGGAAAAAGGCACAATACAGTAAGAACAAAATGAATTGCATCCGGTGGAGATAGGAACCCAGGCATTTTCTTTGTCTTTACGAACAGCAGTTTGGTTGAAACCAACTTCAGATATTGGAAGAATTTCATCAACCTCCGGAAGGAGATTCTTGATTTCCTTATCGCTGAAATGAAGCATGCAGCCAGTGAGAATGACCTTGGGTTTGGATTTCCCAGGTTGATTGAAATACTTTGAAAGATTTAGAAGAAAACCACGAACACGATCTTCGGCCGATTGACGGACAGAGCAAGTGTTAAGAACAATTTCATCAGCCTGCTGCCATTTGTTTGTTTCGGTGTAACCGCGAGCTTGATAGTCTCCCAAGATCCTTTCAGAGTCAGATTTATTTGCCTGACAACCAAAGGTCCTGATGAAGACTTGAGGCATTTACCAAACTTTCTTTTTTAATGGCTTGCCAACATGAAAGTTGATGACTTTGTGGCCCTTGACCACCTGTCTTTTACCTTCATTTCCAAAAGGAACGACTTGCTTGTCGTCAACTTTGCCGACATAGAACGTTCCGAAACCGGAGATAACTACTTTTTCTCCTTTTCCTAGAGCAACGATTGATTCATCGAAGAAACAATCAACGGTTTCTTTAACAGCTTTTTTGGTTAGGTGTACCTTTTTGGACACGATACCAATGAGAGTTTGTTTGGTCATTTTAATCCCCTCCTTAGGGTTTGCGGGCAGAGCAAGGTAGTAATAATTTAGCTGATGTTACCATCAAAACTATGGTTAATGCAAGTCTTAGCTTGCGATCTCGGCTGCCCTTGTTTCACGAATCACGTTAACTTTGACAGTACCAGGAAAGGTCATAGTTGAACCAATTTCGTCGCGGATAGCTTTGGCAAGGATGGAAAGTTGGTCATCTCCCGCCTTTCCAGGATTAACAATAACCCGAATTTCCCGACCCGCGGAGATGGCGTAAGCGTCTTCTACTTCGGGATGTTTCCTGGCGATTTCTTCCAGTTGTTTAATTCTTTTGCCGTATTCTTCGGTATTTTCATGACGTGCGCCGGGACGGCTACCTGAGATGGCATCTGAAATATAAACAAGCATGGATTCAACCGAACTGAATTCTTCGTCTTCATGGTGTTGGGCAACACAGTCAATGGCGGTTTGGGGAAGATTGTATTTCTTTAAGAAATTAACACCTAACTCCACGTGATTACCCTCCCCTTCAATTACTTTACCGATGTCGTGCAAAAGACAACCTAGACGAATAGTATCAATATTGGCACCAACCTCATTTCCGAGTTTGATACCGATTCTGGTTTCTTCTAGAGTATGACTGATCATGTTTTGACCATAGGAGGTACGGAATTTGAAACGTCCGAGAACGGCAATAACATCACGAGGCATGTTGTAGACACCAACAGCA
Source organism: Candidatus Woesebacteria bacterium (assembly GCA_035389185.1). Taxonomy (GTDB): domain Bacteria; phylum Patescibacteriota; class Microgenomatia; order UBA1400; family MFAQ01; genus UBA2277. The sequence goes on from DAOORK010000001.1 coordinate 440,017, forward strand.
TGACAAAGTTTTTGACCTTCTTGGAACATAACCTGTTCAACATCACGACGAGAACGATCGAAGTATTCTTCAATACGCGCAGGGTGAATACGACCATCTTTTATTAGGCGAATAAGAGTAACCCGAGCAATCTCTCTTCTTATTGGATCGAAACTGGACAGTTTTACTTCGTCTGGGGATTCATCCATAGAAACATCGCAGCCGGAGACTTTTTCAAAAATACGGATATTACGACCGTCTTTGCCGATAATTCTACCCTTGGTTTCTTCATCGGGAATCGGAACAGTGGAGATCGTGTATTCCGCAACGTAGTCGGTTGCCCCAGCTCGCATTGAGTCTACAAGAATTTCTCTGGCTAGGTCGTCGGCTTCAATTTTGGCTCTTTCCTCAGTTTCTTTCACGATTCTGGCAATTTCTTGGGAAGAACTTTTTTCGACTTGAGCAAGAAGTTCTTTTTTGGCCTGTTCGGTGGTTAATGAGGCAATTTTTTCGAGCTTTTTGGCCATAACCTCTTCCTGCTCGGTGATTTTTGTTTTTAAATCATCTATTTTTTTCTGCTCTGACTCTAACGACAGCTTTTCTTTTCTTTGGAGTTCTTCCTGAGAGATCAGGTTTTGTTGTTTTTGGGCAATATTTTTAGCTCTAACTTCGATTTCCTCAAGCTGGATGCGGGCGTCTTTTATAGCCTGGTCTTTGAGCTTGAAAGCTTCATCCTTGGCAGCCAAAATAATCTCTCTGGCTTGGGACTGAGCTTGAGCTTTGGCTTCGGCAAAGATAGCTGAGGTGTCGACAGGAGGTGCAGCTTTAATTTCTTCTTTTTTGGCTGGAGCATCTGCCTTGGGGGCCTCTTTTTTGGCTGGAGAGATAGCCGAAGTAGATCCGGTTTTGAAAATCTCTGTTTTAAATATTGATAGTAGTGACATGGTTTATGTTTACAAATAATAAACCTAGTCTAAGGAAACTCACAAAAACACGCAAAAATCAGCCGTGGAGTGACTGATTTAGATATTTATTGGTTTGACTTAATTCAGACATTGCGTAATTCAAGATAGATTCCTTAGATTAGTTGGTCTTATTTTATTCTTCAATGTACTCAGAGTCAAATAGTCTATTGATTGCAAGGGACGAAAAACCTCTTAAGTACAGTTTGGAGACAAGCTTGCGTTTATCTAATTTATGATGATTTGCAGCATATTTTTGAATAGAGGCAAATTGACGGTCAGTGTCTGCTTCTTCGGACAAGGCTATTTCGATCGTATCTTTATCTAGATGGAGTCTACTAAGTTTGAAGCTGATGATCCTAGGGCCATAACCTTTTTCAAGATGTCTTCTGACATAAGCTCCCGCCAGATAGGCGTCATTTAGATAACCACTTTTTTGAAGATCATCAAGTATCTTTGAAATAACCTCAGGTTGGTTTCCATATTTCATTTTTTGGGTCCGAAGAACCAATTTTTGACGAAGTGTTTCTCGGAAATACGGTCGACGGTTAAGACAAAAGACAGCGTATTTTAGAAGACCGGCACGAATCTCACTTTGGGGAAGTGTTTCCGGCATTGACTTTGGCAATGACTTCTTTTTGGATTTTTTCCATTAGTTCGGGTTTTTCGGCAAGAATGGCCTTGGCGGCTTCACGCCCTTGGGCAATTGTTTCACCGCCATATTTAAGGAAAGCACCAGCTTTTTCGATAATGCCGTAGGTGATGGCAGTGTCGAGAAGATCGCCTAATTTGCTAATACCCCCTACATTGAGAATGTCAAACTCGGCTGACCTAAAAGGTGAGGCAACTTTGTTTTTAACAATCTTTGCACGGTGACGGGAACCAATAATTTCTTCGCCTTCTTGAATATTGCCAATCTTGCGCATATCAATACGGACAGAGGCATAGAACTTGAGAGCCTTACCGCCAGTGGTTACTTCTGGATTGCCAAACATAACGCCGATTTTGTCACGAAGCTGGTTGGTAAAGATGACGATGCATTTACTTTTGGAGATGGCGCCTGTAATTTTACGCAGTGCTTGGCTCATGAGACGAGCTTGCATACCCATGGCGGCATCCCCCATCTCACCCTCGATTTCGGCTTTTGGTACTAGAGCAGCAACAGAGTCGATGACGACGACATCAACACCTCCCGAACGAATGAGAGTTTCGGCGATCTCAAGAGCTTGTTCACCATTGTCCGGCTGAGAAAGAAGGAGATTTTCTAGATCAACACCGATGGATTTTGCGCGAGTGGGGTCAACGGCGTGCTCGGCATCGATAAAGGCAGCGACTCCGCCATCTTTTTGGGCTTCAGCAATGACATGAAGAGCAAGAGTCGTTTTCCCTGATGCTTCTGGACCGTAGATTTCAATAATGCGACCTTTAGGAAAACCTCCGATCCCAAGTGCAAGATCAAGACTGATGGAACCTGACGAGATAACGGGGATTTTCTCATTTATTTTGTCAGAGCCCATGTGCATAATGGCACCCTCACCATACTGCTTGGTGATCTGCTGCATAGCGATCTTGACGGCAGTTAAGCGGTCGCTATTGTTGGTAATCTGGGAAACTTTTGCTTTTTCTTCTTTGGCTTTTTTAGGCATAAACTTTCGGGTTTTTTACTAATCTACAACTCATTATAGATAAAAAGCAAATTTTCGCAATAGGGCGTTTTACATATATTTCATGATAAAATAGGCATGTTCGTTTTCGGGGTATAAGAGCTTGCTCCGCCTCCCTTCAATATTCGTACGAATATTGAAATGTCGTTGTGCGCTTCCTCTTATAACTGGCGCCGATAATAACTTCGTCATTATCGTCTGGTTATAGTACCTCTACCCCGATAAATGACGTACATTTTCGGGGTATAGTATAACGGCAGTATGCGCGCATGGGGTGCGCGCGATCTCAGTTCAATTCTGAGTACCCCGACCATAGATTAGGAAATATGTTTCCCCTCAATTCTCCCCGGAGTACCGAGGACTGCGCACTTTTGTTTCTGTGCGCTGGTGAGTACCCCGACCATAGATTAGGAAATATGTTTCCCCTCAATTCTCCCCGGAGT